>CAMMEG010000008.1 GCA_946495765.1 uncultured Eubacteriaceae bacterium
GAAGACATAAGTGAAGAAGAAATACAAGAAGTAGAAGACATAAGTGAAGAAGAAATACAAGAAGTAGAAGACATAAGTGAAGAAGAAACACAAGAAATAGAAGACATAAGTGAAGAAGAACAAGACATAGAAAAATTTAAAGACATAAAAAAAAAAGAAGATATTTTAAATACTTTAGAAGAAAAAAAAGAAGAAGAGGCAGAGGAAGAGCCTAAAAAGAAAGGGTTTTTTGCTAAAATAAAAATGGGACTATCTAAAACTAGAGATAGCATATTAAATGGTGTAGAGCAAGTTTTAAGTAGTTTTACCAAAATAGACGAAGAACTTTTTGAAGAATTAGAAGAGTCTCTTATTATGTCAGATATAGGCGTAGAAACTTCTGTTTATATAATGAACAAAGTTAGAGAAATTGTGAAAGAAGAAAGAATAAAAGAAGTATCAGAAATTAAAAATGTAATAATTAGAGTTATATCAAATATATTAGAAGAAAATATAGAAGAATTTAGTTTAAAATCTCCTACTGTAATACTTATTATAGGTGTAAATGGAGTAGGGAAAACAACCACTATAGGAAAGCTTGCGAATAATTATAAAAGAGAAGGCAAAAAAGTAATATTAGCAGCAGGTGATACTTTTAGAGCAGCCGCTATAGACCAATTACAAGTATGGGGTGAAAGAAGCGGTATAGACGTTATAAAGCACCAAGAAGGTTCAGATCCAGCAGCAGTTGTTTTTGATGCTATACAAGCAGGCAAAGCTAGAGGAGCAGATATTTTAATATGTGACACGGCAGGTAGGTTACATAACAAAAAAAATCTTATGGAGGAACTTAAAAAAATAGCTAGAATTGTAAATAGAGAAAATCCAGATGCTCAAATAGAAACTTTACTTGTTTTAGATGCTACAACAGGTCAAAATGCTCTGCAACAAGCAAAACTATTTAGTGAAGTATCAGATATTACAGGTATTGTCCTTACAAAATTAGATGGTACAGCTAAAGGTGGAGTTGTTATAGCTATAAAAAATGAGTTAAAAATACCAGTTAGATTTATTGGTGTAGGGGAAGGTATAGAAGATTTAAGACCATTTGATGCTAAAGAGTTTTCTAAAGCATTATTTAATTAAATAATATTATTCATGTTTAGAGATAGATACATAAATATAGTATTTATCTCTAAAATTATACAAAATTATTATAATATTAATTATATAAAAATTAAATATAATTTATGTTTAACTTGACAAATATATATATAGTGATATAATACAAAAATAAATATTTATTTAAGTAAAATTTAATAACTATTAAATATAAAAATTTAGTCTAATAAGTGAGGTGAAAAGATGGTTTTAATAGAAAAGCTTGTTAAAACATATGGACAGGGAGAAAATGTCGTTAGTGCACTAAAAGGTATAGATTTACATATAGAAAAGGGTGAGATTTTTGGTATAATCGGTCTTAGTGGTGCTGGTAAAAGTTCTCTTGTAAGATGTATAAACCTATTAGAAACCCCTACAAGTGGAAGCATAAAAATAGATGGTCAAGAGATAATAAAGCTATCTAAAAAAGAACTTAGACAGGCTAGAAAAAAAATTGGTATGGTGTTTCAACATTTCAACCTTTTAATGAATTCTACTATTTATGAAAATGTAGCTTTCCCTATGCGTATAGACAATAAACCAAAAGATTTTATAGATAAAAGAGTAAATGAACTTTTAGAGCTTGTTGGACTTAATGAGAAAAAAAATATGTATCCTTCTATGTTATCTGGTGGACAAAAGCAGAGAGTAGGTATAGCTAGAGCTATAGCTAATAACCCTAGCATTATTGTTTGTGATGAAGCAACAAGTGCTTTAGACCCTGAAACTACAAAATCTATTTTAAACCTTTTAAAAAATATAAATAAAAAATTAGGTATTACTATTATTATAATAACTCATGAAATGGATGTTATAAAGCATATTTGTAACAGAGTAGCTATATTAGAAGAGGGTAGAATAGCAGAATGTGGATTAATATCAGATATATTTATAAATCCAAAAACTAAAATAGCAAAAAGTTTTTTTGATTCAGTTGATGTAAAATTAGAAAATGATATTTACAAAAAAGCATTAGATGGTGAAGGAGTTGTTATAAAAGCAATATTTATAGGAGAAAAATCTACTTCACCTTATATTTCTAAAATGATAGTAAAGTATAATGTAGAGGTATCTATTTTATTAGGTAATATACAACATATGGATGACACTTTAATAGGTACACTTGTTATAAAAATAACAGGAGAAAATGATAATATAAAAGATGCTATAAATTATTTAAAAGAAAATAATGTTTTAGTAGAGGAGGTAGAATATGAATATTAATTCTGAATATTTAATGCAACTTAAAAAAATAGTTTTGCCATCTCTCAATGAAACGTTATATATGGTATTTTTCTCTAGCCTTTTTTCTATTTTGTTAGGTATAATTATAGGTGTTATTTTATACATAACAGAAAAAGATGGTATATTAGAAAATATATTTATAAATAGAGTTTTAGGAGTCATAATAAATATTGGAAGAAGTATTCCATTTGTAATATTAATGATTGCAGTATTTCCTTTATCAAAATTTATTGTAGGAACAGTTTTAGGTTCTAAAGCAGCTATAGTACCTTTAACGGTAGCAGCGACACCTTTTGTAGCCAGAATGATTGAATCTTGTTTAAAAGAAATAGACAAAGGTGTTGTAGAAGCCTCTATATCTATGGGAGCTAGTGAATGGCAAATAATATATAAAGTATTAATACCTGAGAGTATATCATCTATTATGTCTACCATTACTACTACAATTATAAGTATAATAGGGTATTCAGCTATGGCTGGAACTATTGGTGGAGGCGGACTTGGAAGTATTGCTATTACATATGGATATCAAAGATATAGAGATGATATATTAATAATAAGTGTTGTACTAATGGTTATATTAGTACAAATAGTGCAAACAATAGGTAATATTTTATGCAAAAAATTAAATAAAAAATAGGCTTATTAATAAAAAAGTCTAATAAGTTAAATATATATTAAAAAGAAAAGAGGTAATGTATTATGAAAAAACTATTAACAACATCTTTATTAGCTTTAACCCTTTGTTTTGGGCTTACAGCTTGTAGTTCTACAAATGAAAGTGGACAATCAACAGATAACATTCAATCTAGTACAGAAAGTGCTAATACTGAAGAAGGAACAACTATTACAGTTGGAGCAACGAGTGTACCACATGCAGAAATATTAAATGAAGTAGTAGATAATTTAGCTCAAGAGGGCATTACTCTTAATATAAAAGAATTTTCTGAATATACTGTATTAAATCCAAGTTTAACAGCAGAAGAAATAGATGCTAATTTCTTTCAACATATGTCTTATTTAAATAATTATATTGAAGAAACAGGAGAAAAGCTAACTTCTGTTGGATCAGTACATACAGAACCAATGGGTATTTATTCTAAAAGTATAAAATCTTTAGATGAATTAGTAGATGGGGATAAGATTGCAGTACCTAATGATGCAACAAATGGTGCTAGAGCATTACTTCTTTTAGAGAGTAATGGTGTTATAAAATTAAAAGAAGGTGTTGGCGATAAAGCTACTATATTTGATATAGAAGAAAACACTAAAAATCTTGAAATTATAGAAATGGATGCAGCAGCACTTCCAAGAGCTTTAGACGATGTAAAAATGTCTGTTATAAATACAAACTATGCTTTAGAAGCAGGATTTAATCCTATGGTAGATGCAATAGCAATAGAAGGAAGTGATTCGCCTTTTGCTAATATATTAGTTGTTAAAGAAGGTAATGAAACAAAACCAGAAATACAAGCATTATACAAAGCTTTAACAAGTGAAGAAGTAAAAACTTTTATAGAAGAAAAATATCAAGGTGCTGTAGTTCCAGCTTTCTAAAATAAATTTATAAAAATATTTGTCAAAAATATATAATTTTATATAATAATATTACTAAAAAATTATTATTATATATGTTGACTAGTATAAATTAGTGTGATAAAATAATAATGTAATTAAGATACTAATTACATTATTATTTTGTAGTTTTTAAAATAAATTGAAAAAAGGCAAACTTATTGAAAAATAAGGACGCAAAGCCACAGGTCTAAATGTTTTACATATGATGGCTGGGTTACCAAACTTATTTATAATATATAATATTAAGATTATGATATAGTATTAATATTTCATATTTATTAACAAGTTCTGTATGGTAGCCAAAACAGAGCTCTTTTTTTTCTAAAAAAAGATTTTTAAAAATACTTTTTAGATATAAAAAGTATTTTATTTGTTAATACTTATTTGGGGGCATATACTAATATATATTATCATTGGGGGATGATAGTATTAGTATATAATTATATTTGTTAATATATTAAGGGTAGTATGGGCGGAAAATAAAAAAGATTAGATTATTCTAATCTTTTTTATTTTTATAAATCAAAAATGTAAATAGATATTTTAATTATAAAATAATTAAAGTTTTGGTTATAACTTTATTTTATTAAATATACTTTATAATAATATTAAATTTATAATTACCAGCAAAACTTATAGTTATAATATTTATTACTTATATATATTTAATTTTAAAATTTATTACAATTGTTTACATATTATTAATATTTTATTCAAATTATGTATATATAATAATAATATAAATTAGCAAATGAGTTTTGGAGGTATAATTATGAGTACAGATAAAGATAAAATTAATAACATAGATAATAATATGAATTATATAGGTGATGGCACTAATATATCTAATAAGCAGGATATAATAGATGAAAATTTATATATTAATAAAGATAATATACAAAATATAGAAAAAATATATACAGAAAATAATCAAGAAAAAACATTAGAAGATATACAAAAAGAAGAAATGAAAGCTTTAATAATTAAAGAAAGATTTGAAAAAAAAGAAAAAAATAAGCAAAGAAGAAAAAAAGTAACTAAAGTATTTTTAAAATCTAGTGCTGTTGCATCTTGTTTTCTATTTTTAGGTATAGGTGTAGGAGCTGGTGCTATAGTATCAAAAAATATTATTTCTAAACAAGAGCAGTCTAATTTTAAATTTCAAGTTCCAGAGATAACAGAGGCAAGTTCAAAAGAAAATATTATGCTTACTTCTGCTAGTGCATCTTCTATTTTTAAAGAAGTAGGAGATTCTGTTGTAAATATATCTACAAAAGTTGCTAGTGGATTTTTTTACAGTGAGTTACAAGATTTAGGTTCTGGTTCAGGTATTATTTATAAAGTAGATGGAGATAAAGTTTATATTATAACAAATAATCATGTTATAGAAGATGCTCAATATGTTACAATATCTGTAACCGGAGAAGAACAAGTAGAAGCTAATCTTGTTGGTACAGATCCTAGTTCAGATTTAGCTGTTCTTAGTGTAAGTAAGCAGGCTATGAATAAAGCTGGTATAGAAAATATTACAGTTGCTGAATTTGCAGACTCTGATACTGTTGAGGTGGGAGATTTTGTTTTTCCAATAGGTAATGCTTTAGGTAGAGGAAAAACAATGACTCAAGGTATGATAAGTGCACAAAATAAACAAATAAATATAGACGGTAAAAATCTTACTGTGATACAAACAGATGCAGCTATAAATCCTGGTAATAGCGGTGGGGCCCTAATGAATACAGATGGTCAAGTTGTAGGTATAAATACAGCTAAATTATCTAGTTCTGCTATAGAAGGAATTGGATATGCTATTCCTTCAAATATAGCTATAGATATAGTAGATCAAATTATAAACAATGGATATGTACAAAGACCATATTTTGGTATAATGGGAAAAACTATAACAGAAAATGTTAAATATATATATGGATTAAATACTGATGGGGTTATAGTAGTTGAAGTAGAGCAAGACAGCAATGCAGAAAGAGCAGGTCTTAAAGCTGGAGATATAATAACAAGCTTTAATGGCAAAGCAATAAAAAGTGTAGATGACCTTTCTGTTGCTATAAACAATTGTAAAGCCAATGATACAGTATCTTTTGATATTATTAGAAAAGGCGTTGAAAAAATGACTTTAAATGTAACATTAACACCGTCTAATACTTCTTTTTAAAAATCATTTTATATAAATTAAAAAATAATTTTAAATTGTTAACATTTAATTCATAATTTATTCATTTATTTGATTTATTATATATATAGGGAGGACATATTATGAATGATAATCATAATTTAGTAAAGAACGATAGTACTAATGGAGCACATACATTTTATAAAGAAGAAATTAAAAAACAAAATAAAATATTAAAACTTTTTAAAAAATTTTTTATATATGTAGGTTCAGTTGCTTTTTGTTTAATATTAGGATTAGCTATTAGCTTTACTTATGTATTTTGTAAAAATATAGTTATCCCTAATTATGCTAATGATAGTATAATAGAAACTTCAGTAGATGATAATAACATTATAGAAACATCTAATGATTTAGTAAAAACTATAATAGAAAATGTAAGACCATCTATTGTAAGTATAACAACTTTAACAAATAGTGTAGATTGGTTTAGAGGTGCTACACAATATGAAGGAGCCGGTTCAGGTATTATCTTTCATAAAACATCAACAGATATATTTATTGTTACTAATTATCATGTTATAAAAAATGCTAATACAATAGGAATAGCTATAGATGATAATGATCCAATTCAAGCTAAACTTGTAGGAAAAGATATAAATTCAGACTTAGCTGTTTTATCAATTAGTTATGATAATTTAGATAGTCAAGATATAAATAATATTCGTGTAGCAAACTTTGCTAATTCAACAGATGTTATGGTAGGTGACTATGTTATAGCAATTGGAAATACTTTAGGTGAAGGTATTACTTCAACATTTGGTATGATAAGTTCAACATCTACTGACATAGTTGCTAATAATAAACAGTTAAATGTTTTACAAACTACTGCTGCTATAAATCCTGGTAATAGTGGTGGTGCATTAATTAACTTAAAAGGTGAAGTTATAGGTATAAATACTGCAAAAGTTGCCGATAATAATGTTGAAAATATTGCTTATACAATAGGTTCTTCTGTAGCAATGCCTATTATAGAAGATATAATGAGCAATTTAAATCCAACTTCTTTAGGAGTTACTGTTACAGACGTGAAAAATGCAAATGTAGGTAATCAAGATATTTCAGTGGGTGCTTTAATAGTAGAAGTTGTATCAAATGGTTCAGCAGACAAAGCAGGGCTTAAATCAAGTGATATTATTACAAGTGTAAATGATGTACCTATACTTAGTTCTTCTCAATTAGTAGAAGAAATTAAAAAGTATAAAGTTGGTGACACCGTTAAGTTAAAATTTATTAGAAATGGAGAACTAAAAAATATTAAAGTTAAGTTTCTCCCTAATACAAATTAGTTTACAAGTTTTTAATTGATATAGATACTCCTCTCCTAGCCCTTATAAGGGCTAACCTCAAAATTCTCTCTTTTCTGAAAGGCACCATATGGTGCCTTTTCTTTTTTTAAATTAAGCTATGACTTTTAATAATAATATAAATTGACTAATATTAATGGATTAGATCTATTTTTTAAATTTAAGTACTTTAGTAATATTAAGCATATTGAATAATATAAAATCATTGAATAAAAATATTGTAAATGTTATAATAAATATTAATTATAGATAATATTTTTATACAAAAATAAAAAACAGATAATAAATGTTTTGATAGGAGGATACAAAATGGGAAAATATTTTGGCACAGATGGTGTCCGTGGTATTGCTAATATAGAACTTACTCCAGAGCTTACTTATAAAATTGGAAGAGCAGGGGCATATGTCTTAAATAAACAAAATCAACATAATCCAACTATTGTTGTTGGTATGGATACAAGAATATCTGGTGATATGTTAGAGGCAAGTCTTATAGCTGGTATGTGCTCTGTTGGTGCTAAAGTTATATCTTTAGGTATTATACCTACACCAGCAGTAGCATATCTTGTTAAAAAATATAATGCAGATGCTGGTGTTATGATAAGTGCTAGTCATAATCCTTTTCAAGATAATGGTATAAAATTTTTTAATAGTGATGGTTTTAAGCTTAATGATAATATAGAACAAGAAATAGAAGATTATATAGATAATAACTATGATAAAATACCTTATGTAGAGGGTAAAGATTTAGGGTATAAACAAGTAAAGGAAGAAGCTATTGAAGACTATGTAGAGTTTTTAAAAAATACAATATCTACTAATTTTGAAGGATTAAATATTACTATAGATTGTGCTAATGGTGCAACATACCAAGTTGCTCCTATACTTTTTGAACAATTAAAAGCCAATACCAATGTTATATTTAGAGAGCCTAATGGAATAAATATAAATGATAATTGTGGCTCTACCCATATGGAAAGTTTATGTAAAGAAGTTTTAAATAATAAATCTAACATAGGTATAGCCTTTGATGGCGATGGAGATAGATGTCTTTTGGTAGATGAAAATGGAAGCATAGTAGACGGAGATGAAATAATGGCCATATGTGGCAACTATCTTAAAGAACAAGGAAAACTTAAAGAGAATACTATTGTAGCTACTATTATGAGTAATTTAGGTCTTTTTATAATGGGTGAAAAAAACAATATAAATATTTTAAAAACAAAAGTAGGAGATAGATATGTTTTAGAAGAAATGCTTTTAAAAGGACTTAATTTTGGTGGAGAACAATCTGGACATATTATATATTTAGATTATAACACAACAGGTGATGGACTATTAACTGCTATTAAAACTTTAGAAGTTATGAAAAAAACGGGTAAAACATTGTCAGAGCTTAGGAATATTATAAAAGTTTTACCACAGGTTCTTATTAATGCTAAAGTTAATAATAAAAATAAATATAGCTATCTTGAAAATGAAGATATAAAAAATGCAATTGATAACCTTGAAAAAATGTTTGAAGGTAATGGTCGAGTTTTAATAAGACCTTCTGGAACAGAACCTTTAGTTAGAGTTATGATAGAGGGAAATGACCAAAATGTTTTAGAAACAGAGGCTAAAAAATTAGCCAAATTAATAGAAGAAAAATTAAAATAATTGATTTATTTTATAACAATAGTTAATAAGTGATAAAGATTTTAAAAGAAACAAAGGCTACTTAATTAAGTAGCCTTTGTTTCTACCATAGATATAATGTTTATTATTCATCTAGGTAAATTTTTAAAATTTTTATCAATCCAATAAAATTCACTATGTTCTGAGCTAATTTTAACACTGCAATTTTTTATATTGGCAATATATGTAATAACAACTAAATTTAATCCATCTTTTCTAATAATAGATTTAGCATTTAGTATTTTTTCTATTTGATTTAACTTAAGTTTAATGTCGGTTTTTTCAAAAACCTCTCTAACAAGTGTATCTATTATGTCCTCACTATATTCCATTCTACCACCAGGTATGTCGTATAAATTTTCACTTGCATTATTTTTTTCTTCTTATGTCTTTTTTAGAATAAGCTATTTTTTATACTCATTTTTTAAAAGACATTTTTATTTATTTCATTTTCATTATTTGTAATCATATTTGCAATTGTTTTTCTTTTAGCACTATACCTAAAGATTAGGCAGTATTTACATAAACATTAGTATAAATATTATCATTTTTAGTAAGTATAGGAGTAGATACATTACCAACATTTATAAAAGAAGATATATTTCTATTATTTCAAATTTTTTAGATTTATCATATAATTTTATATATTGCTACTTAAATAATTTCAAATCCAAGAATATTTTTCATATATTCAATAGCGAACGTATGGCCTTGTTCATTAAAAGAGGCACAAGCATTAGAATTTATTTTAAATTTAATATTTTTTCCCATATTAACACAGGTATTATAAAGTATAATAGCTGTTTGTAAAACACATATATCTGTAACAACACCACATAGTTCTATATTATCATAATTATTTATTATTTCTTCGATATCTTGTGTTTTAGGAGAGTAGCCTTTTTTTTCTAATGTTTTACAATTTTCATAAGATAAAACTTCTTTTAATTTACCGTAAGGTTCATATCCTTTTGTACCTTTTTCACAATGTATATTAAAGCTTTTACTTTCTGGATGTATATTCCATTCTTCTTTAATATGTGTATCTAATGTAAATATTAGATCTTGTTTATTTTTTATATATGTATTAGATATAGTATATATATTATCTTCTATAATTTGAGCAGATTTACCAGCTGTTAAAAGTCCATCAGTTGCAACAAAATCATATTGATAGTCTACGATAATTAATAAATTGTTCATAATATCACCTCATTAGATTTGTTATATTTTATCAAATATAAATATGATTTACAATATGTTGATTTTTTAATATTTTATACATTTATAAATGTTAAAAAAATAGAGTTATATTATTAAAATTCTTGAAACTCACCCATTTTTCTAAAACGAGCGTATCTATTATCTAGTAGTTTATTTTTATCTATACTTAAAAGGTTATTTATTTCTTTTATAAGCTCTTCTTTTAAAATGTGTGCAGTATACATAAAGTCCATTTCTACACCACCATCTACTTCAGGAATAACTTTTTCTATAATACCTAGTTCTAAAAGGTCTTTAGCTGTTATTTTCATAAGTTCAGCGGCTTCTGGAGCTTTTGTTGCATCTTTCCATAAAATACTTGCAAACCCCTCTGGAGATAATATAGAATAAACAGAGTTTTCAAGCATCCATACTTTATCAGCTACACCAAGAGCTAAAGCACCACCACTACCACCTTCACCTATAACTATAGCTATAATAGGGACTTTTAAATTAGCCATTTCAAAAAGGTTTCTTGCAATAGCTTCGCCTTGTCCACGCTCTTCAGCGCCTATTCCACAGTATGCACCAGATGTATTTATAAAAGTTATTACAGGTCTATTAAATTTTTCAGCTTGTTTCATAAGCCTTAATGCTTTTCTATATCCTTCTGGATGAGGTGAGCCAAAGTTTCTTTCTATATTTTCCTCTATTGTAGACCCTTTTTGTATACCAACAATAGTAACTGGATGATGGTCTAAAAGAGCAATACCACCTATGACAGCCTTATCATCTTTATACACCCTATCTCCATGGAATTCTATAAAATTTGTAAATATATAGTCTATATATTCTTTAGCATTAGGTCTAGTTACTCGTCTTGCTAATCTAACTGTTTCAAAAGCAGTCGACATTTTAATACCTCCTAATTTTTAATTAATTGGTCAATTTATTAATTTTGATTAATAATTTTGTATTTTGTTTATTTTATATAGTCATTAAAATCATATAATCAAAACTTTTTACAATAAGTATTAAATTAGTTTTATACAGATTTTTTGTGTATTTTTAATATAGTAGATAAAGTCTTTTTAATATTTTGCCTTTCAACAATAGCATCTACAAATCCGTGTTCTAATAAAAATTCAGCTTTTTGAAAACCTTCAGGTAATTTTTGTTTAATAGTTTGTTCTATAACTCGAGGACCAGCAAAGCCAATAAGTGTGTTAGGTTCAGCTAAGATTATATCGCCAAGCATACCAAAGCTTGCTGTAACACCTCCTGTTGTAGGATCTGTCAAGACAGTTACATATAAAAGACCAGCATCAGAATGTCTGCTAGCAGCAGCACTAACTTTTGCCATTTGCATAAGAGATACTATACCTTCCTGCATTCTAGCACCACCAGATGCTGTGAATATAATAATAGGCAATTTATGTTCTGTTGCATATTCAAAAGCTCTTGTTATCTTTTCACCTACGACAGAACCCATACTACCCATTATAAATCTAGAATCCATTACACATAGTACGCAATCTTTACCATATATTTGACATTTACCAGTAACTACAGCGTCATTAAGACCTATTTTTTCTTTTAAATTTTGAATTTTTTCATCATAGTTAGGATAATTTAAAGGATTTTTTGCGTGCATATCTTTATCAAATTCTACAAAAATATTTTTATCGGCAATAGTTTTTATTCTATCTCTAGCAGATAATCTAAAATAAAAGTTACATTCTGGACAAATGTTATATAAGCCTAGTTCTTTGGAATATATAGTAGTTCCACAACCACTACATTTTATACAAAGTCCTGTTGGTACTTCTGGTTTTGCAAAAAGCTTTTGTTTTCCATTTTTTTTATCTATATTATTAGGACTTTTTTTGTTTTTAAATAAATCCATATTAATCTTCCTTTCAAAAGCTTATTTTAATATTTTATTATTTATAAATGATGTATCAAAATCTCCATTTAAGTAATCTTCGTTTTCTAAAAGCTCCATATGAAAATCTATATTAGTTTTAATTCCTTCTATAACAAATTCATTTAAAGCTCTTTTCATTTTTTGTATAGCTTCTTCTCTAGTCTTACCCTTTGTTATAACTTTAGCTATCATAGAATCATAAAAACTAGGAATTGTATATCCGGCATAAACAGCACTATCTACTCTAAGTCCGTTACAACCACTAGGTAAAAAAAGATAGTCTATTTTACCTGGAAAAGGGGCAAAGTTATTGTAAGGATCTTCAGCATTTATTCTACATTCTATACTATGTCCATTAAATTTAACATCTTCTTGAGTGTATCTTAATTTTTCACCATAAGCTATTCTTATTTGTTCTTTAACAATATCTATATCCGTTATCATTTCAGTAACAGGATGTTCTACTTGTATACGAGTGTTCATTTCCATAAAGTAAAATTTATTATCTTTACCATATAAAAACTCTATTGTACCAGCATTTTTATAATTAGATGCTTTAACAGCTTTTATAGCAGCCTCGCCCATAGCTTTTCTAGTTTCTTCATCAAGAGCAATAGAAGGGGCTTCTTCTAATACTTTTTGATTTCTTCTTTGTAAAGAACAATCTCTTTCTCCTAAATGTATAGCATTGCCGTGTTCATCTGCTAATATTTGAACTTCTATATGTCTAGCATTTTCTATAACTTTTTCCATATATATACTATCATCACCAAAGGCTACTTTAGCTTCACTTTTAGCAGAGTTATAAGCTTCTTCTAAGTCTTTTTCCTCTCTAACTATTCTTATGCCACGACCACCACCACCAGCTGATGCTTTTATCATAACTGGATATCCAAAATCTTTAGCAAGCTCTTTAGCTTTTTCTACACTTTCAACAACGCCATTACTACCTGGAGTGACCGGAACACCAGCTTCTATCATAAGTTTTCTAGCATTAGCTTTATTGCCCATAAGGTCTATTGTTTTAGCATCTGGTCCTATAAATTTTATGTTACATTCTTTACACATATCTGCAAATTTTGTATTTTCTGATAAAAACCCAAATCCTGGATGTATAGCATTAGCACCAGTAAGACAAGCAGCACTTATAATATTATTCATATTAAGATAGCTAGATGAACTTTTATTACCACCTATACAAATAGCCTCATCTGCAAGTTGTGTATGTAATGCGTTTTTATCTGCCTCAGAGTATACAGCCACAGTAGCTATGCCCATTTCTCTACAAGCTCTAATTATCCTAACTGCTATTTCACCACGATTTGCTATTAATATTTTATTAAACATAAAATACACCTCTATCCAATCATAAAAGTAAATTCAGCTTCAGCTACTTTTTTATCTCCAACATAAGCTATACCTTTACCAATACCAGCTACTTTTTTAAGTTTTAAAAGTTCTACTTCTAGTCTTAGAGTATCTCCAGGAACAACTTTATCTCTAAATTTTGCATTATTTATTGCACCAAAATATGCAATTTTGCCTTTATACTCATCTAAAGATAAAATTGCGCAAGCACCAGCTTGAGCCATAGCCTCTATTATTAATACACCAGGCATAACAGGTTCAACAGGAAAGTGTCCTTGAAAAAACTGTTCGTTCATAGTTACATTTTTTATAGCAACTATTTTTTTACCTTCTTCTATTTCTACTATTTTATCTATTAAAAGAAAAGGGTATCTATGAGGAATAATTTCCATTATTTCTTTAATATTCATAATATTTCTCCTTTATAAAAATTGTTATTAATATAGGTAAAATACCTATATTAATAACAGTATTATATGACTATCTATTTTAAAAAATTTTTATATAAAATATAAATTAGTTTAAAATAATTATACTATTCTAAATAAAGGTTGGTTATATTCAACCATATCTTCATTTTCAACCATTATTTCTACAATTTCTCCACTATATTGGCTTGTTATTTCATTCATAACTTTCATAGCTTCTATAATACATAAAACATCACCTTCTTTTACTTTGTCGCCTACTTTTACATAGGCAGGTTTAGTAGGGGAGCTACTAGAATAAAATGTTCCTACTATTGGGCTAGATATAATGTTGCCTTCTTTTACTTCTTGTTTTGTTTCAGGGATTATAGTTATAGGTTCTGATATGTTTTCTGCTATGTTATTAATAGTATGCGAATGTTCAGGAGTTTTTTGTACTGGTTGTTCTTGTGTAAACATATGATTTTGTATAGGTTGGCTATTATATTTATTCATTCTAAGATAAAAGCCATCGTTTAATTTAAGTTCAAAATCCATAAGGTTAGAATTATCTAAACTTTGCATTAAATCTTTAATTTTTTCAAATTCCATTTTACTATTCCTCCCATTTTTTTAGACATAATACAGCATTATGTCCACCAAAACCAAGAGTGTTAGATAAAGCATATTTCATTTCACGTTCTTTACCAACATTTGGTGTATAATCTAAGTCACATTCTTCATCAGGCACTTTATAACCAACAGTTGGTGGTACAAAGTTATTTTTTAGTGCTAATATACAAGCAATAGCTTCAACAGCACCTGTTGCACCTAAAAGATGACCAGTCATAGACTTTGTAGAGCTTATAGAAACATTATAAGCATTGTCTTTAAGGGCAGTTTTAATAGCTTTAGTTTCACCTACATCATTAGCAGGGGTGCTTGTGCCGTGAGCATTTATATATGTAATATCTGATGGATTTACATTACCCTCTTCCATAGCTTTAATCATAGCACGAGCAGCACCATCACCATCTTCACAAGGAGCAGTCATATGATAAGCATCACAAGTAGCACCATATCCTACAATTTCTGCTAATATTTTTGCACCGCGTTTCTTTGCATGTTCTAGTTCTTCTAAAACTAATATACCAGCACCTTCACCCATAACAAACCCATTTCTTTCTTTATCAAAAGGAATTGAAGCTCTATCTAAGTCTTCAGAAGTAGATAACGCTTTTAAAGCAGCAAAGCCACCAATACCAGCTTTTGTAATTGTACTTTCTGTACCACCAGCTAATATAATATCTTCGTATCCATATTTTATATTTCTAAAAGCCATACCAATACAACTAGTGCTTGTTGCACAAGCAGTTATAGCAGTTTCACAACTACCTTTTGCACCAAAACGTATAGCAACGTGTCCTGCTGCCATATTTGTTATAACACTAGGTATAAATAAAGGTGCAAGTCTTGAAGGACCTTTTTCTACCATTTTAATCATTTGGTCTTCAATCATACCAATACCACCCATACCAGAGCCAATAATTGTCCCAAATTTATATGGGTCTATTTTATTTAAGTCAAGGCCACTATTATTAACTGCCTCTTGTGCTGCATATAAAGCATATACGCTAAAAGGCTCAAGTCTTCTTATTTCTTTTTTATCTAAAACTTTTTCTGGTTCAAAATTTTTAATTTCAGCCGCAATTTTTACTTTAGAATCTGAAGTATCAAAATGTGTAATATTTCCTATACCATGTTTACCATTTTTAATACTATCCCAAAATTCATTAACATTGTTACCAACAGGTGTAACTAATCCTATACCTGTTATTACTACTCGTCTTTCCATATTAACCTCCTAAGGATTAAGCCATTACCATACCACCATCTACAGTAATTACTTGTCCTGTTATATATTTATTTTTAGCTAAAAATATTGCAGTACTAGCTATTTCATCTGTTGTACCGAATCTTTTTAAAGGTATTGTATTTAAAATGCTTTCTTTTATACTATCAGATAAAATATCTGTCATATCTGTTGTTATAAATCCAGGGGCAATAGCATTACAAGTTATACCTCTAGATGCAAGCTCTCTAGCAGTAGAAAATGTCATACCTATCATACCAGCTTTACTAGCAGAGTAATTTACTTGACCAATATTTCCGGTTAAGCCAACAACACTACTCATATTTATAATAGTTCCACTTTTTTGTTTAAGCATTATTTTACTTGTGTGTTTTATCATATTAAAAGCACCTTTAAGATTTGTGTTTATAACCATATCAAAATCATCTTCAGACATTTTTAAAAGAAGATTATCTTTTGTTATACCAGCATTATTTATTAAAACATCTATTGTTTTAAATTCTTCTATTGCTTTATCTACTAATTCTTTAGCTTGATTAAAATCACTAATATCTGCCATAACGGTTAAACATTTTACGCCAAGGGCTTCTATTTCTTTAACTACATTATCTGGGTTTGTGTTTCTATAATTTAAAACAATGTTTGCACCTTCTTTAGCAAAAGCTATTGCAATAGCCTTTCCTATACCTTTAGCACCACCTGTAACTATTACTGTTTTTTCTTTTAACATTATTCTATACCTATTCCTTTACAAGTTTTTTCTAAACTAGATAAGTCTTCTACATTATATACATTAACTTCTTTACTAACTTTTTTAACAAAAGATGATAAAGTTTTTCCAGGTCCTAACTCTATAAAAGTGTCTACACCAAGATTAATAAGATTTTTTATAGTTTGTTCCCATTTAACAGGGCTTTTTACTTGTTTAATTAATGTATCTTTTATGTTTTCTACCTTTTCACCTGTTAAGTTTGTAAACACGTCTACATTAGGTGTGTTAATAGTTATATTTTCAAGTTCTACTTTAAGTTTATCACTAGCAGGCTTTAATAATGAAGTATGAAAAGGACCACTTACATTAAGTCTTATAACTTTTTTTATACCTTTTTCTTTAAAAATATTTTCTGCTCGTTCTATGGCTTTAGTATGTCCTGCTATTACAATTTGTCCTGGTGCGTTATAATTGGCTATCATAGCAAGTTCTGTATCATTAGATGCTTCTTTTAATACTTCATTTATAATATCTTCATCAGTATTCATAACAGCCGACATAGCACCAACTCCAACAGGAACTGCCTCGGTCATATATTTACCTCTTTTTCTAACTAAGGCTACACCTTCTTTAAAATCCATTGCACCGCTAGCACAAAGAGCAGAGTATTCTCCAAGACTAAGCCCTGCCATATAGTCTGCTTTTACACCTTTTTCTTCCATTAGCTTAAATATAGCGTAGCTTGTTGTTAAAATAGCTGGTTGAGTATATTCTGTTTGATTAAGTCTGTCATCTTCATTAAAGCATATATCTGTTATATTAAAATCTAAAGTATCATTTGCATCTTCAAATACTTTTTTACATACTGGAAAGTTGTCGTAAAGCTCTTTACCCATACCGTTATATTGAGCGCCTTGACCACTAAATATAAAACATATTTTCATTATTTTTCTCCTTAATAATATAATTTAAAATTATTTATTACCCATTAAAGCGTCAAATTCACTAACAAGTTCTTGTATAATTTCTTCACAACTTTGTCTTTTAGAAACCATACCAGCAATTTGTCCTGCCATAACAGAGCCGTTTTCTACATCTCCTTCTTTTACAGCTCTTTGTAAAGCTCCAGATCCTAGTTTTTCTATTCTTTCTATATCTGGTTTTTCTTTTCTTAATTCTTCCCTTTCTACTGCATCATAAAGTCTAGCTAGTTTATTTCTTAAAACACGAACAGGATGCCCTGTTATTTGTCCAGTAATAACACTATCTATATCCTTAGCTTTAGCTACCTTTTCTTTGTAGTTTTCATGTATATTACATTCATTTGCAAGTAAAAATCTTGTACCAATTTGTACACCTTGTGCACCTAGCATAAATCCAGCAGCACAACCTCTCCCATCTGCTATACCACCTGCTGCAATAACTGGTATATTAACAGCGTCTACTACTTGTGGAACTAAAGCCATAGTAGTAAGTTTGCCAATGTGCCCTCCAGCTTCCATACCTTCTGCGACAACTGCTTTTGCACCTATTTTTTCCATTTTTTGAGCAAGAGCAACTGAAGGAATAACAGGAATTACAGAAATATTATGTTCATTAAATAAATCCATATATTTAGCAGGGTTACCAGCTCCTGTTGTTACAACTTTTACGCCTTCTTCACATACAACTTTTACAACCTCTTCAGCAAAAGGAGATAAAAGCATAATATTTACTGCAAAAGGTTTGTCTGTTAAAGATTTTGCTTTTTTTATTTCTTCACGAACAACCTCACCTGGAGCATTACCTCCAGCTATTATACCAAGTCCACCAGCGTTAGATACACTAGCTGCTAATTCTCCATCAGATACCCAAGCCATAGCTCCTTGAAAAATAGGATATTTAATACCTAATATATCACATAAATTTGATTTCATATTATCACCTTTTTAACCTTTTTGTATTTTATTAAATTTATATTTTATTAAAAATATTATAAACTATTATACCTAATATACTACCAAGAGCCATACCAATTATAATAGATATAAGTAACTTTATCTTATCCATAGTAACCTATATTTTTATAAGCATAGAAGCCCACGTAAGTCCAGCTCCAAAGCCAGTAATAATTATTTTATCATCTTTTTTTAATATACCTTTTTTTGACATTTCAGCTAATGCAATAGGTATACTAGCAGCAGAAGTATTACCATAGTCTTGTAAGTTTAAGTAAAACTTATCTAAGCCAACTTTTAACTTTTTAGCTACAACTTCGACTATCCTTAAGTTAGCTTGATGAGGTACTATATATTTTATATCGTCTAAGCTAAGGTTTGATTTGTCTAAAACTTGTTGTATACTTTTTGGAACAGTTTTTGTAGCAAAGTTAAATACATCTCTACCATTCATTTGTAAATAAAATGGATTTTCTTTTTTATCTTTTATAAAGGCATTGTTTATTCCTATGCTACCTCCTGTTATAGCTTGCCAACACATACCATCAGCCTTTAAATCTTCTGCAATAATACTATTTTCATCTTCACTAGCTATTAGTAGCGCACCACCAGAGCCATCTCCAAATAATACACAAGTCCCTCTATCAGACCAGTCTACTATTTTAGATAAAGTTTCAGCACCTATAACTAAAGCAGTTTTGTATAGACCAGATTTTAAAAACTTATCAGCAACAGATAGAGCATAAACAAAACCAGAACAAGCTACGTTTATATCAAAAGCTAAAGCATTTTTGGCACCTATTGCTCCTTGTACTATACAAGCAGTAGAAGGAGTAAGATGGTCTGGTGTTATTGTAGCTACAATAATTATATCTATATCCTCTGGTGCTATATTAGAGTTTTTTATAAGTGCTTTACCTACATTTATAGCTAAGTCAGAGGTATTTTCAATAGTAGAAATACGTCTTTTAGATATACCTGTTCGGGTATATATCCATTCGTCAGAAGTCTCTACAACTTTAGAAAGCTCATCATTTGTTATAATTTTTTCAGGCACATAGCTTTCAAGACAGATTATTTTTGAATTAAACATATATTTCTCCTTTTAAGTATTTATATATTGCTTATGCAATATTTGACTAACTCTATTTAATGCACCATTAAAAATCTCTTTTTCTTGATTAGTAAGGTCTATAATTATTGATTTCATAATGTTTTGTTTAAATTTTTTATGAAGTCTAAAAAGTTTTTTACCTTTTTCTGTAAGCATTACGTTTACAACTCTTTTATCATTAAGAGACTTTTCTCTTCTAACATATCCTTTCTTTTCAAGGTTTGTTATAGAAACTGTTAGTGTACCAAGAGTTATATCAAGGCTTTTAGCAATAGAACCCATACTTTTAGGTCTATTAATGCCTATTGCCTCAATAGTTCTTACTTCTTTAGAGGACACATCTTTATATTTATTATTTTTTAAAAAGTTTTCTTCTAGCTTAATTATATCATAAAAAACGCTAGATATAAGTCCACTAATAGTATTTAAAGTTTTTTTCATATTATATCCTCCATATAATACAAATGTTTAAAAAATCTTTTGATATTCAAAGTATATTATTAGTTTATAAAAACGTCAAGTATTTTTAATTTATTTTTTTATATATTTTTATCACTTTTTTATTATATTTTATTAAAATTTGTGTTTTTATTTTATAATTTATGTGTTAAAATATATGAAAGTAAAAAAAGTTAGGGTGATAAATATGGAAAGAATAAAGTTATATGCAAAGGCAAAGATAAATCCCGCTTTAGACGTTGTAGAAAGATTAGAAAATGGATATCACAATTTAGAGATGATTATGCAGTCTATAAACCTATCAGACATTATAACTATATCTAAAACATTTACAAATGACATAGTAATAAATACAAATGTTTATTGGTTGCCAACGGATAGTAAAAATTTAGTTTATAAAACAGCAAAGTATTTAAAAGAAAATTATAACATAAAATATGGTATAAATATAAAATTAACAAAAAGTATACCAATATGTGCTGGTCTTGCTGGTGGAAGTACAGACTGTGCTGCCACGTTAATTGGTATGAGGAAATTATTTAGACTTCCAATATCTAATGAAGAATTATTAAAAATTGGGCAAGACTTTGGGGCAGATGTACCATTTTGTATCAAAAGAGGAACATATCTTGCTAAAGGAATAGGAGAAAAATTATTCCCTTTAAATCCTTTTCCTCATTGTTATATATTAATAGCTAAACCTAATATTAGTATATCTACTTCATCTGTTTTTAAAAATTTAGATTTATCTAATATAAAAGAAAGACCAGATATAGAAAAAATTATATATTATTTAGAAAAGCAAGATATAGAAGGTATTAGTGAAAATCTTTGCAATGTTTTAGAAACTGTATCAATAAAAAAGTATCCTATAATAGCAGATATAAAAAACTGTATGCTTAATAGTGGTGCATTAGGAAGTCTTATGAGTGGTAGTGGTTCGGCAGTTTTTGGAATATTTAAACAAAAGAAAACAGCAGCAATTGCTAAAAGAAACTTAGAATATAAATTAAACATAAAAGAACTATTTATTACTAAACCATTTAATGTTTAATAGTAAAGACATAAGACTGTAGGTAAAATCTATGGTCTTTAAAATTATAAATGATATTTAATTAAAAATAATAAAGTAAATTATTTTATTATTATATTTTCAAATAATAATACTAAAAAATATGAAAAAAATAAATTATTTATATATTGGTTATTTACAATTATTATATTTTTAAATATAATATTATAAAAGAGTATTAAAGGAGGCTATATGCATCTAAATTTAAAAAAAATAGTTTATTTAATAGCTACAATATTAATAGTGATTTTTATATTTTATAACTCTATTCAAAATGGCGAAAGTTCTTCAAATGCTAGTACAACTGTTTTAAACTTTATAAATAACATAATAAATAGTATAGGATTAAAATTTAATTTAGAAGGTTATTTTATAAGAAAGCTTGCACATTTTGTAGAGTTTTTTATATTCGGTGTTTTTCTTATGCTTACTTTTGAAGCATTTACAAGTAAAATTTTTAGTATAATAGGCTTTCCTATGTTTTTATCTATATTTGTACCTGTTATAGATGAATATATACAAATATATTCTGACGGAAGAACTTCTTCCGTAAAAGATGTTTTATTAGATTTTTTTGGAGCTATAATAGGCATAATATTAGTAAGTTTATGTTTTGTTTTGAATAGAAATAATAAAAAATAAATATATAATTAAAATATTAGACTTAGGAGAAATAAAAATGAAAAAACGATTAAATACATTAAATCCTATGCAAAAAGAAGCAGTTTTAAAAACAGAAGGAGCACTTCTTTTATTAGCTGGGGCAGGCTCTGGAAAAACTAGGGTTTTAACACATAGAATAGCATATCTTATAGAACAAGGAGTAAGACCTTTTAATATATTAGCTATTACTTTTACCAATAAAGCAGCAAGAGAAATGAAAGAAAGAGTATTTAGTATATGTGAAGAAGGAAATCAAGTATTAGTATCTACTTTTCATTCACTTTGTGTTCGTATATTAAGAAGAGATATAGATAAAATAGGTTATACAAATAAGTTTACAATATATGATGCAGATGATTCAGAGCGTCTTATAAAGGATATAATGAAAGATTATAAGATAAATGATGATTTATTAAGCTCAAAATCAGTATTAAATGAAATAGGAAGACAAAAGGATAAACTTATAACAGCTACTATATATGCACAAAATGTAGGGTCGGATTTTAGAAAAAAATTAATATCCGATATATATATATCATATGAAGATAGATTAAAAGCTAATAATTCTTTAGACTTTGATGACCTTATATTTAAAACAGTGCAACTTTTTGTAAATAACACAGATGTTTTAGAATATTATCAAGAACGTTTTAAATACATAATGGTAGATGAATATCAAGATACTAGTACTAGCCAGTATACATTAATAAAACTTTTAGCTGATAAATATAAAAATATTTGTGTAGTAGGTGATGATGACCAAAGTATATATGGTTGGAGAGGTGCAGATATAAATAATATATTAGACTTTGAAAAAGATTTTCCGGATTCACAAGTTATAAAGCTTGAACAAAATTATCGTTCAAGTAAAACTATATTAGACATGGCAAACTTTGTTATAAAAAATAACTTTGGAAGAAAAGAGAAAAATCTTTGGACAGAAAATGAACAGGGTTCTCTTGTAAATTATGAAAAGTGTAATTCAGATAGAGAAGAAGCCACATTTATAGCAAATGAAATATTAAATAAAATGAAAGAAGGATATAGTTACAAAGACTTTGCTATACTATACAGAAATAATAGTTTATCTAGAATTTTAGAAGAACAACTTGTGTTTTTGTCTATACCGTATAGGTTATATGGTGGTATAAACTTTTATGGAAGAAAAGAAATAAAAGATATTATAAGTTATTTAAAAGTATTAGAAAATCCTGATGATGAGATATCTCTAAAAAGAATAATAAATGTTCCCAAAAGAGGTATAGGCGATGCAACTATACTAAAAGCTAGTGAGTATGCTTTAAACAATAATATAACATTTTTTGAAGCTTTATCTAAAGCAAATGAAATACCAGATTTAGGTAGAAAAACAAAAAGTGTAGTAGACTTTTATAATCTCATTTCTGATTTTATAAAAAAAGCCGAAGAATTATCAATACCAGATTTAATAGACTATATATTATACAAGACAGAATATACAGAAGAACTTAGAAAAGAAGGCACAGATGAATCCTTAGGGCGTATATCAAATTTAGAAGAATTTGTTAGTAAAGCAGTTGAGTATGAAGAAAGTGAAGAAGATGTATCTCTTACAAAGTTTTTAGAAGAAATATCTTTAGTGGCAGATATAGATTCTATGGAAGATGGGGATAATGTAGTGACTTTAATGACTTTACATAGTTCTAAAGGACTTGAGTTTCCTGTTGTTTTTATAGTTGGATTTGAAGAGGGAATATTCCCTACATATCGTGCATTGACTAGTGGAAATCAAACCGATATAGAAGAAGAAAGAAGACTTTTATATGTAGGTATAACACGAGCTAAAAAAGAATTATATATTACAAATGCAAAATCTAGACTACAGCACGGTAGATATATTAATAATGCTGTATCATCATTTTTTAAAGAGATGCCACAAGAGTTAATAAATATAAAAGAAAAACCAGAAAAACAAAAAATTTCTTTTTCTACAAGTGATGAAACTTCAAACAAATACAGACCACAACCATCTTATAAGCCTAATGTATCAGCATATTTAAAAAGAGATATACCAGCACCTAAAAATATTTTTCTAGACTTTGAAGTTGGAGATATAGTAAAACATTTTAAATTTGGACAAGGTACTGTATTAAAAATAGAACCAGCTGGTGCAGATTATGAGGTAACTATAAGTTTTGAAAATGTTGGAGAAAAGAAACTTATGGCAAATTTATCTAAACTAAAAAAAGCTTAATAAAATATGTAACCAAAATATATAACCTTTCATAATATAAAATATGAATTTTTTGGAGGGTTATATATGGGTAAATATATAGTACAAGGTGGGAACAAACTAAGTGGTCAAATTTTTGTAAGTGGGGCTAAAAATGCTGTTTTACCTATACTTGCCTCAACGGTTTTAAATAGTGGCATATCAATTTTAAAAAATGTACCTATGCTTTTGGATACGATGGTAGCAATAGATATATTAAGGGATTTAGGCTGTGATGTTAACTATGGAGAAAATACAGTAATTGTAAATTCTAAAAATATGAATAAGACAACTGTTAAACAAGATTTAGTTAAAAAAATGCGTTCTTCTATAATATTTTTAGGTGCTATAATATCTAGATTTAAAGAGGCTAGTATATGTTATCCTGGTGGATGTAACCTTGGAAAAAGACCAATAGATTTTCATCTTTTAGCCTTTGAAAAAATGGGAATAAATATAAATGAAGAAAACGAAAATATAAAAGCTAATGTAGATAATATAATTCCTACTACTATAAACTTACCTTTTGCTAGTGTAGGAGCTACTCAAAATATTATTCTTGCCTCTATTTTTGTAAAGGGTAAAGTTATTATAAAAAATTGTGCTAGAGAGCCAGAAATAATAGATATGGTAAACTTTTTAATAAAAATGGGTGCTAATATATGTGGAGCTGGTACAGATACTATAACTATAACAGGTGTAGATAAGTTAAAAGAAGTAGTAGAATATACAATAATGCCAGATAGAATAGAAGCAGGTACTTTTTTATGTATGAGTGCTATAACAAATGGACATACAAAAATAGATGGAATAAATCCACAGTATTTAACATCTTTAATAGAAATTTTAGAAAAAACTGGATGTACGATAGATACTACTAAAAATAGTATAAGCATAAAATCATCAGGTATGATAAAGCCAATAGACTTTTTAGAAACAAACCCATATCCATATTTCCCAACAGACCTTCAACCACAGATTATGAGTCTTTTAGCTATTGCAAATGGAACAAGTGTTATAAAAGAAAATATATTTGAAGCTAGAAACAAGCATATAATAGAACTTAATAAATTAGGTTGTAATATTTTAGAAAATGACAATATGTTTATTATAAATGGAGTAGATGGTTTAGTAGGAACAACAGTTTTTTCAAAAGACTTAAGAGGCGGTGCAGGACTTATAACAGCAGCACTTTTTGCTAAAGGAACGACTACTATAGAAGGAGCTTGTTATATAAATAGAGGATATGAAAATTTAGATAAAAAGCTTAGTTTATTAGGAGCAGATATAAAATACATTAAAGATTAGGTGAGCTAATGAAAAAAATATATACTTATATTTTAATGGGGATAGCATTATTAATTTTTATAGTTATGTTATTAATGCTGTCTCCATGGTTTAATATAAAAAATATAGAAATAAATGGATTAGAAACATTAGATAAAGCAGATATTATACGACAAGTAAAGTTAGATAAAACTACTAATATTCTTAGTTTTAATAATTTTATAGTTAAAAGAAGATTAAAAAATAATTATTACATAGAAAGTGTTAAAATAACAAAAAAGTTACCTAATACGATAATAATAGATATTAGTGAAAGACAAATAGTTGGGTATGTGCCATATATAAATGATTATATGTATATAGATGAAAGCGGTATGGTTGTAGATATTAAGTCTAGTTATACAGAACAATTACCTATAATTTATGGATTAAGTTTTGAGAGCTTTACTATTGGTAAAAGGTTAAAAACGGATAATGATGAAGCATTTTCAGTTGTTATGGATATTACAAATGCCATAAAAGATAAAGAGAACTTAAAACAAATACTAAAAATAGATATATCAAATTTAGAAGATGTCCATCTATATATGGAAAATTTAGATATTATTTTGGGAAATAGAGAGGCTTTAAATATAAAAATAAATACTTTAAATGAAATAGTTAAAAATTTTAAGCCAGAAGAAAAAGGATTTTTATATATAGATGATATAAATAAACCACCTATTTTTAAATATATAACTTAATATTTATTATAGCATATTAAAGAATTATATTAATTGTACAATATAGTATTTAAAATTATAGTATAAATTTAATATTATACTTGAAAAAATCTAAAAAAATATATATACTATATACTATAATATATATTTAATTATATCCCAAAAAATAAATTGAATTACTAAAATATATAGTGTATAATAGAAAAATAAGACAGATTATTATTAGGAGGGTTTATCTTGATAGGTTTAGAAAATATAAATAATGAAGAAGAAAAAATAATTGTTATAGGTGTTGGTGGAGCAGGAAATAATGCAGTAGATAGAATGATAGAATTTGGTGCATCAGATATAGATTTTATTGCTATAAATACAGATAGACAAGCTCTTAACAAAAGTCTAGCACAAAAAACCATTGTTATAGGTGAAAAATCTACTCGTGGACTTGGAGCAGGTGGCAATCCAGAGGTTGGTAGAATTGCAGCAGAAGAGTCTAAAGATGATATATCTCAAGCTATACAAGGAGCAGATATGGTATTTGTAACAGCTGGTATGGGTGGCGGTACTGGTACTGGTGCGGCTGCAGTAGTTGCTAACATTGCCAAAAGTCAAGGAATTTTAACAGTAGCAGTTGTTACTAAGCCTTTTAATTTTGAAGGTAAAAAAAGAGCTTTAAATGCTATGGAGGGTATAGAAAAATTAAGAGAAAATGTAGATACACTTATAGTTATACCTAATGAGCGTATATTAGATATTATAGAAGATGATGCTACTCAAATAGAGGCTTTTCATAAAGTAGATGAAGTATTAAGGCAAGGGGTTACAGGTATTGCTAACATTATAAAAAATCCAGCTGAAATAAACGTAGACTTTGCTGATGTTACTACTATTATGAAAGATAAAGGTTATGCTCATCTTGGAGTTGGCGAAGGTAGCGGTAAAAATAAAATACAAGATGCCGTTAATGAAGCTATTAATAGCCCATTATTAGAGACTTCTATTGAAGGAGCTAAAAGTCTTCTAATTAATGTTGCTGGTGGACCAGACCTTGCTCTTAAAGAGATAAATAGAGGTTTATCAAGTATAACCGATATGTTAGACGTATCTGCTAATATTATTTATGGTTCTTCTATTGAAGAAAATCTTAAAGATAAAGTTATTATTACTATTGTAGCTACAGACCTTAAAGATATTTCTGAAAATCAACAAGGCGTACAATCTCAATCAACGATTGAGCATACGATTCAACAACCTATAAATCAAAGTATGAATAATCAAAATTATAATATACAACCACAATATTTACAAAATGGATTCTCTAATAATCAACCAATAGAACAACAACCTATAATAAATCATGCACAAGAGCCTATATTTACAAATCAGGAAAATAATAACTATGGATTAAATAGAAAGAACAATAATGAAAATGAAGGAACTAAATTAAATATACCTACATTTTTAAGAAAAAATAGATAATAATAAAAGCTAGCTTCTTATATAGCTAGCTTTTATTATTAGTTAATAAATACCACAACTTATATTTAACTTTTGGATACTAAATAAAATAAATCATTTAAAGAACCACTAGAACTAGGACCAATAGGTCTATTATCTGGTGTAGCACTAGGTTTATTATCATTAATAATATTATTAGGTTTAGTAGTATTATTAGGTTTATTATTAGATTTTGTATTATTTGATATTATATTATTTGAAAGTTTAGTAAAGTCATATGTTACAGGTGTTGAAGAATATATAAATCCATTTGAATCTTTTATATATAGTTTTAAAGTATAGTTACCTTCATATATTTGAGATATAGATTTTATTGTACCGTCTTTTTGTTTTATACTATAGCTTCCAAATGTAACATTTAAAGGCTCTTTAGAGGTTATAGTTTTTAGTGGATATGCAACAAAAGGGTTATTTTCTGGATATATAACTAATGTATATTCAAAAACTTCGTTTTTATTAGGATTATTCCATGTTATATTATATGTTGGCTCATTATTTAATGACATATATCCAGTAATATTATTTAATTTTGGCTTTTCTGGTGTTTTAGGCGAAGCTACAGTAAATCCTCCTATATTCAATAAGTAGTTATATAAACCAGAAATATCTGCAGCTAGAGGTATATAAGGATTTAATTGAGGCTTTAAGTTAAAACTACTTGGATTATTATAAGGAGCTGCATTTTCTTTTAAAATTTCATCTACTGATTTATAATCATATGACATCCTAGCATTAGAAGAGCCTAAAAGTTGAACATAATCATCAGCCATTATCTCCATTATATCCCAATGATATAAATAATCTTTTTGTGTAGCATCATATATAACAGGAGTACCATTTAAATTTCTAATTTTAACATATTTAGAATCTTTTAGATTATGATAATATATATTTTCTGATTTCATAAGGTTATATATCATATAATGATGTCCATATTCATGAGATAAAGTATAAGATATCTTACGTATAGTATTATTTTCATCGCCATTATAAAGATTTATATATGCATTGTTACCTAGCTTATATTCTCCATTTTCTAAAAAGATATCATCATAATAAAGACCATTTACTCCCTCTGGAGAATTTGGATAAATATATATATTACTTAAATAATCAAATTCATCACTATGAAAATTATTTAAAAGTTCTAAATATAAGTCTTTTAACATAGATTTTGACCAACTTTTGCTATAACTTGTAATGGTAAGGTTATTTACTGTATATGTAGAATATATTTTAAGTTCGTCTGCCAATATACTTACATTAAATAGAAATAAAATTAAAAGCATACTGGTAATAGTTATTTTAAAAAATTTCATAATACAATCACCTTTAAGTTTTAAATTTATAATAAATAATATATTTATTATATCTCAAAATTATTTAAAAAATATTACAATAAAATTAAAAAAATATTACAATAAAATTTTAAAAAAATAATAAACTTTTTAAAATAATTATCGTTATATATAATACAAAAGTCAAAATATTACTTTATACTTTAAGGAGGAAATATGGAAAATAATCAGAAAAAAAAGAGTAAAATTATTTTAGGTATTTTACTAGCTTTAGTCGCAGTATTTGTTGCATACAATTTTATGATATTTATGGAAGAAAGACAAATACAAAAAAGAATACAACAAAACAATGCGGCTATATATAATCAAGGAACAACTCAAGTAAATGGAAGTAACTTAGGGGAACCAACTGATTTACCAGCATATCAAAATGGTCAAACAGGACAAAGTTCTAACACTGTTCCTAATGCACAACAAGGTGGAACATGGAATGGAAAAACTCTAATAAGTGTAGCTACAGCGCAACAAGCAGCTATTAACGCTGTAGGTGGCGGAGAAGTTGTTTCTCAAGTAGAAGACATTTATGATTTAGGCGATAATCCTACGTACAATTTTAAAATTAAAAATAAGTTTAGAATCTATGAAGTAGAAGTAGATGCCTTGACAGGTGCTGTAATAGAATTTGATGTCGACTAAATTAAAAAATAATTTTAGAAAGGAAGATAAAAATGAAAAAATTTGTAAGTGGTATTATAATTGGCGGTATGGTGATGACTTCTATTAGTGCATTAGCTGCAACAACTACAAACTTATCAGATACATCTTATACAAATAGTAGTAATAACGTGATCGATGTTAGTGGAGAACCAACTGACTTGCCGGTTTATACAGGTAGTAATAACGTGATCGATGTTAGTGGAGAACCAACTGACTTGCCGGTTTATAC
>CAMMEG010000009.1 GCA_946495765.1 uncultured Eubacteriaceae bacterium
TTCAAAAAATAGGTAATATAATAGGAATAAACTTACATATAATGTTAGCTATTGGTTGGTTTATTCTTGCCCATTGTATAGTAAATGAGTTTAGAAGTATTTTAGAAAATATGATTGAACTTGACAAGGGGTATTTAGTGCCTAAATGGTTAATAAAAGGATTAGAGGTTACCAACAAGCTAATTGATAAAAATATTGATAATGTGGTTAGTAGTTTAGATGAGAAAAAAGAAAAATAGGGAGTATTTGCTCCCTTTATTTTTTAGGTTATTTTATGATATAATTATAAAATAATAATTTTATGATATTTATACCCTATAACAATATGGTGGACCAGATGGAGAATTAGGAGCAGCTTTACGTTACCTTAGTCAAAGATTTACTATGATAACACCAGAAGCTAAGGCTATATTAAATGATATAGGTACAGAAGAATTAGAACGTTAAGTATATCATTAATTTTAATATACATAAAAATAAGAGGTACTATTTAAGTATCTCTTATTTAAGTTAAGTACTATCTTTTATTTTCTATAATGTTAGATATTATGCCTTTGCATCTTCCACATCCAGAGCCAGCTTTTGTAACTTCTTTAACTTTTTCAAAAGTATCAGCCCCATTTTTAACAGCTTCTACAATTGTGTTTATTGATACATTTTTACATTTACAAGTATTTTGTAATAATTTTTCTACTTCCTCAAGTTCAGTATCATTTTCAATAACTATATCAGATATATTTTTAAGTTCTTCAACTGTTCTTGCTCCTTCTGCTTGAGCTTTTCTAACTTTTAAATATTTTGATCTTTCTAAAGCCATATGTATTCTCCTTAATATTAAATTTGTATTTTAAAATACAATTATAGTATAGTAAAATATTAGGATAAATGCAATAATTAATTTATTTTAAACATTTTTGTCAAAATATCATTTATATTGCATTATTTTTTGTTTAAAAGTATGTAAAATTAATTTGAATTGTAATATCTATTGTGGCACTTTTGGATATATTATTAATTCAAAATCTTCTAAATCATTATGCCACCTACAATTTTTATTTTTTCTATAAATAGAATAATCTATAACTTCTCTAAGCAAATTATTTTTGGTATTAATATCTTTTTCTTTATTGTATTTTTCTTTTAAGTTTTCTAATTTATTTATAAAATTATTCATTTCAATAGGCTTTTGTATTGTATTAAATTTAGAATAAGCGTTGTCTAGCTTTATATTTATATCATTCAACTTAATATTTAATATTTTTGAGCGTTCTAAAAATGTGTTAGTGTCATATACACCTTGTTCTAATAAATCGTGTAATTTGTTTAGTTGTAATTTTATTTTATTCTTTTCATTTTCCAAAGACTTAATTATTGTATTAAGTGTATTTTTCTCATTATTAGAATTATTTTTATTTTTATATAAGTCTAATTTATAAGATATAATATATTCATCTATCATTTTAAATAATTTTTCTTCTACTATGTGTAAAGGAGAGCTTATATTATTACAAGCTACAACAGAGCACATTAAAGTATCTTTTTGTCCATTTTTATAAGGGCGTCTTACCATATTTCTTCCACAATATCCACATTTTATTATACTTGCAAGGGGGTTTTTAAGCTCTTTTTCTTTTTTTAATGGCACTATACTAGAGTTTTTCATTAAATTTGTAGCTTTTTCAAACTGTGTAGCACTAATAATAGGTTTATGAATTCCATTTACTAATATATAATCTTTTGCACGAGGTCTAGTCTTTTTTACATTACCATTAATAATTTTATTTACAGTAGCACGTTCATTCCATTTTATTTTACCTATATAAATAGGATTTTTTAATATGGTTTGTATAGTACTAGTTACCCATACATCACTTTTTACAGGTTTAATACCTAAACTATTTAAGTGATTAGCAATTTTTGATACACCTATATTTTTATTTGTATATAAATCAAAAATTAATTTAACTATTTCTGTTTGTTCTTTATTAATTTCTAATGTGTGATTTTTATCTATTTTCACTTTATTATATCCATAAGGAGCTATGCTACCAATATAATTACCCTCTTTAACAGATGAAATTCTTCCACGTTGCAATCTTCTATTTATTACTTTGTATTCACGTCTTGCCATAAATAAACCAAACTCAAAATATTCCTCATCAAATTCATTATTTGGGTCATATACCTTATTTGGAGTTATTATTTTTGTATTAGAAAACTTAAATGTTTCTGCCACTATACCTTGGTCTATTGTATTACCACGTGCTAGACGTTCAACCTCCATAACCAATACACCCTCATAAACCCCATTAGATACGTCATTTAATAGGTTTTGCATTTCTGGTCTTTTAGCTATTGTGTCGCCAGATACTATTTCTTTATATATTTTTGATATAGGTAGATTTTTATTTTTAGCTAGAGAAAGTAAAGTTTTTTCGTGACTTAGTAATGTTTCTTGTTCACCTAATTCTTCATCTTTTCGTGATTTTCTTAAATAAATACAATATGACATTTTAACCCTCCTTTTATATTTTATAATATTATGAAAAAATAAATAAAAAATCAATGTATATTTAAAAAATTTTACAAAAATATTGAAAAATTTAATTGTTTATGATAACATTGTGAAGAAAATAAAAAAATTTTTAAATTAATTTAATAGTAATATTAAACTATATTATATTGAGGATATTAAAATGTTTTTGGATTTTAAAGATTGGAATGAAGATAATTCAGCTACAGATGGAAGTGGCTGTAGCGAAAAAATTTGGATAATAAATAAACAAGGACATAAGGGATTATTTAAGTATCCTAAAAGTGAATTTACTACAGAACATATATCAGAAGGTATAGCTAGTGATATATGTTCTGTTTTAGAAATAAAAAGTTCCAAGATAGATTTAGGTATATATGATGGTAGACAGGGGTCTTTAAGTCATTTGATAAATAATACAGATACAGAAAATATTTGTGAAGGATTAAGATATATAACTAAATTATATCCTAATTATGATGAAAATAAATTAGAAGATTCAGTTACAAAAGAAAAGTACTCATTAGAAATGATATGGGAAACTTTAGAATTTTTTAAAAAAACACATTTTAAGAAAAATATAATAGAAATGATGGTGTTAGATTTTATTATAGGTAACAGCGACAGACATCATAGTAATTGGGCTATTTTAAGTGACTTTAAAAATAATACGGAAGTATTTTGTCCAATTTATGATAATGGGTCATCTTTATGTGCTTATGAAAATAAAATGTATGAAAATCTCAAAAATGATAAAGTTAAGCTTAATGCAATTTGTAACACTAAATCTACATCTATCATAAGAATATATAAAACAGATGATAAAAGACCAACACATTATAATATGATGAAACATATAGTTGAAAATTATTTTGAATATGCAGAAGAAGTTATACATAGAATATTTAATAATTTAGATGATTATAAAATTGATGAAATAGTTAATAATTATAATGATATTTTAGATGAACATAAAAGTGAATTAATAAAAATATTTATAAAAGAAAAGAAAAAATTATTACAGGAAATATTATTAAGGAAGGAGAGGAAAAATATGAAGAAGAAACAAGTTGAAAATTTAAAAGTAGTGTGGAAAGAAACTGTTAAAGGAACAAGAAGAAATTATGTAATAGGAGAATTAACTAAAGATGGAACTTTAACAGTACCAGAATTTACTTTTAGATATGGATATGATGTAGATAAAGCTATTGATGAGGGATTTAAATTAATAATTCCTTTTGATAATAGAGATGAAATTTATAAAAATAATAGACTATTTCCTTCCTTTTCTAGTAGAGTTCCAGACCCTAAAAGGAAGGATATAGTCAGAATTTTGAATAAATACAATTTAGTTGAATACGATGCATTTGAAATTTTAAAGGCATCTACAGGTAGACTTCCTATAGATAATCTTTCATTTGAAAAAAGTATAGAAGAATATAATGAATTTTATTTACAAGGATGTAGACACTATTTAGAGTGTAAAGGAGAACCTGAAAATTGTCCAAGTATAAAAGTTTGTGTTGGAGATAAGTTAGAATTAGAAAAAGAACCACAAAACAAATATGATGAAAATGCTATAAAAGTTATAAAAAATGGAGAATGTATTGGTTATATTCCTAGATATTATGCAGAAGATATAGCAGAAATGTTGAATGAAAAAAATTATGAGTTAAAAGTTATTGAATATAATCACGAAAAAAATTGTCAAGAGTGTATAAAAGTATTACTAAAATTTGTTGACAAAGATTAGGTGGTATAAAATTGTTGTAATTTTTAAGGACTTAGTAAATGGTAAACTAAGTCCTTTTTTGAGGTTAAATTTATATAATATAAAAATATTGAAATTAAATATATTTTACATTATTTTATTAATCGCTAAAAATAATAAGGAGTGATTAATAATGTATAATGGTAAAAAATATGAGGAAATACTAGAGGTAGTTAATAAAATTTTAATAAAAGAAAATATAAAAGAATTACCTATAAAAGTCAGCAATATATGCAAGAATAATAATATTTTATTATGCTCATATAAGCAAGGTTATAGTATAATAAAAAAATTAGAAATAGAAGATAAATTATATAATAAAGGATTTACATTATTAAAGAATGATGAGTATATTATATTTTATGATGAACAACAAGACAGTCAATTAATAAGATTTGTTATAGCACATGAGCTAGAGCATATATTTTTAAATCATTTTAAAATAAAATTATCAAATAATAATATACATATTGTAGAAGAAGAGGCTAATATATTTGCTGTAAGTTTACTTATACCTATTTATATATTAGACAAAACATATATAAAGAATTTAAAGATATATCAAAAATATGTGATATACCTTTAAATTTTTTGCAATTTATAAAATTAAAACATAATAAAAATAAAATATATAATAATTTAAAAAAATATATAAATAACATTAGAAATCTAAGTCAATGTTATCTTTTTTTATTTCTTGAATTTTTTTATCAATTAAATTACTATTTTTTATATCAATATTTTTATTTTCACCCCCAAAGCAATAAGATATACTTTATTATCTATATAGCTATCTATATAATTAATTAGTTTATCTTTTTGTTTAGAATTTAATTTTTTTATTTTATCAAAAATTATTTTATCTTGAAAATTAATTGTATTTTTTATTCCACAAAGAGTATTTATATCACAATTAATGCTTTAGAAAGTTTTAATAATATAGATATATGAGGGTCTTTAGTGATATTTGAACATATTTTATTTAAGGTTGAAAAGGGAACACCATTAATATTTGATAGTTCCTTTATAGTTAAATTTTTTTGTTTTCTTATTTTGTTAATATTTTCTACTATCATAAAAAGTCTTTTTTATTTTTAAGGTAATATAAAATTTATAAAAAGTCAATAGTTGACAATAAATAAAAACAGAGTTACAATGTATAAAGATATTCCATTAATGGAATAATTTAAAGAGGTTATTTATGGATAGTTTTATAAGCTGGATAGGAGGCAAAAAATTATTAAGAGAGCATATAGTTAGTATGTTTCCTACTAATTATGATAGATATGTAGAGGTATTTGGTGGTGCTGGTTGGGTATTATTTCATAAAGAAGAGAGCAAAGAAGAAATTTATAATGATATGAACAGCAACATTATAAATTTATTTAAGATAGTAAAATATCACCCAGATGCCTTTATTAAAGAGTTAGAATTTTATCTAAATTCTAGGGAGTTATTTAATGAAATAAAAGAAGATATAAACTTAAAAGGCTTAACAGATATACAAAAAGCCACTAGATTTTTTATATTAATAAAAAATAGTTATGGTAGTAAAATGAGTACATTTGGTGCTAATAAAAAAGATATGTCAAAGGCAATAGATTATGTAAAAGAGATTAGCAAAAGGTTAAATAAAGTAATTATTGAAAATTTAGATTTTGAAAAAATTTTAAATAAATATGATAAAGAAAATACGTTATTTTATTTAGACCCACCATATTTTAAAATAGAAGATTATTATAAAAATGTAGAATTTAATGAACAAGACCATTTGAGGCTAAAAGATGCTTTAAGCAATATAAAAGGTAAATGGATACTGTCTTATAATGATTGTGAATATATAAGAGATTTATATAAAGATTACAATATACAAGAAATAGAAAGACAAAATAATCTTAGATCTAGATATAAAGATAATTCTAAATATAAAGAATTGATAATAAATAATTATTAAAATATAATATATCTATAATGTATAAATAAATGTTAAAAATTTGTGAAAAAATATGTATATTAATAAAATACATTGACAATAAATGTAATATATATTATGACATGTACATATAATATTTTATAGTTATTGCTAGAATATTAATTATAAAGGAGTTTCGACAGGCGATGACAGAAACTCCTTTAGTTATGAAATTTATTAATTATATACACATAGATGGTTATGTAGTTAATACCAGATTATAAAAAACGCATCTTATAGGAGTTTTATATATTTTTTAATTAATCATAGTATAAATAATTTTTTCCAACATTAATTTTTTCTAGTTCCTTTTTTAAATAATTTTCAAAATTATAGACTTTTACTACATAACTTGTACTTTTAATTTCAAAATGTTTAAGAAATAAACAAGATATATTAATTATAATAATTAATATACATATACAAAACATAAATAAATTTAATATTTTATAATCTTCATTATTTTCAATAAAGCTAAATGCTGTAATTATAAAAGAAAAAATACTAATAATAATAGCAAAAATTGAAAATGTAATATTAAACTTATTATAATTATTTTCTTTTATTAAAGTTACTAATCCTATCAAATATTCAATATATTCTTTTTTTGAATTAAAGAGTTTAGAATATTGGTCGTACTTTATATCATATTTCTCATTATTTGAGCTATATTTCATGTTTATATTATTTTTACATAATTTAACTAAATCAAGTTTACTATTTATTTTAATCAAAATAATACACCTCCTAACGATATTATATACAAGTATATATATTTGCAATAATTTTGTAAAGTAATATTGATTTATGTAACAAATTGTAATATAATAAAGTAAGTTTTAATTAAAGATGAGAGGAATTTATAATGAAAAATAAAGCAAAATCTAAAAATAAAATGAATAATAAACCTTTAGTTATTATGTTATTGCTGGTTATGGTATTTGTTTTTATAGCTGCAATTTCAGGTGATGATTCAGAAGGTAATAGTGAACCTGTAACGAGTGAGGTTATCAATGCTGATGAAATCAATAATAAAGATGAAGAAAAAAGCACGCCTAATTATTTAGATTTAAAAACAGCAGATGAAGTAAAAAAGGCTTATGATGAAAATATAGAAAAAATAATGGATAAAGAAAAAATAGAAAATGCAAAACAAGTAACTTTTGAAGATTTGCTTAAAAGATCTGAAAAAGCTCAAGAAATTGCTTTAACTATCGAGGGGGCAACTAATAAGATTAATACTGTAACAAATCTTGTTGCTTTAGATTTTATAGTAAGTGATATAGAAGAAGAGGTTTTAGATGAAGTATTACAATATATTATAAGTGAATATAAAAATAATACATTACTTAATAATGAAACATTAGAAAAAAATTTATATTTAGCTCGTGTTTTAGATAAGTCTTTAAATCAAAATCAAGATAAAATAAAAGAGGCTAATATATCTTTTGATTTCTTCAAAATTTTAAGAGAAAGTATTAGATTAAATGATGAAAATTATAAAGAAGAATTAAAAGAAGATTCAAAATTTTATTTTGAAGAAAATAAAAGACAAATAGAAAGAGATATAGATTTATTTAACTAAAGTAAAATAAGACATAGATTAAACTATGTCCTTATTTTTTATAACTTTATTATTTTCAATGTGATATTAAATCATTTTTAGTAATACCTAGTTGTTTTAAAGCATCATTTTCAGAAACAAAAACTTTACAATCTGGATTATTTTCAATTTCATTTAACATTTTAATGTCAATTTCATCAGGCTCGATTTCTTCTATATTATCCCAACTATTATTAAATTGTGTTTTTAAAATATCCCAAAGTTTTTCTAAATCATTATTACTCATAACAGTTATAGCACCAATAATACGTTCTTTAAATATATTCATAAAATCACTCCTTTATTTATATACATCACCACGATTATTAATTTTTTCTATAAATATTACATTGCCTTTTTTATCAAATATTATTCTAAAATCTCCAACACGAAGTCTGTAACTATTAATACCAACAAGTTTTTTTACATCACCACTAGGAAGATTATAAATAGCTACTAATATTCTTTTTTTGGTAATATTGTCTTGTTTATTTAAAAACTTTAATGCTTGTTTAGAAAATTCTATATTTATTTTAACCACCTCTATTTATTATAACATATATTATAGATAATGACTATTTTTATAAATTATTATTTTCAATGTCAAGATTATTAATGTTTAAGTTAGCTTGTTCTTGATTTAACTCTTTTGTTTCATTATCACCACCAAAGCTAATAAGTTTTAATTGTGGTTTATTATTTAAATTAATAGTGTCATCATTAAGTATTTCAGTTATTAAATTTCCAAAAAAACTTTCAAATGTTGCTCTATCATCTTTATTTAATTTAAGATAAGAAATAATAATTTTTTTGGCTAAAGGGCTTAAAGTAAGTTCTTTTTTTATTAAGCTAATTAAATCATTATCTTTTTTAATAAAAATAGGCTCAGTTCCGTTGCGTAACCATTCTTCATTAATATTAAAAACTTTACAAATTAGTTTTAAATTACTATCTGTTAATTTGTTTTTACCACTCTCAATATCATTAATTGTAGACTGCTTTAAACCAATTTTTTCTCCAAAATTCTTTTGAGATAAAGTTAATATATTTTTTCTTAAAAATCTAATCCTATTATTCATTTTTGCACCTCCTTTTTATATTATAACCGTATAACGATAAAAAATCAATTAATAATTAAAAAAATAGTTGACTTATAATCGTATAACGTTTATAATATATATATCAATAATCAAATAACGGTTAAATGATTATTGTATTATGTGTACATTGAAAAATGAATATTAAGAAAGAGGGTGAGAAAAGATGTTATTCTTATTAACACAAAATGAAAGAAGTGCTGTAAATTTAGAAACAGCACAGCATTTAAGTATTATTGAAAGATTGGGAATATACGAATTAGTATTTTTTAGAGAAGGCTATCAATGTGTAGTAATAAATTCTTTTCACGAAGAAAAATACGCCATAGATTTTTTAAGAAAGCTTTTAGACTATATAGAGAATAGAGATAAGGAAGAGATAAAACCTAAAATAATAACTTGTGATTTAATTTACAACTATATGAGAAAAAAAGAATTTCCAATTATTAACGTATAAATGTCAAGCTATTGTATATAGCTTGGCTAAAATTAAAGATATGTAATTACATAGAACATATTATTTAAAAAGTTATAAAAATTTACTTGATTAAAAGTAACTAAAAAATTTGTATCATATTATCTGTTACAATGATTTCCTTTACTTCAATTAAATTATCAATATATAACTTTATTTTTTCACCATTTGGTATTAAAGATTGAAATAAAAATGAACCATAAGATGATGTTATAAATAATTTTGTTAATGTACTATTATATTCATCATAATTTCTAGAGTTTGAAATAAAAACTTGATATGGCAAACTGTTATTTACGATATAATTTAAGACTTGTTTTAAAAGTTTTTCAGAATTAATGTTTATTAAATTCATTTAATTTAGCACCTACTTTTTTTCATATTTCTATATTTAATAGATATTAACATTATACAAGAGAAATATGCAAGGGAAATGTATAATAAGTGAATATTTTAGAAAGGAAAGATAAGTATGTGTACAAAATTTAATTTAAAACTTCAAATTTGTTTTAATATTTTTAAGAGAAAGTTTTTGAGTATATTGAAAGGATTAAAAAGAATATCCAGATGCAGAAATTAATGTAGATATAACATTCAAATAGGATTATAGTTATTAACTATATAAATTAAAGGGGTGATTATTATGGAAAATAAAAAATTAACAGATTTATTAGACAATATTCAACTAAAAGTTATACAAGCAATATCTGCCTTAGATAAAAGTGACAATAATACAAGAATATTTTTATTTAAAGTAGATGGTTATTTAGAAAGTTTAAAAGATAGAAAAAATATAAAAAAAGCATAGGACAAATTATATATGTAATAAATTTATAAATAAAAAGGAATTTATGATATGGGAAGAGATTTAAGCAAATATACTTATGAACATTTTTTAAAAACAGGGAAAATAATAAAAGAATACTATGACGGTGCAACAAGAATAGTTATTTGTAGCAATTCTATAAGACCATCACAAGGAAAAGAAAAAAGAATATTAATAGACCCAGAAACGAAAAAAGTAAGAATAGAATTTTAATAAGCCTTAGGGCTTATACAATGGGACAAGTTAGGTTAGTTTTTATCTAAAGTTTATTATTTAATAAAAATATATTTAGATTAAAGACAAGGAGAAATTGCAAATGTTGAAAATAATTAAAAAGTTAGAAGATATAGAAACAAAACTAAAAAATAAATTAGGATATAAATACACATATATAATATTATTTTTAAGTATATTAGTTTGTTATTATTTAGGATACATAATAGGTAAAATAATATTTTAATAAAAAAAGTGGCTTATAAAAAGCCACAAAACTGAAATATCCCTTTAATTATAAAACAATGGTATAAAAAAATCAAGTAAAAATTGAAAGGGTAAAATAAATGTTATATACAAAAGAAATTGTTAAAAAAATAGTTAAAAGCATAAAAAAAGAGTTAAACAAAACAATTTTTATTATTATATTAAATGATACGACAGAAAAAGCAAGAGAAGGGAGGCTTATATCATTTAACAAAAGATATATAAAAATAAAAAATAGAAAGCACGGTATACATAAAATAGCTATAAGTGATATAAACAATATATCTACATTAGTTATATAGGGAGATAGTAAAATGTTAAATTTTAAGATACAACAAGCTATATTGAAATATTTAAATAAAAAAGGTGATATGGGTTATTGTGATGCAACTAGCCAACAACTAAGATTATTAAATAAAGATGGAGATATAGTTATAGAACAAGGGCAAGAAGGTTATTGGTTTTTATTTGGTAAAAATGCATATAGAATAGATGAAAATCATTTATATATAAATTTAGAAAAAATAAATCAAATAGAAGATGCTAAAAAATAAGACAGATAGAAAATATTTTTACAAATAGTGAAAAATTAATGTCGTTAGATGAGACTAAAATATGTATAAAAGAAGAAAATACTACTTATGTAATGTTTTTATATGGTAAAGATAAATTTTTTGTAGAAGAAAAAGACTTAAAGGTTTTAGAAAATAATTATAAAGATTATGAATATAAGTTATGCATAATAGAAAGAAGATATGTACATTTTGGCATTATCTATAAAAAGAGAGTTAGTAGCTATATTTATGGATAATAAATTAGAAGAAGTGGAGCTAATAGGTGGTAAATATGAAGAAAATAAAGTTGATAGATTTTATATTTAAAGGAACAATTATATTTTGTATATATTTTATATTAAGTTGCTTAAAAGATTTAAACAAAAAAATAAATAAACTAAAGAGATATTAAAATGAATGATAGTTTTATAGAAATATTAAAGTATGCTTTGGATATAAACCAAAATACACATAATAATATAGTTTTAGAATTTCATAAACAGAGAATAGAATTTAGACATTATATAAAAGATGACATTTTAAAAATGAGTATTTATGGGAAATTAAAAAAATACATAATACTTACATATGATGATATAGAAAAAATAAAAGAAATAAAATTATACTTATTAAAAATAAAAGAGGCTAACATAAATTTATGTTAGCCGAATATTTTTATTATTTTTTTTAGCCTTAAAAAGAGTCTTTTAGGGGCTAGTATAGAGTATTAACAACTCAGCTAAAGAAAAAATAAAAGTAAAGGGTAAATGATTATGATATATAAAGAAAAGAAAATATATTGTGGTAAATATTTAGAAATAGATATTACACCAAGTTTTAAAAAAAGACTAAAGATATTAAAAAAACAAAAAGACTTATGTCATTAGAAAAACAAAAAATATTAAATGATAAAAATTCAAAAAGGAAATTACATCAAGTTATACTTAATAATTTTGATAGTAGTTGTTTTCATTTATCTTTAACATATAGTGATGATTATTTACCTAAAACAGAAGAAGATGCTACAAAGTTTGTTAATAATTACATAAGAAGAATAAAAACAAAATTAAAAAATAGCAATAAAGAATTTAAGTATATTTTAATAACAGAAACTAAAGGGAAAGAGGGAGAGAATGTAAGAATACACCATCATATGATAGTTAATAATGTATTATCAAGAGATGAATATAAAGATTTATGGGCAGTAGGTAGAGGTAAAAATAAAAAGCCAATAGGATATAGAAACGCAGATAGATTGCAATTTAATGAAGATGGTGTTAAAGAATTAGTTAATTATATATGTAAAAATACAAATAATAAACATAGTAAAAAATGGACAGGTTCTCAAAATTTAAAAAGACCTTACATAGAAGAAAAAGCTATAGTATTAAGTAATAATAAAATAAGACAATTTAATATTATAAATGAAAAAGAATATTGGGAAAAGAAAGTAAAAGGTTATAGATTTATAAAATCCGAGATTAAATACAATGAAATAGTCGGTAAATATTACATATATCTAAATATGATAAAAAAGGAGTAATTTATGAATGCAAAGGATAAAGAAGTTTTAATAAACTATATAAATTTAAGAATAAATGTATTAATGGAATGTTTGGAAGAAATGGACTTAATATATATTTGTAGATATATAAATTTAATATTAAAATCCTATGATATGACAATAGAAGATATGAAAGCAGATATAAAAGCAGAATTTAACTATAACATAGAAGTAGATATTATAAAAAAGGTTTCAAATATAGAAAGAGAGGTAACGGGTTATAGATAGAAGCATAGTTAGTAAAATAAACAATATACAAGGAAATTATTTAGAGGCACTTATAAACTCAGGTTGTAAATATTATGAAGATGAAAATATAGCAAAAATAACAAAATGTTATGAGCCTTTTAGAGTTTTAAAAAAAGAGCCACAAGGAAGATTTAAAGGACAGTTTATAAATAATGCTCAACCAGACTATTTTGGTATAAATCTAAAGACAGGGCAAAGCATAGTATTTGAGGCAAAGTATACAATAGATAACAAATTTAAAAAAAGTGTTATATCTAAAGAACAATATAAAACACTTGATATTTATTATAATGCTGGTGCTTATGTTGGAGTATGTGCTTGTTTAGATAAAGACTATTATTTTATACCATTTAAAGAAATAAAAGAGGCTAAACAAAATAGAGGTAGAGAGTATTTATTAAAAGAAGAACTAGAACAATATAAGTTAGATTTTTATAAAGTTGCTTTATTATTTTTAGGTTAAGGAGGTATTATGGAGGAAAATAATATAGAAAATATAACCAAAGAACAAATGAAAAACTTATTTAAAATACTAGAAAAAGAATTTTATAATATTTTAAATCTTATTAATAATATTGTTGGTAGTGAAGTTTTTAAAGAGTTTAAAAAATATATAGAAGATAATAAACTAGATAGTAAACAAAATAGTTATAAAAAGACTGAAAGTATATTATATGGTTATAATTCTATTAAAGAGGCTATAAAGGTAAAAGAAGATATTATACTTGAAATATTAGAAAATGGTTTGCCAGAAAAAAGTAAAAGTATAGTATTAAATATTGGAAAGTCTAAAAGTGATATAGAGGAAATAAAACAAGAATACATATCAACTTTAAAAAAAGAAATAGCTAAAAATCAAGGATATATAATAATGATAGACAAATCTTTGGAAACTATAAGAGAAGATGAATATTTTAAGGCATTAGAAGACAAATATATTAATAAAAAGAGTATAGATGAAATAGCTAATATTTACAAAAAGAATAATGCTACTATATCAAGAAATATAAACAGATTAGTTAATCAATTAAAACCTATTATATTAACTGAATTATATTTAAAAGAAATTTATTATAAAAATAAATAGTTTTTTAATAATATCTATGCAAAAATAACGCAAAAACGGTGCAATTTGACATACTTTTTTAACTATGTTATAATGTAATATTATATAGTTAGATAAAGGTGTGTTTATTAATTTAAACACACCTTTTTTATGTTAGGAGGGATAAAAATTTTTGATTATAAGAGTGCAAAATGGAAGAAAGTAAGACTAAAAGCATTAAAAAGAGATAAGTATATTTGTCAAGAATGTAAGAAATATTTTAAGAATGAAGAAGCCACTGTAGTACACCATATTATAGAGGTTTCAGAAGATTTATCAAAGGCTTATGATATAAATAATTTAGAAAGTTTGTGTACTAAATGTCATAATAAAAGACACCCCGAAAAAGCTAAAAAAATTAAAAAAGAAATGATAAAAAAATATTAACCTCCCTATATTAACAAAAATAAAAAGAGGCTAGAGGGGAACGGCAAGGGGAGCCTTTTCCACCTGCGTAATAAAAATTAAAAAGGGGGTAAATTTTAAGGTGGCAAAAAAAACACAAGAAGAAAAAGAAGTAACCAAAATATATAAAAAAACTAAAAAAAGCCTTGAAGAGCTTAATATTTATCGCCCACAATTTGAACAAGTAGTAAAAACTTATGCTGAAATGAAGCAACAGTATAATATGCTTAATAGACAATTTTATGAAAGTGGTTGTAAAATAGTTGAAGAATACACAAACAAAGCAGGAGCAACTAATATGAGAAAGACAGCTTTATATTTAGCTATGGAAACAATGAGAAAAGACATTATTTATTATGAAAATCAACTAGGTTTAACACCTGTTTCAATAAAGAAAATAAATGATGTAATAATAAAAAGTAAAAATGACAGTCCTTTACTAAAAGTTATACAACAGCTCGAAGGAAATAAAAAAGATGCAAAACAATAAAAATTATAAAATAGTATTAGATTATGCTAATAAAATAATTAGTGGGGATAAAATAGCTTGTAAAGAATTGAAACAAGGTTGTGAACGTTTTATTAATGATTTAAAAAATAAAGAATTTGACTTTAAAACAGAGGATGCCGACTTTGTTATAAATATAATAGAAAAAACTTTTGTACATATACAAGGAGAAAGAATAGACGGAGAGGCTTTAAGAGGACAACCTTTTCTATTAGAGCCTTTTCATAAATTTATAGTATATAATTTACTAGGTTTCTTTAAATCTAATACTAAAGAAAGAAGATTTAAAGAGGCCTTTATTTTTATACCTATAAAAAATATTAAAACAAGTTTTGCAGGTGCTTTAGCTTTTGCACTTGGTATTTTAAATAGGCGAAGCGGAAGTAAAATATATATTGTTGGTGCAGCCTTAAAACAAGCATTAGAAAGTTTTAATTTTATAAAAAATAATATTATGTTTATGGAAGAACAAGAAGAATTTAGAATACTAGATAATAACGGAGAGCATAGTATACAAAGAGTTTTTGAAGATGGATCATTATTTATACAAGCATTGGCTTCTAGTGTAGACAACAAGATAGTTTTAACTGTAATATTGCTATTGCAGATGAAATACATGCGTATAAAGTTGCTAAACAATATAACATAATAAAAGAGGCTATGAAAGCGTATACAAATAAATTGATGATAGGTATAACAACTGCAGGAGATGACCCAAATAGTTTTTGTTATTAAAAACTTATGTATTGTAAAAGTGTTTTAGATAATGTCATTAAAGATGACAGCTATTTTATATTTATATGTAAGGCAGATGAGGGAGAAAATGGAGAAGTAGATTACACTAATCCAATAATACATGAAATGGCAAATCCAGCTTACAATGTAAGCATACGACCAATTTTCCCTATAACAGAGGCTATAAAAAAGGCTGATGAAGATAAAATTCCATTATATCAATGGAAAGAAGACGGCAATTTAACTTTATGCAATGGAAAAGTTACAGATCCTTTAGACGTTGTAAAATGGTTTTTAAAAATGAAAGAAAAAGGTTTTAAAATAAAAGAAATTGCACACGATAGAAAATTTTGTGCAGAATATTATATTTTAGCAAAAAAAGCAGGGTTTAAAATAATTGACCAACCACAATATTTTCATCTAAAATCACAAGGCTTTAGAAGAATTGAAAGGAAAGTAAAAGAGGGTAATTTTTATTACTTAAATTCTACAGCTTATGAATATTGTGTTCAAAATGTTTATGCAATAGAAAAAACAGATGATATTATACAATATGAAAAAATGAAAGAAAAAACAAGAATAGACTTATTTGATGCTAGTGTTTTTGCCTGTGTTAGAAGAATAGAGGCAGAGTTTAACAAAAAAGATAAGTTAAATAATTGGATAAAATAAAATTGCAAAGGAGGTGTAAAAAATGAAAAAGAATAAAAAAATTAAAAAAAGGAATGTATCTACTATTTCAATAGAAAATAATAGCGATAGCATAAAAGTATCCAATTTTATAAGATTAGACAAACACCCAGTCGTATTAAGTTGTGCTAGTAAAATAGCTGATTTAGTTTCTAACATGACTATTTATTTAATGGAAAATGGAGAAAAGGGAGATAGAAAAATAAAAAATAACCTTAGTGAAGTTATAGACATTTACCCTAACAAAAATATGACAAGAAAAAGCCTTATATATAAAATAGTAATGGATTTAATATTAACAGGTAATAGTATTTGTTATATAAAATGTAAAAAAGGAGAAATTAAAGAAATCATACCTTGGGACATTAATAAAGTTTCATTTAGAGCAACAAATGAAAGCTATAGTATTTATAAAAGTGGTATAAGTTTTTATCCAGATGAAGTTTTACACTTTGTTTTAAATCCAGATATGGAAGAATGCTATAAAGGTGTAGGATATTCTAATATAATAAAAGAAAGTGTCATTAATTTAGCACAGGCAGAGGCTACTAAAAAAGCATTTTTAGTAGATAAATGGAAGCCGAGCCTTATTATCTCTACTAATTCGGACAGCATGGAGCTACAAGACGAAGAAAAAAGGGAAAAAATATTAGGTAGCTATGCAAGTAAAACCAAAATAGGCGAGCCTTGGATAATACCAGCAGACGAAATTAGCATTGAAAAAATAACACCATTAACATTAAAAGATTTATCTATACAAGAAAGTATTACATTAGATAAACAAACTATAGCCAGAGATTTGGGACTGCCTTGTTATATTATAGGGTCGGAAATTATAATGAAGAAGAATACAACAATTTTATAAGTACAACAGTTAATTTTATAGCCACTGCCATACAACAAGAACTAACAAAAAAATTAACTTATAATGATAAGTGGTATTTTAAATTTAACCAAAAAAGTTTAATACATTATAATTTACAGGCTAAAACAGATTTTGTAATATCAATGGTACAAAATGGGATAATTAGCAGAAATGAGGCAAGGAATGAATTTGACTACAACTTAAAAGATGATAAAGCAATGGACGAGATATTATTATTAGAGAACTATATACCTATTAATCAAAGTAAAGACCAAGAAAAATTATTGAAAGTGGGTGATAAAAATGAACAGTAGGGCAGAATATAAAAGGCAAGTACAATTTAGAACTATTGAAGATGACAACAATAAAATAATTGAGGGATATTTTGCTGTCTTTAAAGAAGAAACAGAACTTTTTAAAGGATTTTTTGAAAGAATAGAAAAAGGTGCTTTTAAAAATACTTTAGAAAAAAATAATATAAGGTGATTATTTAATCATAATACAGATGTTGTATTAGGTACTACTGATAATAAAACATTAGTATTAAAAGAAGACGATAAGGGGCTTTATGGTAAAGTTATTATTAATGACAAAGACACAGAGGCTATAAATATTTATGAAAGAGTCAAACGAGGAGATATTACAGGCTGTTCGTTTGGCTTTTTTTATTAGATTTTGAAGAAGAAACAGACGATAAGGGTAGGCACACAAAAATATTAGAGGCACAATTATTAGAAGTTAGTATTTGTACTTACCCAGCTTATGAAAGTACTAATATAAGTGCTAGAAATAAGCAATATGACTATATTAGCAATAAAAAATTAAATAATAAAAAAGATAATATTAAAAAAAGGATAGAAAGGTTGTATAAAAATGCTTAAACAAATTAAATTACAAAATGCTATAAAACGTAAAAACATAGAGCTTGAACAATTAATTACAAAAAAACAAGAAAGACAAGAAAAAATAGAAATGTTAAAAAGAGCAATTGAAGAGGCAAAAACAGAAGATGAGGCAGAAGAGGTAAACAAATCTATAGAAGATTTAGAAAAAGAGTTTCCAGATGATTTAGACGACAAAATAGAAGATATAAAAGCAGAAATAACAGAAATAAATAATCAACTTGAAGATATAGAAAACAAATACAATAAACAAAAAGATAATGAAGAAAATGAAAAAGAAGAAAGGAATAAAAATATGACAAATATTAATAAATTACAAACAAGAGAGGCTTTAAAAACAGGAAATTATTATGAAAGAGCAGAAGTTAAAGAATTTTACGAGGGTGTAAAAAACATAAGAGCCTTAAACGGTGGAGATCTATTGATACCAGAAATAGTTATTAATAGAATAATGGATATAGTAGGGGATTATTCTACATTATATAAACTAGTAGACAAGGTTAGAATTGGCGGTAAAGGTAGAATTATATTAGATACAGACGACACAGAGGCGACTTGGTTAGAAATGGGAGGAACTATTGGAGCAACAGATGTTGGAACTCTTACAAAAGTAGATTTTGATGGTTTCAAGGTAGGAAAAGGTGTTCTTATTAGTAATGAACTTATAAATGAAAGTATTATAAATTTAGACGATTACATAACTAAAAAAATAGGTAGAGCATTAGCTAAAGCAATAGATAAAGCTATATTAAATGGCGAAGGTGCTTCAGCTAAACAACCAGAAGGAATATTAACTAAATTAACTGGGGATAGAAAAGTAAATGCACCATGTAATGATTTAGAGGCAATAGTTAAAAATATAGGACTTATTGATACTGGAGAAAATAAAGTTGGAGAAATAGTTGCATTAATGAAAAGAAGTACATATTACAATAAAGTTTTAGGTTTTAGTATAAATGTAGACTCTAATGGTAATGTTGTAGGTAAATTGCCAAATATTAAAAATCCAGATTTATTAGGTTTAAGAGTTGAGTTTAGTCAATATATGGAAGAAGATAAAATATTATTTGGCGATTTTGAAAAATATACTCTTGTGGAACGTGGAGATATAACAATTAACGAAAGCAAAGAATACAAGTTTTTTGAAGACCAAACAGCATATTTAGGAAAAGGTGTTTTTGATGGTAAAATAACAGATGAAAAAGGGTTTGCTTTAGTTACTTTAACAGAGTCAGAAGTTTTACAAGTGGATTCTAAAACTATTAAAGAATTAGAAAAAACAATAAAAACTAAACAAAAACTAATTGAACAATTAGATAAAGAAATAGAGGAAAAACAAGCCATCAATAATGAACAAATAGAGAACAGCGAACAAACGGAGGCTTAATTAATGTATATGCTTTTAGATATTTTAAAAAATGATTTAGGCATAACACATACTAAAAAGGATACATATTTTTTAAATCTTTTAGAGGGGCGAAAAAGAGAATTAGAAAAAAAGGGTATAGTTTTAGATATTAATAATATTGAAGATGTAATATTAATATGTGATTATACCTCTTTTTGTTATAAAAATAGAGATGAAGATGTAGAACTTTCTAAAAATTTAAAACTAAGAATATTAAATAAAAAGATGGAAAGTAGGGCAAATATTGAAAACTAAAAATTATTCTTTAGATGATGTTTGTACATTATTAAACTTTGAAATAAAAACTAATAATATAGGAGTTGAAACTAAAGAAATAATAGAATGTAGAGAAGTTTACTGTACAAGAGAAAGTATAAACCGAAGTGAGTTTTATCAAGCAGAAAAACATAATATAAAGGCAGAATTAAAATTAATTATGCTTGAGGAGGAATACCAAAAAGAAGAAGAGCTTATATATAATGATAAAAAATACAAAATTTATAAAACTTATGTTTTAGATAAATATATAGAGCTTTATTGTGAGGCGATAGAATGAAAAATAGTAATCATATAAGTATAGAAAATTTGTCAAAACAAATTACAAATTATTTAGGTAACTATACAGAGCAAGTATCAAAAGAATTAGAGCAAATAGCAGAAGATATTACTAAAGAGGCTGTAGCAGAAATAGCTAAAAATAGTCCTAGAGGTTACCGAAAACTAGGCAAAAGGAAAAAAAGGTATTCGCAAAGTTGGAAAACTCATAAAACTTTAAAGAAAAATAAAAAAACAGTAAACTTTAAAAATATTATAAATAATGAACAATATAGATTAACTCATTTATTAGAAAATGGACATACAACTGCTAATGGTGGCTTTGTAAGTGGTAAAAAACATATTAAGCCTGTTGAACAAAAATATAAAAAGAAATACGAAGATAATGTAATAAAAAAATTAGAGGGAGGTTTATAAATTGGAAGAAAATAATATAACAAATAAGTTAGAGAAATTAGTTGATTACCTTAAAGAAATGAATTTGCCTATTAAATATAGAGGTTCTCATGAAAAGATAAACCTACCCTTTATAATTTATTATGAAAACGAACAAGAGGGTTTTTATGCTGATAATAAAGTGTATTATATTTCACCAGAGTTTGTTATTTTACTATGTACAAAAAACAAAGACCACTTAAAAGAAGAACAACTAGAAAATATTTTTAATAAATACAATATAAATTATACAAAACAAGAAACATACTTAGATGACGAGCAAATATTTCAAATAGAATACTATGTAAATTTAGGAGGATTTTAAAATGAACAAAGTTAAATATGGTTTAGAAAATGTTTATTATGCACCACTAGAAAGAACACAAGGAGAAAATGGGAAAGTTACAGTCAATTATGGAACACCTAAAAAACTTAATGGTACAGTAGAACTTTCGCTTGAACAACAAGGAGAAAGCGAAGCTTTTTATGCTGACAATATAGCATATTATAATGTAGATAGTAATTTAGGGTATGAGGGAACATTAACATTAGCTTTGATAACAGATGAGTTTAAAAAAGAAATAATGGGATATGTAGAGGATAAAAATAAAGTTTTATTTGAAAATAAAGACGCAACTTTCAAACCTTTTGCCTTAATGTTTGAATTTAAGGGAGATACTAAAAAAACAAGACATGTTTTATATAATGTGAATACGTCAAGAGGTAAAGTTGCAGGAAAAACAGTAGCAGATAAAACAGAGGTAGAAACAGAGGAGTTATCATTAAAAGCTACACCTTGTGAAGAGACAGGAATGGTAAAAGCTAGCTGTTATGAGGGTACAGAACAATATAATAGCTGGTTTAGTGCAGTATATAAATATGTTCAACCTACAGAGGCAGAAGAAACTAAATTAAATGAAGAAGCAAGAAATATAAAACCAAAAAATAAGGAGAAAAAATAATAATGGAACAAATAATTTCAATAGGAGAAAAACAAGTAAAATTAAAAGCGACAGCTAGTATACTATTAAGATATAAAGCATTAATAGGGAAAGACTTATTAAAAGAATTTATAAAAATTGAAAATATTAAAAAAAGAGAAGAATTAAATAAGGATAATATTTCAAGTTTAGAAAATTTAGAAAATATAGACTTAGAATTTATTTACAACTTATTTTATGTATTAGCCAAAACAGCAGACCCAGAATTACCACCTATGTTAGAGTTTATAGATAGTTTTGAGTATATACCTATTGAAGAGGTTAGCAAAACAGTAATAGACCTTGTTATTAATAGTATGGGTATGTCTGGAAAAAAGAACATAATACCACAAACTCAAATTCAGACATATAAATAACAACAGAGTTAATATGTGTTAGAGCCTTAGAAACTGGACTCAAAATAACAGATTTTGAAATTTTTACAATAGGAATGATTATTGATTATATAAATTGCTACATATTTCTATCAAATAATCATGACAATAGCCAAGATGATGACTATAAATTAGCTACTCAAGATGATTTTGATAGATTTTAAAAAATAGACCTAGACAAGTCTTTAAACTGTCTTTTTTTATTGGAGGTGATTTATTTGTCAAAAAATATAAAGGGTATAACAATAGAAATAGGTGGAAATACTGAACCCTTAGAAAATGCCCTAAATAATATTAATAAACAGAGCAAAAGTACACAATATGAACTTAGACAAATAGAAAAATTATTAAAGATAGACCCGACAAATGTAGAATTATTAGCACAAAAACAGCAATTATTAAATAAACAAACAGAAAACACAAAACAAAAACTAGAAGCATTAAGAAAAGCTGAAGAAGAAGTACAAAAACAGTTTGAAAAGGGAGAAATAGGAGAAAAGCAATACAGAGAATTTAGGCGAGAGATAATAAATACAGAAAATAGCTTAAAGTCTTTGGAAAAACAAAATGAAACAGTTTTTACACCTTTAGAAAAAGATATACAAAATATAAGTAAAGAAACTAAAAATTTTGAAAAAGAGCTTGAACAAATAGAAAAATTATTAAAGATAGACCCGACAAATGTAGAACTATTAGCACAAAAGCAACAGTTATTAAGTAAAGAAATAGAAAATACAAAACAAAACTTAGAGGAATTAAGAAAAACAGAAGAAGATGTTCAAAAGCAATTCGAAAAGGGAGAAATAGGAGAAGAACAATATAGAGAATTTAGGCGAGAGATAATAAGTACAGAAAATAGCTTAAAGTCTTTGGAAAAACAAAATGAGCAAGTTTCGGAAAGTTTAAAAAGTGACTTTGAAGAATTAAAAAGTAGTATTGACTTAAAAGATGAGCTAGAAAAAGTAAATAAAGCCCTAAAATTTGATACTAAGAATATTGATTTATTAAATCAAAAAAGCAAAATATTAGATAATACAATCTTTGGACTTAAAAATGAAATGAAAGAACAAGATAAAACATTATCTAATCTTGAAAGTGAATATAATCAAATTATTAAAGTTAAAGGCAAAACTTCTAGCGAGGCAAAAACTTTAAAATCACAAATAAATAACCTAACTAATGAATATAAACAAAATAAATCTCAACTTTCAACAACAGAAAGAGAAAGTAAAAAACTAAGTAAAACTTTAGACAGTTTAAAAAATTCGGCAAATCAAGTAAGTGACGGATTTACAGTTATGAAAGGTGCAATGTCTAACCTTGTTTCAGATGGTATAAAAAATATATCTAAAGGACTAATAGACTTAACAACAGGACTAGATGATGCAAGTACAGCATTTGAAAGTATGACAGGCACTTCATCTAGTGAAATGGCAGAATTTAACCAAGAAATACAAAGTATATATAACAGTGGACTTGGAGAAAGTTTAGAAGACGTAGCACGTGCAATGGCTGAAATAAAAAATCAAACAAAAGAAATTGACACAACAAGTTTAGGGCAATTTACAACCAATGCTTTACAATTACAAGAGGTTTTTGGGTTTGATATACAAGAAAGTATTAAAGCTGTTAATATGCTTACAACTCAATTTGGAATAACAGGTCAAGAGGCTTTCAACTTAATTGTACAGGGTGTACAAGGTGGACTGAATAAAAATAATGATTTACTAGATGTAATAAATGAATATTCGGTAAAATTTGCAAGTAGTGGAGATAGTGCAGAAGATTTTTTTAACAGATTACAAAATTCAGCTAATGCTGGGACATTTAGTATAGACAAATCGGCAGATGCTTTCAAAGAATTTACAATAAAAATAACAGAGGGCGAAGAGGAAGTAACAAGTGCATTAAGTAGTTTAGGTTTAAATGCTAATGAAATGGCTAGTGCTATAGCTAAAGGTGGCGAAGATGGATATAATGCAACACAAAAGATAACAGAAGCATTATTAAATATAAAAGACCCTTTAGAACAAAATAAATTAGGTGTACAATTATTTGGTACTATGTGGGAAGATGCAGGAGCAAATGCTATTCTTGCAATGTCTAATACTAATGGAGAAATAGACAAAACAAAAAATAGTATGGAAGAGCTATCTAATACCAATATGGATAGTATTAGTAATCAATGGCAACAAGTAGGTAGAAGTTTAAAAGATGAATTATTAACACCAATTGTAGCAGAGTTGCTACCTAAAATACAGGAATTAGTTGATTATATTAAAAATAACTTACCAGAAGTTAAAAATTGGATAATAGGTATAGGGACAGCATTGGGTACAATATTTGTTATAAACAGTATAGCAACATTTATATCATCAATAACAAGTATTGTCACAACTCTTCAAACTTTAGGAGTAGCAACTAAAGTAGCTACTGCTGCACAATGGTTATGGAATACAGCACTAAATGCAAATCCAATAGGAATTATTATTACAGCTATTGGTGCTTTAGTTACAGCTATAGTATTATTATGGCAAAATAACGAAGGGTTTAGAAATTTTATTACAGAATGCTGGGAAACGATAAAAAGTATTTTTAGTGTAGTTATTGAATGGATTAATGAGAAAATACAGTTATTAATAGAATCCTTTAAAACATTCCATCAAGCTAATGTTGAATTAGCGAAAATAATAGTTGAAAAATGGAATGAAATAAAAGAAAAGGCGGCTGAAATTTGGGATAATATAAAAAATAATATTAAAGAAAAGTTTGATAGTATTGTTAAGTTTTTTACAGAAACAATACCTAAGGCAAATGAAATACTAATACAAAATTTTATTGATTTAAAAGATAAAATAGTAGAAAAAATAGTAGCAATTTGGAATAAAATAGTACAATGGGGTAAGGATTTATGGAACTTTGCTACAAAAGACATACCTAATTTTGTTTCAAAAATAATTGAATATATAGCACAATTACCGAGTGAAATTTGGAATTGGCTAAAAGAAGCTGTTTCAAAAGTTATAGAATGGGGCGAAAATTTATTTAAAGAGGGTAAAAATGCTGCCTCAAAGTTATTTAATTCTATTGTAGACAATATAAAGAATTTACCAAATAGAATATTACAAATAGGTAGAGATATAATAACAGGTTTATGGAATGGTATTAATGAAAAAATAAGCTGGCTTACAAATAGAGTAGAAGAGTTTGGAACAAGCATAATAAATAAAGTGAAAGATATATTTGACATACATTCACCCTCAAGAGTGTTCAAGTCAATAGGTAATTATATTACAGAGGGCTTAGGCTTAGGTATTCAAGAGGGAGCTACTTATCCTATAGAAGAGATGAACAAAATAGGACAGGTTATAATTAACTCTGGAAATGAAATAAGCACAGGCTTAATATCAATAGACGAAACAACAGGGCAATTAATATATGACAATACATATACTAACATAATGAAAAAAATAACACTTTTTGAAAAAGAAAAGGATAAAAGAATAAGTTTATTAGACAAAGGTACTGATGCAACTATAGAAGCTATTGATAAGGAAATAAGTGCTGTTCAAAATGCTTATGATATAAAGTTAAAATTATTAGAACAGGAATATTTAGCAAAGACAGCTTTAATAGATGAAGAAAGTGCGAAACAAATAGCTTTAATAAATGAACAAATAGAGGCTATAAACAGACAAAAAGAGGCAGAGCAAAGAGCGGAAGAAGAGGAAAAATATAAAAAAGAATATGAAGAAAAGAAAGCTATTTTAGAAGCCTTACAGTCTGGCACAGAAGAATATATAAAAGCTAAACAAGAATTAGACCAACTTGTAAGACAAAGGGAAAAAGAATTATTAGAACAAAAAAGAGAAGAAGAAAAGGAGGCTTTAGAACAACAAATAGAAAATATTAAAAATAAAGCAGAAGAAGAAAAAGAAACTATAAAAAATTCTTATGATGAGAAAAAATGGCAACTTGAACAACGAAAAACAGGACGAATTAAACTATTTAAAGGAAATGCAAACATACCTTAATGCTGATTTAGAAACAAGAAAAGAGTTAGAACAAGTACAAACAGAAATAAAAGCAGCAGAAAACGAAAAAAGAACAGATAAAGAAATACAAGAACTTAAAACAAGAGAAAAAGAACTTGTAAAATCATTAAAAAATAATGAAAATGAGTTAAAAAAATTAAGTAGTAAAATATTAAGTATTTCTAAAGAATATGGCGAAAATTTCTTAAGTGGTTTTAAATCTACAGAAAGTGGGTTAAAAACTTATATAAATGGTATATGTAACTATATGCGTGATGAATTAAATAGTATTTCAAATCTATGTGACAGTATTAAAAACGGATTTCAAAGTGTAAGAAACAGTACCTCTAATATTAGTTTAGGAAGAGCAAGAGAAACTATTAATAGTTATGGCAGTATATTAATGAATAGTAGACAAGGTAATAGTAGTAGAATAATAGAAAAAACACAAGAAAAATCAAATAATATCAATGTCACTCAACATATATATAACAACACACAAGACCCAAGATTACAACAAAAAAGAGCTGTTAGAGAACTTAGAAAACAAGCATTGGGGGTATAAAATGGACAGCAGAGAAAGTATATTATACACTAATGAGCGAGGCGAAAGTATAGAACTTGGTTTTTATAAAAATTATATTGTGACAAACTTTGAAGAAGAATTGCCTAACAATATTATTACTAATAAAAATGCTAATCAAGATGGAGAAACTTATATAAATGGAATAATTGAAAAAAGAGATATAGTTATAGATGGAATTTTTAAATATTCTGACGTCTTAGAAAGAAAACTAAAAAAAGTTTTTAATCCGAAACTTAGTGGAAAATTAATATATAAAAAAATAGATTATGAAAGACATATAGATGTTAATGTGATTAGTATGCCAGAAATAAAAAATAATTTAGGTAATGCTAAGCTTAGTATAGAACTTATTGCTTGTTTTCCTTTTTGGGAAGATAAAGAAAAGGTAGAATATTTAGCTATATTAACTCCTAAATTTAAGTTTCCTTTAATTATACCTAAAAATAAAGGTATTGTATTTGGTGTTAAAAGAGCAGTATTGGAAACAGAAATAGAAAATATAGGAGATGTTGACTGTGGCTTTAGGGTAGTATTTAAGGCTAAGAACACAGTTAAAAATCCGTTTATAAAAAATAATATAACAGGAGAAATAATAAAAATTTCTAATACTATGGAAAAGGGGGACTTTATATAAGTTATAAATATGCCCAATAGAAAAATGGTTTTTAAAAATGGAGAAAAAGCATTTAAAATATTAGATAGATTAAATACTGACTTTTTTGATTTAAAAGTAGGTAAAAATATTGTATCTTATTCTGCTGATGAAAATATATCTAATCTTGATGTTATAGTATATTATTCGCCACTTTACATATAAAGGAGGTGTTATTTTTGCGTTTAGAAATATTTAAAGAGTTTGAACTTATAGATATGATATATAGTTATGAAAGTTTTGAGCATACTAGAAAATTTGCAGACTGTGGGGAGTTTTCATTAAAACTAAATAATTTTAAAGATAACAATATTTTAAGTCCTAATAATATTATTTTAATAGATAATACGCCTTACATAATAGAAAATATAAACAGATATAAAAATGCAAATAAAACAATAGAAACAGAAGTTACAGGAAGAAGTTTAAAAGCTATACTTGACAGAAGAGTAATACCTAACTTTACATTAAATACTAATACTACATATGAACAACAAATATATAAATTAGTACAAGATAATTATATAAAGCCAACTGATAATAATAGAAAAGTAGACTTTATTAAAAACGCAAATTTAAAAAATATAAATTTGAAACCAACTCAAGAAATAGTTTATGAAAATAAATACTTATTAGACCTAATAATAGAAATTTGTAAATTATGTGACTTAGGTTTTGATATGAAGTATTTTCCCGAAGAAAAACAAATAGTATTGGAGGTATTACAAGGGAATGATTTAACTGATGATGTTGTTTTTAGTGAACAGTTTAATAATATAACTGATTTAGAAATTTATAATCAAACTAAAGATTATAAAAATATTTGTTATTATAAAAATGGTGAAACTGTATGTGTTATGGGTACAGGCGTTGGATTAGATAGAAGAGAACATATAATAAGTGGAGATATGTCGGAGGCTATAAAACAGCTTGAAGATAGAAAAGAAACATTAAGTATAGAAATGTTCTGTTTTAAGTAATGAGCAATTCAAGTATAAAATAGACTGGGATTTAGGAGATATTGTTCTTATAGAAGACAAAGGGCTAAATATATTTATAAGTAAAAGAATAATTGAAATAAAAGAAACTATTAATGAAAGCCATTATATAGAATTGGTTTTCGGAGATAAAATTTTAAATATTTATGAAAAATTAGGGAGGAGATTATATGCCAGAAGTTAGTTTTCCTTTTGATTCTGTTCAAACAGACGGGATAGACGATAGAGTATATTATTCAGAAGATTTTAAAAGATATTTTAAGCAATTTTTAACAAATGGAGTTTATCCTAATCCAAGTACAAACCTTAAAGTAGAGGCTTTAAATAATAATATGGTTTTATCCGTAAATTTAGGGAGTGCTTTTATTAATGGTGCGTGCTATTCGATTATAGAAGATAAGTTAAATATTACTGTGTCGGATTCACATATTAGTTATAATAGAAAAGATATAGTTGTAGTTAGCTTAAATGAAACAAATAGAACAGTTAATGGACTATATAAAGAGGGAGTACCTAGTGCTAGCCCTCAAGCACCAACTATTACAAGAAATGCAGATATTTACGAATTAAAACTATGTGAAATAACTGTTAAAAGTGGGGTCAATAAAATAACACAAGCAGACATATTAGACACAAGACTTGATAAAAGTGTTTGTGGGTTTGTTACAGGACTTGTAGAAACAGTTGATACAACTGAATTTTTTAACCAATATGAAACTTACTTAAATCAAAAAATAGAAGAATGGAAAAAGAT
>CAMMEG010000010.1 GCA_946495765.1 uncultured Eubacteriaceae bacterium
GCGAGAATAAGTAGGCAAAAAAATAGCCACTTTAGTGGCAGCCACGAAATAGTAGCTGTCAGACCATTCAGTGCCTCTTTAGAGGATTACAACAAGAAATAAGCCCTTATAGGGTTTGAGCAAACCACCCATTTAACGGGTGGTTTTGATTATTTTTAATTATTTATATTATCATTTTCAATATTATCATCTTGGATTTTATCTTTTTCTGGATATGTTGGTAGTTTTTTTTCAGGGAAGAAGTTATCAGGGAATAGTTTTCTAAATTCATCTCCAGTTATTTTTTCTTTATCTAAAAGAAGATTAGCTGTAGAATGTAAATATTCTATATTATCGACTAATATTTTTTTAGCTTTATCATAACAAGAAGATATAATATCTTTTATTTCTGTATCAATAGAAGAAGCTAAACTTTGACTTATCTCATCATCTATAAATTCAATAGGACCTAAAGAACTCATACCATATTTTGTAACCATACCTCTAGCTATTTTAGATGCTCTTTCTATATCGCTAGATGCGCCAGTTGTTATGTCATCAAATATTATTTCCTCAGCTATTCTACCTCCAAATAAAACCATTATTTCTTGTAAAAGGTAGTTTTTAGAAAAATATCCTTTATCAATAGGTAAATGCATTGTATATCCACCAGCACCACCAGTAGGTATAATAGAAATAATGTGAACTGTATCCATAAGAGGTAACATTTCTGTAATTATAGCATGGCCAGCTTCGTGATATGCTGTTATAGATCTTTCTTCTTGACTTATTAAACGGCTTTTCTTTTCTGTACCAACACCCACTTTTATAAATGCTTTTCTTATTTCTTTAATGGAAATAGCTTGATTTCCAGCTCTAGCAGCTATAATAGCAGCTTCATTTAAGAGATTTTCTAATTGTGCACCAGTAAATCCAGAGGTAGTTTTAGCTACTTCTTCTAGATTTACAGATTCATCTAATTTTTTTGTTTTAGCATGTACTTTTAATATTTCTTCCCTACCTTTAACATCAGGAGCACCAACATATATTTGTCTATCAAATCTACCTGGTCTTAAAAGAGCAGGGTCTAAAATATCAACACGGTTTGTAGCAGCTATAATAATAATGTTTTCATTAGTAGAAAACCCATCCATTTCTACAAGTAATTGATTAAGAGTTTGCTCACGTTCATCATGCCCACCACCAAGTCCAGAGCCACGTCTTCTACCAACAGCATCTATCTCATCTATAAATATAAGGCAAGGTTTATTCTTTTTAGCTTCTTCAAACATGTCACGAACTCTAGATGCACCAACACCTACAAACATTTCAACAAAGTCAGAACCAGATATACTAAAAAACTGTACACCAGCCTCACCAGCAATAGCACGAGCAAGTAATGTTTTACCAGTACCTGGAGGTCCAACTAATAATATACCTTTAGGTATTCTAGCTCCAATATCTTTATATTTTTTAGGGTCTTTTAAAAAGTCTACAACTTCTTCTAAGTCATATTTCTCCTCTTTAAGACCAGCAACATCTTTAAATGAGGAAGTTTTTTGGTTATCTGTTAAAATTTTTGCTTTATTTTTTCCAAAAGATAAAACACGACTACCACCACCCCCATTACCTTTAGTTTGTTGTGCTAACAATAAAACAACAAATATAATAGATATTATAATAATTAATATAGGTAAATATGTTGCTGAAAATATTCCAGGTTTAGTAGGTTCAGATGTTTCTATAAGTTGCATACCATTAGAAGAAGAATGAATAATATTCATAAAGGAATACATACTAGGAATAGGTATAGTTTTTTTATATTCATTTTTAAAATATACTATAGCAGAACCTTTATCATAAATGTCTTCACTTGTTTTTATACTTATAGAATTTATATCAGCAATATTATTTTGTTTAATATCATTTACTAAATTGCTATATGTATAATTAGAAAACTTGTTATCTTCTGCTAAATGTCTATTTTTATACATCATAAGAGATAAAAATATAATTATTAATATTAATATATACATTAATAATGTTTTAAACATAGTATCTTTGTTCAAGGCAAAACCTCCTTCATTAATATTTAAGATATAATTTTTAGATTATAAAATTTTATTGATTTTCTAAGTGAAGAATACCTATATAAGGTAAATTTCTATATTTTTGAGCATAATCAAGTCCGTAGCCAACAATAAAAGCATCAGGAATAGTAAATCCAATATAGTCAGCATTAATATCAACAACACGTCTACTAGGTTTATCTAATAATGTGCAAAGCTTCAAGCTAGCTGGATTTTTTTCTTTTAAATATTTAATAAGATAACTTAATGTTCTACCAGTATCAACAATATCTTCTAATAATATAACATTTTTACCTTCAATAGATGTTTCTAAACCATTATTTATAGTAATATTACCACTAGATACTGTATTGTTACCATAGCTAGATACATCTATAAACTCAAATTCTACTTTTTGTTTTAATTTTTTAGCTATATCAACCATAAACATTACGCCACCTTTTAAGACACATACAAGTGTAATATCCTTAGAGCCAAAATCTCTAGTTATTTCTTCTGCTATTTCGCATATTCTTTTATCTAGTTGCTCTTCAGTAATTAACACTTCAATTTTTTCACTCATTTAAATTTTCCTCCCAAATGTATAAATAAACAGTATTATCAAGCTTATTAGGCTTATATTCATTAGATAAACACAGCCCTAAAATACCTATAACCTTATCTTCACATAATAAAATAGGATATAAGTTTCTTTCATTAGCAGGGATTTTTAAATCTATAAAAATATTTTTAACTTTTTTAGTCATGTTATTTATATAAATTTTATCTCCTGTATTCCTTTGTCTTATAAATAAGCTGTGTTTTATTTTATCATAATTTAAAGAAATAGTATATACTTTTGTTGAAATATTTATAATATTTTTAGATAATAGCATATTTTTATTTAATTCTTTAATGTAGATACTTTTATCTAACTCTATTTTATATTTGTAGTAAATATCATTTTTTATAAAGCTAATATTTTGGCATATTATTAAATAATTATATTGTTTATACACATATAAGTTATTAGGAAGATTTAAAGATTTACCAGTTTGTTTTTGTAAAATATCTATAATCATATTTATATGCTCATAAGATAAATTATATAAATCTTTATTAAAATGAGAAAGACATAGTCTTAAAAGCCTTTTTTGTAAGACTAAATTTATATTATTTAATTTATTTATTTCAAGTATTATTTTTTGATTATCTTTTTCTATAATACAATCATCTAAGGATTTACTTGCAAGAGTATCTAAAAATTTATTTTCATCATAAAAAGTTTTTGACATATCACAAAGGGTATTTACAATATTAGGATTAAAATCCTTTTTTATAAAGGTAATAAGATTAAGTCTTATTTTATTACGAGTATAAATATCCATACTATTAGTAGAATCGTTTCTATAAGATAAATTATTTCTTCTACAATAATCTTCTATATCTTTTCTTAAACAGTCTAAAAGTGGTCTTATTATATTATCCCTTTTATATGATATACCACTAAGTCCTTTTATGCCAGTACCTCTAAAAAACCTCATTATTATGGTTTCAGCATTATCATCTTTATTATGAGCTACTGCTATTTTTGTTCCATTTACTTTTTTTAAAACATTATTAAAAGAGTTATAACGATATTTTCGTCCAGCTTCTTCAGTAGTTATATTCTCTTCTTTAGCTTTAGAATATATGTCAAAACTAAAAACATTAATAGGTATATTAATACTTTTACAAAAGTCTACAACAAATTTATTATCCTCATCTGATTCTTCTCCACGCATACAATGATTTATATGCACAGCAGTTATTTTTAAATTAAAATCATTTTTTATACTATTTAAAAAATACAATAAACATATAGAATCAGCACCACCAGATACACCAACAATTATATGATCATCTCTACATATAAGATTGTGTTTAGTTATAGTTTTTAAAGCTATCTTTTCTAACAAATTATCACCTCTTTATTTATAATTATAATATAATTTTTAGAAAAGATAAACATATTTAATAATTTTAAATAATTTTCTATATGAAATAAAAATTTTATATATATATTTGATATAAAAGATAGCATATAAAAGCAATAGTAAAAAATATAGATATATTTAATATATTATTATAAAGAGCTAGATTTTTTTTATTTTTTTTATTTGTATTTGACTTTTGTTTTGGAATATCTATTTTATTTATGTTAGTGATATTTTCAGGTGGGCTAATATTTTTAGCAGAATATTTTTTAGCCATATATTCATTTATTATTTTTTCAGCTTCTAAAACTAGATTTTTTGGTATATTATTTTGATTACTTTCTTTCACTATAAATATAACTTGGTCATACCAATTAGATTTATTACCATTTATAAGTATAACTTTCTTTTTTTCGTTCATATAAAACCTCCATAATTAGTTATTTTAATTATTAACTAAAATTAGAAAGATATACTTATTAATTTCAATTAAGTTACGGTTCGAGATAAAATTTATAAACGGGTTTTTGTTTTAATAATTTTGCAATTCTTGAATTGCAATACGCAATTCATTTTTTTGACGCTTTGCGTCAAAATAAATAAAATTGCGATAGTATCGAAGAAGAATAATAGAAATAGCTGTTTATTTTCATATTTCATATGAAAAAAACATTTTGATACAAGATACCAAAAAAACTGATTGATACAAGGTATCAAAAAAATTGATTTTGATAAATTTAATTCCATATTCTAGCTACTAAAATAGTTATATCATCTTTTATACAGTTTTTATAATTTTCTTTTGTTTTTTCAAAAATAGTATTAGCTATATCTTCAGGGCTAGTAGATTTATTTTCTAATAAAATATCTACTATCCAATGTTCTTTGTTTATTATAGCATTTGTAGAGTCTATAACACCATCTGTAACCATAACAATTATATCACCATTAGACAACTTTTTCTTTCTTATTTCAGGCTCTACACTGTTTAAAACACCAACTGGTAAAGAATTAGATTTTATTATATCAACTTTATTATTATGTAAAATAAGAGTAGATACAGCTCCAATTTTTAATATTTCACAAAGACCAGTATATAAATCAATAGTACACATATCTAAAGTAGCAAAAGTATCTTTAGATGATTTTAAAAATAGTACAGAATTTATCATATTTATAGCTAAATCTTTAGAAAAACCAGCTTGTAAAAAGTCTTCTAATAACTCTATTGTTGCGATGCTTTCCATTTTTGCGCTTTTTCCAGAGCCCATACCATCGGATAAAGCTAAAAGATATGTTCCATCAGGTAAAGATAAAAATGAATGACTATCGCCAGATTCATTAGAACTATCTTTAGGAGCAGTTACTGCATAGCTGCTAACTCTAAAAAGTTGTTCTTCTACAAGAGATAAAGAACATATACTTTGATTATTTTCTTTAGTTATAATACATTCATAGCAAGGCTTACACATTTTCTTACCTAAAATTTCATTTACTAAGGGTATTATTGTTTTGACACATTTATTAGGTATATAGCAAGGCTCTACTTTTAATAGAAGTTCTAATTTACCTTTATTATTTTCTGTTATTATTACATTTTTTGTTGGTATACCATTATTTTCTAAAGCATATTTAATTTTAGCTTCATAATTTTCTTTAAAAGAAACTTCTTGACATAAATTTTTTGATAAATCATATATTATAGAAGATATACCAGTAAGTTGTTTTCCTACAAGTTCACGACTTTCTATAACTTTATTTTTCCAAGATAGATTAAGCTTATATATTTCAAAAGTTTTATTTAATACATCTATAAATTGATTAATATTAATACAATTATTTATAAAATCTGGAGATATAGTATTTTTTTCTATTTGTCCTGTTTTTTCATACATATTTAATATGGAAAAAATATTTTGATATGTACTATAAAAATTTTTTTCCCAACAAAAGACTTTCATTTGACAATTATTACATATTTTACTAGCAACTTCATCTATAAGATTTGATATATCTTGTTGATCCAAGTTTGTTTTTTTATCGGATAAGTTATAAAAGGTTTTTGATAATTTTTCAAATGAATTAGCATAAGTATTAAGTTTATTACTTGTTAAAATTTGTAGTTTTTCTGTATATGTAGCAACAGTTTCTGTTTTAACATTGTTATTAAAGCTAAGATTTGCTTTTATATTGCAAGGTATTGCTAAAAACAATATATCACTACCTAATATAGAAAATAAGAGAATATTATCTATTAAAGATATATTTATAATAAGTGTTAAAATATAAATACAAATATTAAATACTAATGCCATAAAAAACTTGCCTTTTTCTCTTATAAGGCTTGATAAAATAGAAGAAATAGCAAATATTATAATTAAATCTGAACTTAAAGAATCTGTTAAAAATAATAAAAAGCTTGATAATAAGGCTACTATACCTCCAATAGAGCTTCCATATATATAACAAGTAAATAATAAAAGTGTTATAATAAAAAAATATGTAAATGATATATTACCTAAAAATACATCTGAAGAACCACATATAATAGACCCTATAAGTATAGCAATACTAATAATTTCCTCATTTGTTATAATAGACTTATTATCTTTTTTTATATACTCAATTCCCTTATTTAGTATAAAACACATACAAAAAGTTAGAGAGGTTTCTAATATAGTTAAAACTAAATAATATGTAGAAAAGTCGTTTATAAAACATATAGTTAAACCAGATATAAAAATAGATAAGCTAGCTAATGTAGCTTTAAATAATATATTTTTATTTTTAGAAAATATTATATTAATAAAAAATAAAATAGATAAACATATAATATATTTTGTTATATAAAAGCTATCTATTTTACTAAAAAATCCTAAAAAGGTAAAACCTAAGGCTAGATTAAATATTTTTCCATTTAATAAAAGACAAGCTAAATAACCTATTGCAATAGGATTTAACATATGAAATACACTTACTCTCCCTATAAAAAATCCAAGTATTGATAAAATAATGAATATAATGTTTAATCCTATTGATTTTTGGCTTGTATATTTTTTTAAGTATTTTTCCATTTTTTGACCTCCTTTATTATGCTTTATTATAAAATATTATGATTATAACTTTTGTCGTTTTTAGGTATTTATATACAAAAATAAATTGACAAAAAAATAAAAAATTATATAATACTTATATATAATAAATTAACTGAGGTAATATTATGTTAAAAAATATAATTTTTGAAGATTATGATATTATTGTTGTAAATAAACCTTTTGGTATGTTATCTTGTCAAGATAAAAGGAGAATAGATAAGGATTTATATACTATAATAAAAGAAGAGAAAAATTGTAAAGATTTAGCAATTATAAATAGACTGGATAGAGGTGTTGGAGGCATAGTTGTTTTTTCAAAAAATACTGAAACTACTAATAAATTAACAGAATATATGAAAGATCATAAATTTGAAAAAGGATATTTAGCTATTGTTTGTGGTTTATCAAAAGAAGAGGACACTCTTATAGACTGGCTTATGAAAAACCAAAGACTTAATATATCTAAAATAGTTAATAAAAATAGTAGCGGTGCAAAAGAAGCTAGACTTTCTTATAAAAAAATTTCACAAATAGAAATAGATGAAAAAATATATAGTTTAATAGATATAAGCTTAGAAACAGGTAGACATCATCAAATAAGAGCCCAAATGAGTAATGCAAATTTACCTTTATATAATGATACAAAATATAATAAAAATATAAAAAGAAAATTAGGAAATGGACATATAGGATTGTTTTGTTATAAAATGGCTTTTAATCACCCTAGAACAAATAAATATTTAGAATTTATTATTTATCCTAAAGATGAAGAAATGTTTAGAAATTTTTATAATTAATATTAATTAATAATCTATACATAAGGAGGATTTTATTATGAAAAATATAGTAGAAATATGCTGTGGTGGATATTATGATGCTAAACAAGCATATTTAGGTGGAGCAGACAGAATAGAACTTAATAGTGGCTTATTTTTAGGTGGGCTTACTCCTTCTATTGCCTCTTTAGAGCTTATAAAAGAAGAATTTCAGTTAAATGTAGTATGTATGGTTAGACCAAGAGGGGCAGGATTTTGCTATAATGATGAAGACAAAAAAGTTATGTTTAGAGAAGCAAAATCACTTTTAAAGGCTAATACAGATGGTATTGCATTTGGATTTTTAGATGAAAATAAAAATATTGATATAGAAAATACTAAAAAAATGATAGATATTATAAAAAGTTTTGACATAAAAAAAGAAGTAGTTTTTCACCGTGCTTTTGATTGTGTTAATAATCCTTATGAAAGTATAGAAGAATTGATAAATTTAGGTGTTGATAGAGTGCTTACAAGTGGTTTAAAAGACAAAGCTATTGATGGATTAGAACTAATAAAAAAATTAAATAATAAATATGGAGATAAAATAGAGATTTTGGCAGGAAGTGGTATAAACTATCAAAATGCTAAAGAAATAATAGATAAAACAGGTATAAATCAAATACATAGCTCTTGTAAGGATTTTATAAAAGATAACACAACATCTAGTGAAAGTGTATCTTACGCTTATTTAAATAATGAAAATAAATATGAAGTTGTATCTTATGAACTTGTTAAAAAGTTAATAGAAAGGGTAAAATAAATGATTAATAAAATAGGATTACATATTATATCCATGTCTATTTTAGGATTAATTTTTTGTTTAATTATGATAATTCCTATTTATATAATGGTTATATTAGGGTTTACATATGAAAGTTTATTTAAGCTTATACAGTTTTTTATAATTGTAGAATTAATTTCATTCCCTTTTGAAATATTTTTAAAGAATATGATAAAAAATGTTATAAGATATGAAATGATAAACATTAAGATTTGTAAAGTATTATATATTATTTTTTGGATAACTTTATCTTTTTTTGCTATGAGTATAGTTGATTATTTTATGGATAGTATAAAATCAACAGGTGTAGATATTTTAGTAGTATCTATAATATATAGTTTTCTTGCTTTGAAGGATATTACTGAAAAATAGAAATTGTAATCTAAAATCAATTTTTTTAATACTTTGTATCAAAAAATATATATTTCCATTATTCTTCTTGGATAATTTTGTAAATTTTCAAATTAATTATTGTAATTTTTAAAATTACAATATAATTAAAAATCTGTTTATAATTTTTATCTTGAATTATAAAGTCATAGTTTAATTGAAATTAATAAATAAAGGATATAAGATGAATTCTTATATCCTTTATTTATACTGATTAATCTAATTTTTCCATACTTTCTATTAGTTTTTCATCAGGAGTTATATATGCAGTTTTATTTGTTTCATATATAACCATACCAGGTTTTGCACCATTTGGTTTTTTAATAAATTTTTTAAGAGTATAATCAACAGGTACAAGGCTAGAGTTTGTAGCTTTGCTATAATACGCAGCAAGATTAGCTGCTTCATTTAATGTAGAGTTAGGGATTTCTTTACCTTCAGATACAACTATAACGTGAGAACCAGCTATGCCCTTTGTGTGAAACCACATATCAAGAGATTTAGCAAAACGAAGCGTAAGTTCATCATTTTGAGTGTTATTTTTACCTACATATATATGAAATCCATCTGAAGATATAAAATGCAAAGGTTTAGCTTTTTTATTAGACTTTTGTTTAGTATTTTTAGTATTTTTTTGTCTTTTTAAAAAACCTTGTTCAGCAAGCTCTGCTCTTATTTCTTTTATGTCATATTCATCAGAGCAAGTTTGGACAGAATTTAATACACTTTCTAAATATAAAAGTTCTTCATTGTTTTGTTTAATTTGTTCTTGCAGGGCAATAAAAGTTCTTTTTTCTTTATTATATTTTTTAAAATATTTTTGAGCATTTTCAGCAGGTGTTAAATTAGGGTCAAGTCTTATTTCTACTTCTTCAAAATTTTCAGAATAAAAGTTATTTAGTATAACTTTTGTCATTCCTTTTTTAATAGCATATATATTAGAAGTAATAAGTTCTCCGTATAGTTTTAAATTATCTCTATTTTCTATGTCTTTTAAAGTTTTTTGTTGTATTTCTTTCTTTTTGGCACAACGTTCTATATTTTGAGATATAAGTTTTTTTAAATCTTGAGATTTTTGATTTAATCTATATGTTAAGTCTTTAGATTTATAAAAAAATTCTAAAAGTTCAGATATAGAAGAAAAGTATTTTTTTTCTAAATTATTAAATATAGTAAAATCAAAAACGGTAAAATCTAATACATTATCATTTTCATTATAAATAATTTGAGGGTTAAACTTTTCTTGTAAATTTAATTTAATAATCTTATCAAGAGATTTATATAAATCTTCTATTTGGTTATCTAAAAGCTCTTCTATATTAGTAGAAGGGTCTACATTAGCATTAACACATATTTCGGAAGCTAATATAGGGCTTATACCGTTATATGATTTATATACTATATGTTGAGCCTTTGTAGGCATAGAATTTTTAATTATATCTATAAATTCTTTAAAATTTGTTTCTAATGGATTTTTCTTATTTTGAGAAGGAGGTAAATTGTAAATTTTACCAGGTAGTACTTCTCTAACAGAACTTTTATCAAAAGATATATGTTTAATAGATTCTAAAATATTGTTTTTGTCATCTATTAATATAATGTTACTGTGTTTACCCATTATTTCAAAAGTTAAAGTCTTTATAGAATAATCTCCAAGTTCATTAATAGATTCTACTTGAATATTTACAATACGCTCAAACTTTGGCTGAGTAATATCTATTACCTTACCACTAGATAGATGTTTTCTAAGAACCATACAAAAAAGAGGAGCATTAATAGGATTTTCTTTTTGTATATTTGTAAAATGTAATCGTGGACTAGAGGCATTTGCTGTAAGAAGTAATTTATATACATTGCCTTTATTTCTTATTTGTAAAATTATTTCATCTTTTTCTGGTTGATAAACCTTGTCTACTCTACCACCTATAATATTAGATTTAAGTTCATAAATTATATTTGAAAGGGTAAAACCATCTAATGCCATAAATATTCTCCTTATATAAGTGTATTTTTTATATTATAACCTTTAAATAAAATTATTTCAACTTTGTATAAATAATTTTATTTAAAATAATATTATTAAAGAATATTTTTCCTTGAAGAAATTCTTAATATAAAGTATACTATATTATATAGAAGAATGATTGTTTATTGAAAGGAAGATAAATTTATGAAACTAGGAATTGTTGGTTTACCTAATGTTGGTAAAAGTACATTGTTTAATTCTCTTACACAAGGAGGAGCAGAATCTGCTAACTATCCTTTTTGTACTATAGATCCTAATGTAGGTGTTGTTCCAGTTCCAGATGAAAGGCTTGAAAAATTAAGAGAAATATATAATTCTAAAAAAGTATTACCAGCAGTTATAGAATTTGTAGATATAGCAGGTCTTGTTCGCGGAGCAAGTAAAGGTGAGGGACTCGGTAATAAGTTTTTATCTCATATTAGAGAAGTAGATGCTATTGTACATGTTGTTAGGTGTTTTGAAGATGGAAATATTGTTCATGTAGATTCGTCTGTAAATCCAGTTAGAGACATAGAAACTATAAATCTTGAACTTATTTTTTCAGATATAGAAGTAATAGATAGACGAATATCAAGAACAGCTAAAGCGGCTAAAGCAGACAAAGCTTTACAAAAAGAGCTTAATATATTAGAAAAACTTAAATCTAGTTTAGAAGAAGGTATTTTGGCTAGAAATATAGAACTTAATGATGAAGAGGATATAAACTTTGTTAAAGATTTAAATCTTCTTACATTTAAACCAGTTTTATATGCAACAAACGTTGCTGAAGAGGAACTTTCAGATGATGCTAAAAACAATCCATTTGTAAATGAAGTTAGAAAGTTAGCTAAAGAAGAAGGCTCAGAAGTATTTGTAGTTTGTGCAAAAATAGAAGAGGAAATAGCAGAGCTTAATAATGATGAGAAAAAGGAATTTTTAGCAGATTTAGGTTGTGAAACAAGTGGGCTTGATAGACTTATAAGTGCTAGTTATTCTCTTCTTGGTCTTATAAGCTATCTAACAGCAGGACCACAAGAGGTTAGAGCATGGACTATAACAAATGGAACTAAAGCTCCACAAGCAGCAGGGAAAATTCATTCAGACTTTGAAAGAGGATTTATTAGAGCAGAAGTTGTTTCATATGAAGACTTAATAAGACTTGGGTCTTTAACACAAGCTAAAGAACAAGGACTTGTAAGAAGTGAAGGAAAAGAATATATTGTAAAAGATGGAGACGTAATACTATTTAGATTTAATGTATAGTTATAGGTAGTTTAAATAATATGAAATATATTTTAATTATTATAAATATATTGAAAAGTATATTAATATAACATATAATAAAAATACATTTATTTAAAGATATCTTAGATATTTTTTCTAAATCCAACTTAATAAAGGGGGTATTATATGGAAATACTTGTTTTGTTGTTGTTAATAATTGGTTTATTTTGTATATTTATAGAGCTATTAATGCCTGGTTTTGGTATATTTGGTATTATAGGTATAATATTTATAATACTATCTTGGGCTATTACTATTTTTACATTTAAACTTGGTATAGTAATAGTTTTAATAGAAATAATATTTATTTCAATATTATTATTTTTAATCATAAAAAAACTAAAAAATATGCAAATATATGGTAAATTTATTTTATCAGATGTAGTTCAACAAGATAAAAAAGAAGTAGGCAATATGGAAGAGCTTGTTGGAAGAGAGGGAATTTGTAGAACAGACCTTAGACCATTTGGGAGCGCAGAGTTTAATGGTGTTGTTTTAGATGTTTTATCAGATGACGGATATATAAAACGAAATTCTTTAATAAAAATTGTAAAATTTGAAGATAATAAATTATATGTAAGACTAGTAAATGGAAATTAAGGAGGGCTTGGTATGGAAACTATAGTTTTTTCAGTTTTGTTTTTAATTGTAATTATTTTTATAATTACTATATTTAATTTTATACCAGTAGGGCTTTGGATATCAGCAGCGGCAGCTGGTGTTAAAGTTAGTATATTTTCTTTAATAGGTATGAGACTTAGAAGAGTTAGACCAGATAGAATTATAAAGCCACTTATAAAAGGTACAAAAGCTAGTTTAGATATAAATACAAATCAATTAGAATCACACCTATTATCTGGTGGACGAGTAGATAATGTAGTGGATGCTTTAATAGCAGCACATAGAGCAAATCTTGAATTATCATTTGAAAAAGCAGCAGCTATAGACCTTGCTGGAAGAGATGTTTTTGAAGCAGTAAGAATGAGTGTTAATCCTAAAATAATAGAAACTCCATGGATATCAGCTGTTGCAGTAGATGGTATAGAAGTAAAAGTAGTAGCTCGTGTTACAGTTAGAGCTAATCTTGCTAGACTTGTTGGTGGAGCAGGAGAGGAAACAATAGTAGCTCGTGTTGGTGAAGGTATAGTTACAACTGTTGGTTCTTCTAAAAGTCATAAAGAAGTATTAGAAAATCCAGATAGAATATCTCAAGTAGTTTTAAGTAAAGGGCTAGATTCTGGTACAGCTTTTGAAATTTTATCAATAGATATTGCAGATATAGATATTGGAAGAAATATAGGTGCTCATTTACAAATAGAACAGGCTGAAGCAGATAAAAAAATAGCTCAAGCAAAAGCAGAAGAAAGAAGAGCATTAGCAATTGCTATGGAGCAAGAAATGAAAGCTCATGTAGAAGAAATGAAGGCCAAAGTAGTAGAAGCAGAGGCTATGGTGCCAACTGCTATTGCAGAGGCTTTAAAAAATGGTAATATGGGTGTTATAGACTATTATAATTTAGAAAAGACAAAAGCAGATATATCTCTTAAAGAAAGTCTTAGTAACATGAACTTTGAAGTCGGAGTAAGAGGAACAGATAAAAATAATAAGTAAATATAAGTGTTAAAAAGAAAAGGTTTTTTGAAATAAGGGTAAAAATATGGGAAAATTTATACAGGATGATAAGAACAGTGAAATAAGAAAATCAAAAGTGACATTTTTAAAGTCTTTTAAACTTTGTATGGCATTAGCATCATTATTGCATATATTATTTTTTATTTTGTTTTTTATAGAGGGAATGAAAATTTTAACTATATTTAATTTTTTTAGTTTTATTATGTATTTGTTCTTTTTCTTATACTATGTTAAATCAAATCTTATAGCAACAACAATTCTTACATTTATAGAAGTTTCTTTGCATAGTATTTTATGTGCATATTTTATTGGTTGGAAAGGTGGACTTTATGTATATCCCCTATGCTTAATACCAGCTATATATTTTGTCTCTATAAATATATTAAGAAAAGAAATATATGGACATATTGTAGTAGTTATAACAATTTTAAATTATCAGATAACAAAAATAGTTACAGATTATAGAGAGACAACTGAGTTTGGATTGATTTTTGATAGAATAGAAGAACCTTTATATACATTTAACACAATATGTGCAAGTTCCATTTTTATTTTTCTAGTATATTCATTTTTAACAGAAATGAAAAATATACAAGAAGATTTAGAGGATAAAAATAATATATTAAAAAACATTGCCAATATAGATCCACTTACTAATATTAGTAATAGGAGACATATGAATGAAAAACTTAAACTTACTATCAAAGATTTTGAAAAAAATAATCAAATATTTTCAATAGCAATTTGTGATATAGATAATTTTAAAAATATAAATGATACATATGGTCACGATTGTGGAGATATTATATTAAAAGGAATAGCAGATATATTAAAAATTAATTGTCAAAATTTTGATATGGAAGTATGTAGGTGGGGTGGAGAAGAATTTTTAATTTTATTAAAAAACTCTGATTTACAAAAATCTAAAAAAACATGTGAGAAAATATTAAATGATATAAGAAATTTTGAAACTCGTTATAATGATAAAATTATAAAAGTAACTATGACATTTGGTATATCAGAATTTAGTTCTAAATATAACAACATAGAACAAGTTTTAAAGACAGCAGATATTAATTTGTATAAAGGTAAAAAAGATAGTAAAAACTGTGTTGTAATATAAAATTTATTTATAGAAGAGAGTGATTATATGGAAGAAATAAAATCTCTAATTAACAAAATAGGCAAAAATATTACCAAAACATCTAAAGATATAATAAAAAATACTAAACTTACAATGAAATTATCTTCTCAAGAAGAAAAGCTTAAAAATATATATATTGAAGTAGGTAAAAAAGTATATGAGATATATTCTTATGGTGGTAATATAGGTAAATATTTTGATGAAAAATATGAACAAATGTTAAATATAGAAAAAGAAATAGCTAATATTAAGCAAATGATTGAAGAAAATAAAAGTGCAGATAAATCTTCAAATTATAACAATCAAGATGAAATAATAGATAAAAGAAATATTATATCTAATGTAGAAGAATGTAGAATATGTAATTCTTGTGGACAAAAAAATAATACTAATGATAAGTTTTGTTTAAAGTGTGGTAGAACTTTATAAATAGGAGAGATTTATGAAAAGTATAAAAGATGCACATTTTAGTTATTCTTTAAAAATATGTAAAAATAGAAATGGAATAAGAAAGTTTAATATATGTAGATATTGCAATACAGCAAATAGTATAAAAAGAACAAGATGTATAAAATGTATGAGAAAAGTATAATTTTACGTAAAAAAGGTAGCTTATCTATAACCTTTTAGTTATAGGTAAGCTATTACTTAAAAAATATATTAGCACTCATTGACTTTGATGGCTAACAATGTTATACTGTTAAAGTAATAAGTTTAATGGTTTCTGTTAAAGGGGGATTTTTATGCTTTGTGAAAAATGTAAAGTTAATCAAGCTAACGTTAAATACAGTCAAAATATAAATGGAGTAAAAGTAGATTATAATTTATGTGACAATTGTTTTAATATTTTAAAAATTAACAATAGCTTTATAGATAATTTTTTTAATAGCTTTTTTTCAAGTCATACATTAAATGATACATATGAAAAAAATTGTACATGTAATGTATGTGGCAATACTTTTGAAAGATTTAAAAATAGTGGAAAAATGGGGTGTAGCAATTGTTATGACACATTTAAAGACAAATTAGAACCTATATTTAATGATATTCAACAAAAAAGTATTCACATAGGTAAACAACCTAAAAATTTAGAAGCATATAAACCTAGCACAGATAGTATAGAACTTTTAAAAGAAAAATTAAATATTGCTATAAATAATGAAAATTATGAAGAGGCTATAAAGCTTAGAGATAAAATAAAAGAACTTGAAAGGGGAGACGTATAATGTTATGGTATGATCAAAAAAGTAATGATAATATTATTATATCAAGTAGAGTACGTCTTGCAAGAAATCTTAAAGATTACCCTTTTTATAGTGCTATAAATAATGAACAGTCAAAAGAGTTAATAGAAACAATAAGTAAGGCAATATTTAATGACAGAATAAGTACAAAAAATTATTTTGAAAAAATAGATTTTGATAATCTTGATAAAATTAAAAAATATACAATGCTAGAGAAGTATATTGTAAGTACAAATTTTTTAGAAAGTAATAAACCAAAGGCTATTATAATAGAAAAAAATAACAATATTAATATTATGATAAATGAAGAAGACCATATAAGAATACAAGCTATAAATAGTGGATATAATATAGAAAAATGTTTTGAAGAAGCAAATAGAATAGACAATCTTCTAGAAGAGTCTTTATCATATGCTTTTGACAAACATTATGGATATCTTACATCTTGTGTAACAAATGTAGGTACAGGACTTAGAGCGTCTTTTATGCTATATATACCTATGTTAGAAAAATATGGACATATACAATCAATAGCAGAAAGTATATCTAAATTTGGTATGACATTAAGAGGAATGCACGGTGAAGGAAGTCAAGCTTTTGGCAGCATATATCAAATATCAAATCAAATTACATTAGGAAAATCAGAGAAAGAAATAATAGAAGATTTAAAAAATATAACTATACAAGTAGTAGAAAGAGAAAAACAGCTTAGAAATATTTTAAAAGATAACCAAAATGTAGATATAGTAGATAAAATATATCGTTCTTATGGTATAATAAAGTATTGTAAAAAAATAAGTTTTAAAGAAGCTATGGAACATTTATCAAATATATGGATTGGTATAGATACCAACATAATAGATATTTGTGATATAAATATTTATAATATAATGATGAATATACAGCCAGTTAGTATTATAGATAGATTCAGAATAAATGAAAAAGAAGATATAGAGATATATAGAGCTAAATATCTTAATGAAGTTTTTAATAAATAGGAGGTTTTAATATGCAATTAAAATTTACAAAAAAAGCAGAAGAAGTAATAAATTATGCTGGAAAAAGCGCTTCGGATTTAGGTCATAATTATATAGGTACAGAACATTTATTACTTGGACTTATATATGTAAAAAATAGTGTAGCATCTAAATCATTAGAAATGAAAAATGTAACATATGAAAATGTTAAAAATGAAATAATAAATCTAGTAGGTCAATCTAATACGAAAGGATATATATCTTCAGATTCATTTACACCACGAATGAAAAGAATATTAAATAGAAGTTGTGATGAAGCAGTAAATATGGGTACAAACTATATAGGTACAGAACATATACTTATAGCATTAATAAAAGAATCTAGTGCCTTATATGGTGATAGTATAGCTATTAAAATATTACAAAACCTTGGTGTAAATCCTCAAGCTTTATATGAAGATATTCTAGTTATGCTAGGTGAAGGAGAAAATATATCAGGTAATCCAATAAATAAAAGCTCAAAAAATAATAATAAAAATAGTAACACTCCTACATTAGATCAATACAGTAGAGATTTTACAAGTCTTGCAACAGAACATAAATTTGACCCTATTGATGGAAGAGATAATGAAATAGAACGTGTTATACAAATATTATCAAGAAGAACTAAAAATAATCCTTGTCTTGTTGGTGAACCAGGCGTTGGTAAAACTGCTATTGCAGAAGGTCTTGCAGAAAAAATTGTAAAAGGTGACGTACCAGAAATTTTAAAGGATAAAAGAGTTGTATCTTTAGATATAGCATCTGTTGTAGCTGGCTCTAAATATCGTGGAGAATTTGAAGAAAGAATTAAAAAAATTATAAAAGAATTAAAAGAAAGTAATAATGTTATATTATTTATAGATGAAATACACACTATAATTGGTGCAGGTGGTGCAGAGGGAGCTATTGATGCTTCAAATATATTAAAGCCATCTCTTGCTAGAGGTGAGATACAAATAATAGGTGCTACAACTTTAAATGAATATAGAAAACATATAGAAAAAGATGCAGCCTTAGAGAGAAGATTTCAACCGGTAAAAGTTGAAGAACCAGCTGAAGAAGATGCTATAAAAATGTTAAAATGCTTAAGAGATAAATATGAAGTTCATCATAGCGTTAAAATAACAGACGATGCTATAATAGCTGCTGTTAAACTATCTAATAGATATATAACAGATAGATTTTTACCAGATAAAGCAATAGATGTTTTAGATGAGGCAGCGTCTAAAGTGAGACTTAGCACTTTTACAATGCCGCCAGATATAAAAAATTTAGAAGAACAATTAGTAGATTTATCTAAAGAAAAAGAAGAGGCTATCAAAACAGAAAACTATGAAAGAGCAAGCCAAATAAAAATAAAAGAACAAGAAATAAGAAAAAAACTAGATGAAGAGAAAAATAATTGGAAAGATAAAAATGGAAACGAAGCACAAGTAGTTACACCAGAAGAAATAGCAGATATTATAGCTGGCTGGACTGGTATACCAGTTAAAAAAATGCAAGAAGAAGAAAGCCAAAGACTAAAAAATATGGAAGAAATACTTCATAAGAGAGTAATAGGTCAAGAAGATGCAGTTAAAGCTATTGCTAAAGCTATAAGAAGAGGTAGGGTTGGACTTAAAAATCCTAAAAGACCTATTGGTTCATTTTTATTCTTAGGGCCTACTGGTGTAGGTAAAACAGAGCTATCTAAAACATTAAGTGAAGTATTATTTGGCGATGAAAGTTCAATGATTAGGATAGATATGAGTGAATTTATGGAGAAACATAGTGTTTCTAAACTTATAGGTTCACCTCCTGGATATGTAGGATATGATGATGGTGGTCAAATAAGTGAAAAAATAAGAAGAAAACCTTATTCAGTAATATTATTTGATGAAATAGAAAAAGCTCATCCAGATGTATTTAACTTACTATTACAAGTTTTAGATGATGGACATATAACAGACTCTCAAGGAAGAAAAATAGACTTTAAAAATACTGTAATAATTATGACATCTAATGTAGGTGCTAGGAGTATAACAGAAAATAAAAAATTAGGCTTTACAGCATCTGAAGATGAAGTCAAAAAATATGAAAATATGAAGAAAAATGTAATGGAACAAGTTAAAAAAACATTTAAGCCTGAATTTTTAAACAGAATAGATGATATTATTGTATTCCATACTTTATCTAAAGATGAAGTTAAAGAAATATCTAAAATAATGTTAGATGAGGTTGTAAAACGTGTAAAAGATAATTTAAACATAGATATTTCATTTACAGAAAAAGCTATGGATAAATTAGTAGAACTTGGATATGATAATAATTATGGAGCTAGACCTTTAAGAAGAGCTATACAAACAAATATAGAAGATATATTTGCAGAAAAATATCTTGATGAAGCATTTGTAAATGGAGATAGTATAAGTATAGATTATACAGAAGAGTTTGTATTTAATAAAATATAAAAAATAAACCCATCTAATTAGATGGGTTTATTTTTTATTATTACAATTATGGCATGATTTTATTATTCAAGATAAAAATTATAAATGGGTTTTGTTTTAATTATATTGTAGTTTAAAAAATTACAAAGTTATCCAACAAGAATAATAGAAATAGTTATTTTTTAATACAAAGTTTATCTATTAGCTAAAAACTCATCTACTTGTCTTTGGGCTTCTTCAATAATATCCTGATATCCAGCGTTATTTAATTCTTCAATCATTTTAGGTAAAAGTTCATCTGGATTTCCAGAACCAGTAATTAATGAACTAGCATACTTTGACTCTATGTTAGCACAAGCAGATATTTGATTTTGTACATTTTTAGAATCAAATGTAAAACCTAAAACAGGAGAAGCAAATGCTGTTTCTTGAAGTGACTGTAAATCTAACCATTGAGTTTCAGGATTAGGATCTTGTACATACATATTAAAGAATGTACCTTGAGTATAAGCAGGAACTTCATAAGAATCATTTAACTTTTTAATATTATTTTGGCCAGTTTTTTCATAGTGAGTACCCTCGATACCAAAAGCTAAAAGGTTTCTAAAATATTCATCAGTATTAACTAATTCGATTACTTTTAAAGCAGCTTCAGGATTTTTACAACCAGCAGATATTGAAAGGAAAGAACCTTGAATAGTTCGTGTTGAATAAGCAGGTCCAAAGTATTTATGACCTATTTCTGTATCTTGCCAACCACCTTCAAATGACTGAGCAGAAGATAAAACACGTTTTTTAGGCAATTCTAATAATGTAGCAGCATCAGGATTGATGTATCCTTTGTTAAACCAGTCGTGTAAGATCCTTAAATTTTCTAAAACATTTTCTTGTTCCCAAATACTAACTACTTTAGCAGAAGAATCTTGATATGATATACCAATAGCAGGTTTAACAACAATTTCATCATAACCATTAATAGCAGCGTTAAATCCATTAATACCCTCATTAGCATTAAGTATTAAAGGGTATTCACTAGGTTTATCTTCTTTCATTTTTTGTAATGCAGGCTCTAAATCTTGTAACGTTTCAATATTTTCATAGTCGATTCCTAATCTTTCAACAGTTTCTTTATCCCAAATCCAATATTGAGCTTGAGCAGAATCCTTATAAGCAGGAACTCCTAAAATTTGACCATTTATAGTAACACCAGTCCATAAATCTTCAGGTATAAAGTTATATAAATCAGGTGTTGAAGTAGGTAAAATTTCAGTTAAGTCCATAAAATAGCCTTTATTTAATAAATCTTGATAATTTTCTATACCAGAGGTAAAAGCAATATCGAATGGTTCGCCACTTTGTACGATTTTAGACATTTTTGAATTATATTCGCCCCAGCTAGCATATTTAATTTGTAAATTAACGTTTAATTTTTCTAAAGTATATTCATTAATTTTTTTACTTACAATTTGATAATCTTTTGGTTCATTACCAATTGTCCACCAAACTAAATCTATTGGTGTTTCTTGTTTAGTAGTATCTCCATTGTTGGTACTAGATATTTGTGTATTTGAACTACAACCTACTAACGTACTTATTAATAGAGTACCGGTAATCATAAAAGCTAATGACTTTGTAATAACTTTTTTTAGCATAAAAATCAACCTCTTTTCTTTTTTATAATAAATTATCATTAAATATTTGATAGGTTTATACTTAATAAAATAAAATTATTCTTTATAATTAGGTTATGACTTTATTTTTTAAGACAAAAATTATAAACGGGTTTTTGTTTTAATTTTTGTCACAGAAAAATATTAGGAATAACCGTTTTTAGTACAAAGTACTAAAAAATTATTCTTTAACAGCTCCTATTGTTAACCCAGAAATAAAATATTTTTGAAAGAAAGGATAAGAGCAAGCTATTGGTAAAACAACTACTATAACAATTGCCATTCTAACAGATTCAGATGGTAATTTATCTAAAATCTCAGATGCAGATGCACCTAATAAAGATATATTTTGGTTCATAAATTCTATATCACCCTGTATTCTATTCAAGAGAGCTTGAATAGGCACTAAGGAGTTATTATCAATGTATAATAAAGCATTATACCAGTCATTCCAGTATGCAAAAGTAAGGAAAAGTCCTATTGTTGCAATAGCAGGTAAAGATATAGGTAAAACTATTGTTGTAAAAATTCGAAATTGATTAGCTCCATCTAACTTTGCAGATTCTATAAGAGAATCAGGTATAGTTGTTTGAAAAAATGTTCTTAAAATAATAATATTAAAGGAAGAAACAGCCATAGGTAAAATTAATGCCCAAATAGTGTCTTTTAAGTTTAACATAGTTGAAACAACTATATAAGAAGATATCATACCACCATTAAATAACATAGGGATAAATATAACCCATGTAAAAAATGATTTAAGCTTAAAGTTTTTTCTAGATAAGGCATATGCAATAGTAGTATTTAAAATAAGACCAACTATTGTACCTAATACAGTAACTAAAATAGATATACCAAAAGACCTTAAAATACTGTCTTTAGAATTATAAAGATATGAATATGCTTCTAAAGAAAATTCTTCAGGCCAAAATCTATAACCAACTTGTTGAATAGATTGTTCTGAGCTTATAGAAACCATAAATACAAGTACAACAGGCATAATACATATAACTGCTAAAATAATAAATATAGTAGAAATTATAAAGTGTGTATGTGGTGTAACGCGATTAAATTTTTCAAAACCACCTAATTTATGTTTATTTAATTTCATATACATACCTCCTAAAAAAGTCCATTTTCGCCATCTATCTTTTTAACAATAGCATTAGCCGCAATTATGGTTATACAGCCAATAACGGATTGTAAAAAGCTAGCAGCAGAACTCATAGCCATACTACCAGTACCTTCAATAGCTTTATAAACATATGTATCAATTGTAGCAGTTGTATTAAATAAAAGACCAGAATTTCGAGGGACTTGATAGAATAAACCAAAATCAGATTTAAATATATTACCAACTGCCATAATAAACATAATTATTATGATTGGCTTTATAAGAGGTATAGTTATATATTTTATCTGTTCCCATTTTTTAGCCCCGTCTATTAAAGCAGCTTCATAATAAGTTTGGTCTATACCAGTTATAGCAGCTAAATAAACAACCATTCCATAGCCCATACCTTTCCACGTGTTCATAAATATTATTATGTAAGGCCAATATTTATTTTCCATATACCATTGTACAGAATCAATTCCTAATTTTGATAAAATTTGATTTAATATACCTTTATCATAGCTTAAAAATGAAAAAACAAAATAGCTAACAACAACCCAAGATAAAAAGTGAGGCAAAAACATAGCCGTTTGACATACTTTTGCTAACTTTTTGCTATAAAGTTGTGTAATAGCAATGGCTAAAATAACAGGAATTACAGTACCTATAATAATAAATAAAATATTATATAATAAAGTATTTCTTATTATTATGGCAGCGTCAGGTGTTTTAAATAGAAATTCAAAATTTTCAAACCCAACATTCCTACTAGATATAAGGCTACCAATAAATCCTTGTCCAGGTAAAATCCTAAAATCTTTAAACGCTATTAATATACCAATCATAGGAATAAAGCTAAAAACTACAAACCATATTAGAGTAGGTAATGATAATAATGTTAATTCAATGTCATCTCTTGACATAAATTTTTTCCTTTTTTTGCTCAAAATTAAAACCTCCCTATTAAAGATTTATTAAAATTATCTTAATTATAAATATATTAAAAATTTAAGGTATAATTTAATTAAATTTATTTTATAAAGATAGGTTAATTAAGTATTTTTAATGATAATAATTTTTAAATTATAGGCTAATAAATATGTATAACTTTTTGATAATCTTAATATTGTTTTATGTGTATATTATAATACAATGTATATGTCAAAATCAATGATATTATTACAAAATAAACAAATTTGTTAAATATTTTTCAACTTGAATATATAAAAACAGGTAAAAATATATAAAATAAAAGAGGTAAAATGTACAAAATATATAAAAATAATAAAATTAAAAAAAGAAAACAACTATAAAGATTAAAGTAAAAATTTAATCTTTATAGTTGTTTTCTTCTAAATATTTTAAAAAATGTCTATTAACTAAATAAATAAAAAATGATATTATGCTAAATAAAAAGAAAAATAACTGAACAGGATAAATTGTAAATAAATATATAGGAAAAATAATACAAAATCCATTAGATAATGTTAAGGTTGGTTTTGTAAAAGTTATTATAAAAGAATACTTTAATAATTCTAATGTTTTTATAGAAAATTTACTTATTAAAAGAAAAGAGTTAATACTTGATAATAATATAAATATCCATAAAATTATAAAGAAAAAAATAAGAGTTATGTTAAGGTTATTATTAACACTATATATTATATTATTATATAAAACAAAAGATAAAAATAAATATATTAATCCTACAAATGTACTTTGCCAAAAGCTATTTTTTATACCTATTATAAAATCTTTAAATACATTTAAGTCTTTATTTTTAATAAGCTTTCTCATACAATATAAACTAGAGCAAAATGCAACAGGCAAAGGAATACAGCATAATAAAAATAGAGGAATATATTTTGAAATTTGTCTTATACCTATAAAAATTATAAATAAAAATATAGGAGTATTTAATATAACACAAAATAAATTTATACATAAAAAATAAAAAATATAGTTGCAAAAAGTCATAATACGGTCTAAATTAAAATATTCTTTCAAATTAAATGCCCTCCACATTAGTGTTATATACTAAATTATATATATTTTTTGTTATATTATTAAAATCATCATCTGATAGATTTTTAGAACACATAATATGTAATCTAGTCTTTTCGTCTCCTGTATTATATGGAGGTTGATAATATTCATTTTGATGAAATATAAGCCCAAAATCTTCATATAATTTAATTCTCTTTTTATCTATTTCTGTATGGGGTGGTTCTACCTCCAAAATTTTATCACCGTCTAGTTTTAAAAAATCATTGAATATTTTTTTACCTATACCAGAGCCTCTTTTTTTAGGATTTACTGCAAAGTGTTCTACAAATAAAAGATTAGGTTCTACTTGCCAATAGCTTAAAAATCCTAAAACTTCACCATTTTCTTCATAGCTTATAATATTATAATTTTCATTATTTAAAAGCATTTTTTGTCTTTCATATCCTCTATGTAAATAAGGTTCAAAAGAATTTTCTAAAATATTGTATATATTATCAAAATCTATACTTTTCATAAAATTACCTCCTTTTAATAGTTGATTAATATTTTATATTAAAATTAGATATTACTATTATTTTTTTTAACTTTATAATTTTTATTTTAAAAAATAAATTCATAATCTAATTATAAATAAAAAAATAAAAAAAGTCTAATATAATTTAATAAAAAAATGTATAAATAAAAAATACTGGTAAAAGCTAATTTTATAAATAAATTTTTGGGAGGGAAAAAGTTGAATATAGATAAGGACATAGATAAAAATATAAAATATCTAGACACAAGGTTTAAGGATTTTGGAGATATAGTAAAAAGAAAATTTCCCGTTGGAGAAAATAGAGAAACTAATTTATATATAAGTTATATAGACGTAATGACAGATAGAGCATTTATAGATGAGCTTATGGATATACTTATAATAGATATAAGGCAAGTTAAACCAACAGGATATGAGCTAAAAGAAAATATATTTGAAGCTTTGAAAAATGGTGGTATAGCAACTGCAGACTTTTTTGAAGAAACAGACTTTGAAAAAGTAATAGATGAAATATTATCTGGTAATACATTATTATTAATAGATGGTTTTGAAAAGGCTATTATTTTATCTACAAAAGGTTTCCCTAGAAGAAGTGTTTCGCCAGCTGATACAGAAGTAGTCGTACAGGGATCTAAAGAGGCTTTTACCGAAACATTTAGAGTAAACACGGTTCTTATAAGAAGAAGAATAAGAGATACAAATTTAAAGTTAAAACAAATGAGAATAGGAAAAAGAACCAAAACAGATGTAGGTCTAATGTATATGGAGGATATAGCTAGACCAGAAATATTAAAAGAAGTTGAAAGACGCCTTAATATGATAGATATAGATGGTATATTAGATAGTGGATATATAGAGCAATTTATAGAGGATGACTATAAATCACCCTTTCCACAAATGCAGCTAACAGAAAGACCAGATAAGGTGGCAGCAGCACTTTTAGAGGGAAGAATAGCCATAGTAGTAGATAACACACCATTTGTTATAATTGTTCCAACTATATTAGTTAGTTTTTATCAAGCTTCAGAAGATTATTATCAGAGATGGGAAATAATGAGTTTTATAAGAATAATAAGATATATAGCTGGGTTTTTAGCTGTTTGTTTGCCAGGGTTATATATAGCTATAGCTGTATATCATCCAGCTATGATACCTATGGAGCTTATTTTGAAAATGGCAGAATCTAGACAAACTGTGCCTATACCAGCAGTTTTAGAAATTGTATTAATGGAGCTAGCTTTTGAAACATTAAGAGAAGCAGGCATTAGGCTACCAGCTGCAACCGGTAATACACTTGGTATAGTAGGTGGTATAATAATAGGACAAGCAGCTGTAGAAGCAGGTATTGTTAGTCCAATAGTAGTTATAGTAATATCACTTACAGCTATTTGTAGCTTTGCTATACCAAATATTGCTCTTGTAGCAGGATATAGACTTACTAAATATTTTATAATAATATTATCTTCTATTTTAGGATTTTTTGGATTTTGGTTAGCAGTATTAATTTGTCTTATACATTTGGTAACATTGAAAAGTTTTGGTATACCTTATTTATATCCATTTGTAACAGTAAAACAATACGGACTTAATGATATTAAAGATACTATATTAAAATTACCAATATTTATGCTTAGAAAAAGACCTATTTTTGCCAGAGATAGTCAAAAAACAAGATTAAATTTGAAAAAAGATAAAAAAGAAGATATAAATTAAGGAGGGGAGAAATGTTTTCAGATAATAACTTTATTACTATAAGACAATTAAAGTTACTTTTAATATTAGATATATTTGGTATGGGGATAACTATTTTACCTCAAAAAGTAGTACAATTAGGTGGACAAAATGGCTGGATACTTATTTTAATAGGACTTTTGTTTTCACTATTTTGTCTATTTATAATAAATCAAGTGGCAAAAATATATCCTAATGATAACTTTGTAGATTATGTTTGTAAAATTTTAGGCAAACCTTTGGGGATATTAGTGAGCATTGGATTTATTGTAAAAATAATAGTTGGTGTAGCAATGGAAATAAGAATATTTTCTGAAATATTAAAAGAAATAATGCTTTTTAATACACCTTTTTGGGTTATATCTCTTAGTATGTTACTTATTGGGGCATATATGGCAAGTAAGGGATATGAGGCCAGAGGGCGTATAGCAGAAATACTTATTTTTGTTGTTTTTATACCTCTTTCATTTGTATTTTTTATAGCTGTATTTGATGTAGATTTTTCAAATTTAAAGCCATTTTTTAAAGAAATAAGCCCTATTCAAGCCTTAAAAGGTGGAGCATATATGATATTTTATTTTACAGGCATAGAGTTTATATTTTTAGTGTATCCATATGTTAAAGAAAAAGAAAAAATACAAAAAGCTAGCATGAATGCTATAATAATAGTTGGTATAATAATGACTATTATTAGTATTATAACAATAGCTAGATTTGGAAAGTATGATATTATTCATCAAATGTGGCCAGTGCTTGAAATAATGGATACAATAGATTTACCTGGTTCTTTTATAGAAAGACAAGATGCTTTAATAATGACTTTTTGGATAATATCAATATTTATGATGATTAATGCTGGTATGTTTTTTTCATCATTAATATTTAAAGATATAGCAAAAATAGGTACACATACAACATTTATATGTATATGTATACCAATAGTATACTTAATATCTTTTCTACCTAATAATATAACTATGGTTTATAAAATAATGAATATATTTTACATTACTTTTGGATTATTTTATATATTTGTATTACCCTTAGTTTTATATATTGTAGCTAAAGTAAGGGGGTTGAAATATGAAAATAGTTAAAATTATTTTTATTTTTTTATTTTTAAGTACTTTTTTAACTGGTTGTTTTGATAAAGTAGAAATAGAAGAAAGGGCATTAGTTTTAGCTATTGGTATTGACAAATATTTAGAAGAAAATGACACTAACACAGAAAAAACCGGAGAAGAAAAAAGATTTATTGTGTCTATGGCTATGCCTGAAGTATCAGAGGGAGAAAAAAGTGGCAATACAGAAAAACAATCAGACCCTATGAATAAAGATAAATCTCAAAATAGTATAAATGAAGCTATAAAAAAGGCAGAGGGGGCATCTGTTGCCTCTACAATAGATCTAATAGATACTTATATGAGTAAAAATTTATACTATGGTCACACAAAAGTAGTTGTTTTAGGTAAGTCTATATTAGAAGATGATATTTTATTAAGAGAGGTAATAGACTCTTTAGAGAGAAATAATGAAATAAGTAGAAAAATTATAGTAGTTGGAACAACAGGTCAAGCAGAAGAAATTTTACAAACTATACCTAAAGATGAAAAAATGTTAGGGATTTATATAAATGATTTTTATAAAAATAATAAAAAGAACTCCTCTTTTACGTATAGTTTAAATTTAGAGGATATTATACAGCAATTATTATCAATAGGTGATACAGCTATTCCTAATATAGAAATTGTGGATAATGATGTAAGGTTAACAGGACTAATAGCATTAAAAGACAGTAAATATATATCATATTTAGATGATTCTATAACTAAAGGGCTTTTATGGATAATAGACAAAAAATCTTTAGGTGAAATATCTATCCCATTTGAAAGTGGATATGTATCAACTACTATATTTAAAAAGAAAGTAGAAAAAAATTTTTATGAAACGAATAATAAAATAATATGTGACTTTATTGTGAATTTAGAGGGTAATATATCAGAATATATATTAGGTAAAAATATAATGATAGAAACAGAAAAGTATAAAATGATAG
>CAMMEG010000011.1 GCA_946495765.1 uncultured Eubacteriaceae bacterium
ACAACGACTTCGCCTTTTTCAATAGTTGTTGTTATACCTTTTAAAACATGATTATTTCCAAATGTTTTATTCAAGTTTTTAATTTCTATCATCTTTATTTAATCTCCTTTCAAAGCCACCAATAAGTCTTGATAAGCTAAATGTTAAAATAAAGTATAAAACAGAAGTTACAATGAGTGGAGCTACAGGTTGGAATGTAGATGATTGAACAGTAGAAGTTTTAGCCATAAGTTCTTGTATACCTATTACATAAAGAATAGAAGATTCTTTTATTAATACTATAAATTCATTACCTATTGCAGGTAAAATATTTTTTATAGCTTGAGGCATTATAATATATCTCATAATCATAGCTTTTTTCATACCTAAAGATTGGGCAGCTTCTGTTTGACCTTTATCTACTGCTAATATACCAGCTCTTATAATTTCAGCTACATAAGCACCAGAGTTTAAAGCTAAGGCAAAGGCTCCAGGTATTAACTGAGCAAGATTAAGACTATCTCCAATATAAATATCGGGTATAGTTATTATAGTTGATAAGCCATAATACCAAATAAAAACTTGAACTAGAACAGGTGTACCACGAACAATTTCTATATATGTAGATGCAACACCCTTAATTACTTTTATTTTTGACAATTTCATTAATGCAAAAAGTATGCCGATTATTGTACCGAATAAAACTGTAAATAAAGAGATAACAACAGTTGTTATAGTACCTTCAATGTATAGTGGAAAATATGTTCCCAAAAAAGAAAAACTTTCTATCATTTTTTTCCTCCCCAAAAAATATATTCAAGCTATATAATAACAATAAATTTATAAAAATTCAATATATATTTAAAATTATTCATAAACTAATTTTTATTTAATTCTTTTACAAGTTTTAAATTGTTTTCTATAATTGTATCCATCGAACCATCATCCATAAGTCTTTTTAAAGTAGAGTTAGCTTGATTTACAATGGATTCATTTCCTTTTTTTATAGCTATCGAAGTATTTTTTTCTTCTTGTGTTAGAGGAATATCTGTAACGTATATTGTATCATTTTCATTTGCATAATTTTGTGCTACGTCTCCAGCTAATATTATTGCATCTACTTTATTCATTTGTAAATCCATTATCATATTGGGTATTTTAGAAAGATATAATATTTTTGCATTAGATAGTTGAGATTTTGCTATCTCTTCTTGCATACCACCTTTTTGAACACCCAGTTTTTTGTCTGTAAGACTTTCTATATCTGTGTATAAATTTTTATCATCTTTTCTTATAACGAGTTTTTGTCCCTCTTCACTATCAGTAGATTTACCATATGATATAGTAAAATCTACTGCTTTTTTCCTTTCTTCAGTAGCGGCCATTCCAGCAATAACCATATCTATATGACCAGCGTTTAAGGCGGTTAAAAGACCATCAAAAGACATATCTTGAATTTTTAATTCAACTCCCATATCTTTAGCTATTTCTTTAGCAATGTCTATGTCATATCCAACTATTGTATCTTTACCATCTATAACCATATGAAACTCTCTAGGAGCATAGTCAGCAGAAGTACCTATAATAAGTTCTCCTCTTTCTTTAATTTTATCTAGAGAATTATCTTTTTTTGTAGTTTGTTGATTATTAGTATTATCATTATTAGAGGTACTACAACCAAATAAAGATAATATTAGAAAATAACACATAAAAGTTTTTAAAATGTTTTTCATAAATATTCACCTCAAACAAAGTATTTATTATAATTATACTTTATTTTATTCATTTGTCAATAAAAAATGTATAATTATAATAAATTATTTAATGTTTATACAAATCTAAAACATCTTCTAATGTATATTTTTTAAATTCATCTATAAATTTAATAGTCGAATTTTTAGCTATATGTTTAATAAGACATTTTTCACTATTATATGTACAGTTCATGTTATCTTTTTGGCATTCTACTATTTTAGAAAAATCTTCACAATATAATAAAACATCACCAAGATTAATATCTTTAGGTAGAGTAGCTAATTTTATACCTCCAGTTCTACCTTTAATAGATAGTATATAATTTTCTTTGGCTAAGCTATGTATAATTTTTTTTATATGATTTTCTGAGACATTCAAGCATTTAGCCAATTCTTCAACTGTACAAAGTCTATGTTGATTTTTACCTAAATATATAAGAGAACGAAAAGCATAGTCTGTAAATTTTGATAAGTTCATATAATTACTCCTTTATACTATTATAAATTTAATAGGGGTATTAAATATTAGATATTTTATTATATCATATATATAATTTGTTAAAAATACATTTTTAATAATTTATTTTGTAATAAAAAGGTTGATTTGTAATAAAAAGTATGATAAAATAAAATATGTAAATAAAATATACATTTTACTGCATAACTATATAATAATTAAATTAATAAAGGAGATATTTTTATGTTAGATTCTAAAACTATTGAAATTATTAAAAGTACAGTTCCAGCTTTACAAGAAAAAGGTATTGATATTACAAAATATTTTTACAAAACAATGTTTGAAAATAACCCAGAAGTTAAGCCTATGTTTGATATGGATAAGCAAAAATCAGGTGAACAGCCACTTGCCCTTGCTAATGCTATATTGGCAGCAGCTAAAAATATTGATAATTTAGAGGCTATTATGCCAGCTGTTCAATCTATTGGGAAAAGACACGTAGAAGTAGGTGTTTTAGCAGAACATTATCCAATAGTTGGAAAAAACTTACTTATAGCTATAAAACATATATTAGGTGATAAAGCTACAGATGAAGTTATGGAAGCTTGGGAAAAAACATATGGTGTTTTAGCTGAAGTATTTATAAAAGTAGAAAAAGATATATACGATTCAAAATAATATTATTTTAACATAATAAAATAAAAAGATTAATTTTTTAGAATATTTAATTTTATCCTAAAAATTAATCTTTTTATTAATTTCAAATAGTTTATTTTGATACAAATTATCAAAATAAACTATTATTATAATTAAAAATAATAAATACTTGTTTTAAATAAAAATCATTTAAAATTAATTAACTATCTAACAACTATGTAGCTTTTTATTTTATCATATACAACAGTAGAATTATTTTCTTTAAAGAATTCAGCAACTTCATCTAAAGAGCCAAAATTATCTTCTTCTCTATATTTTATAATTTTATCTATTAATAATTCTGTTATACCATTATTTAAAGATTGAAGTTCTAACCTAGAGGCTGTATTAATATTTGTATATAAGCTAATTTTATTATTAATATTGGTTACATCTATTGGTAGCTGTCCTGCGTGTCTTATAGGTCTTTGTTCTATAAGTTTATATGCTTGAGTTGTAGATATACTTTGAGCATACATTTGTTCTTTAGTAGCAGTGTTAATATTAATATATTCATCTTTATTTTTGTTAACATAAACAACATCTTTAATTTTATTATAATCAGAAGAGCTTATTAAGTCTTTTAAATCTTGTTTTTGATATAAAGTTTTATTATATATTTTTTTAGCATCTGTTGTTCCAAATATGGCATTTAACTCATTTATATTTTCTGTATTTAAATTTGTAAGTACATTAAGGTTATCTTCTAAAAAGTTTATATCATCTTCATTTATATTGCTTGTTCCAAGTTTAGAAAGCTCCATTAATGTTTTATATGTATATCCATTTTTTCTATAAGATATAATATCATCAGCAAAATAATATGGAACACCAGCATCAGTAAGGTATGTTTTATTAGATACACTTATATTTGCTCTATATGAATTTTTACTTACATCAATAGTATCATAGTCTTTAATAGATATAAAATCAGAAATTTTGTTATAGTTATCTCTAGTTATAATACTTATAATATCACTTATAGAAGTAAATTTTTCTTTATCTCTTTCATCTAATATTCTATTAATGTAACTATCAGACATATCATTTAAAGTTTTTAGCTCAAATTCATTAGCAGTATTAATATTAGTGTAAACTGTTAAAGAATACTTATTTTGGTCGTATATTTTTTTAGTAAATCCTTTAACAAATTTTATTTCTTGAATATTAGAAAATGGATTTTTATCTCTATATCTAACTATTTCTTTAGCTAAATCTGAAGATACACCTTTTAAAAGTTTTTCAAGTTGTGATCTAGTAGCAGTATTAATATTTATCTTATCATTAGTTTGAATAATATTCCCTCCACTAGAACCAGTAATGCTAGAATAACTATTATCTTCAAATCTCCATATACCACTAGAATTTAATTTAGCTGTATTCTGATATGATATAAGCGTGTTATATGTACCACCTTTATCTTGCTTTGTATCTATAACAGCATATCCATTTTCTACCATTTCATTATTTATATTTCTACCATTACAATATACAATCATATAGTTAAACTTACCACCTGTATAAGATGTTCCATCTTTAATTAAGGTTACATTTTGACCTAATAAGGCACTAGTAAGATAGTTATAGCTAGCATCAAAGCCTTTAGCGTCTATTCCTTTTAGTTTAACATAAGATGTATCATTATTTTTTAACTGGACTTTTATAGTGTCTCCGTCTAATACTTGTATAACTTTAGCAGAGACGTTATTTTCTGTTATTTGATTAATCTCTTTAGAGTAAGTAGGTATAGTAAATCCAAAGATTATACTAATTATTAATATAATTGAAGTTATATTTTTAAAAAATTTCATAATACTCACCTTATTTGTTATTTATTTTTAATTAATATTTATTATATCAAAAAATAAATATTTTTTCTATATATTTTTTAAAATACATTACATTTATATTAAATTATTTAAAATAAATTGAATTGTAAAATATGATGGTATATAATTTATTTAAAAAACATTAGGTGGTAGATTATGATAAAGTATGTAAGAGGAAGAAAATATTATATGTATAGAAGATATACATTTATAATCATTTTAGTTTTAATATTTTTTACTAGTTTTATATATTGTTTTAAATATTTTAATAAAAATACAGATTATGTATTGAAAATTAATAAGGAGTATATTAACAAAGATGAATTTTTATTATATTTAAATGAACAACAACGTATTTTTGAAGAAGTTGGTGGAGTTGATATATGGGAAACCGACTTTGATGGTATATCAGCAAAAGATGTAGCTAAAAACAATACTATAAACTCAATAGTATTTTTAAAATCCGTTGTATATAAAGCAAAGAAATTAGGTATACATCTAACAGAAGAAGAAATAAACAATTGTAAGAAAGAGGCTAAAATATTACAGAATAATATGAATTTATTAAATCAAGACATTCAAATATCACTAGATATATGTGAAAAATTTATAAGAGAAAGTATGATAGAAGAAAAAGTATATAATTATATTACAGATAGTTTTGTAGTAGATGAAAAAGATTTTGAAAAGTATTTTGATAATTACACAAAAAATAATAGTGATGAAATAAATAAAATAAACTTAGACTATATTTTTATACAAAATAATGAAACATTTGATGCAAGTGAAAAAGCTCAAGAGATAGGTAAAATAGTATCTTTTGAAATAAATTTTAAAACATTGGAACAACTTCCTTTTATATCTGTTTATGAAAATATTATATTAGAAAAAAATATGTTTGAAAAAAGTATAGAAGAAAAAATTTATAAATTAAGTGAAAAAAGCATTAGTAACATTATAGAGGGTAGAGATGGATTTTACATATTTAAAATAAATGAAGTATTAAAGCAAAATATAGAAGAAGTTAAAGAAAGTGTGAGAGAGGAATATATTTTTAATAAAAAAGAAGAAATATACAGAATACAGACGAAAAATTGGGTTAATGATATAAAACTTAAAAAAAATAGTGAAATATTGTCGAATTTATGATATAATTTTTTAATATAAATATAATTATATAAAGTTATGGAAGTGATGTTTTGGATAATAGTGAAGAATATATAATCGAAGTAAAAAACCTTTCTAAAATTTATACTATGGGTAATGAAAAGATAGTAGCTTTAGATAATATTAGTATAGGATTTAAAAAGGGTAAGATATACTGTCTTTTAGGAACATCTGGTTCTGGTAAATCTACATTACTAAATATGATAGCAGGATTAGAAAGGTGTACAAAAGGTAGTATTATATTTAAAGGCAAAAATATTGAAAAATTAAGTGAAGAAGGGCTTGCTATATTTAGGCAAAAATACCTTGGATTTGTTTTTCAAGCATATAATCTCTTACCAACTTTAACAGCACTTGAAAATGTAATGCTTCCCCTTGTTTTTATGGGTATTAGAAAAAAAACAAGAGAAAAAAAGGCAAAGGAAATGTTAAAGGCAGTAGGACTTGAAAAAAGGTTAAAACATAAACCTTCTGAAATGAGTGGTGGTCAACAGCAGAGAGTTAGTATAGCCAGAGCCTTTGTAAATAATCCACAAATAATATTTGCAGATGAACCAACAGGTAATCTAGACACCAAAACAACTTATGAAATGATGAACCTTATAACAAGTAAGGCTAGAGAGCATAACCAAACTCTTATAATTGTTACTCATGATTTAGAAATAGCAGAATATGCAGACGAAATAGTATATTTAAAAGATGGACATATTATAAAGACAGAAGTTAATGAAAATCCTAAAAAAGAAGTTATATATAATTCAAATGAATAAAGGAGATACAATATGAAGTTTTTAAAATTATTTTTAATAGCTATTATTTTTTTAAATAGTACTGTGTTTTTAGCTTTTGCAAATGATACAACAGAAGAAATAATAACAAGTAAGCCATCACTAAAAATGGGAGGTAATAATACATATAGTATAGAGGCAGGTAAAAGTACAGAAGTTACTATACCAATAGTAAATACGTCAGGAGATACAGCTTTTGACGTACTTATACAGGCAAAATCAACAGGAGATAATTCACCTATTACTGTAAACTTTAAAAATAATTCTAATAGGGTAACAAATATATTAAGAGGTGGAAGTCATAATGTAACTATATCCATTGACATAGATAAAAATGCTACAACTGGTAAATATCCTATAACATTAGAATATTCTTTTACGGGAATTGATAAACAAAGTTTTACAAATTCAGATACTTTTTATGTAAAAATAGATAATGGGAGCGTTGTACCTACTGTTGCATTAAATAATTTGAAAGTTTCTAAAGATAATGTTATATTAGGAGATACTTTTGATATTGGTGGAAGTTTAGAAAATGTTTCTGGAATGGAAGCAAATAATGTAAATGTAGAAATCTTAGGATTAGAAGAAAATAATATGACGGCTATTGGTGGCACAAGCAATGTATTTTTTGCTACAATGAGTGGTAATACTAGGCAGCCTATATCTTTTAAATTAGCTACTACAAGTCTTACAAAAGAAGGTTCTAATAAAATAACAATTAAAGTTACATATAACGATTTTTCTGGAAAAGAATATACAAAGGAATATTTTACATATATAACTGCATCTAAAACAGAAGGAGGCATAGGCAGTAATGTAGACTTAAAAATAACTAGCCTTATTGCGCCAACAGGTTCATTTAATATTGATCAAATAGGTAACTTTAAATTAAAGGTAAAAAATGTATCTCAATCAAGTGCTAAAAATGTAAAAGTTTCTGCTAAAGTACCAGAAGGTATAGTTCCTATGTCATCAAATATTGTTTTTATAGATGAACTTTTACCAAATCAAGAAAAAGAAGTGACATTTAGTGTTGCAGCTACATCAACGGCTACTACTCAAACTTATCCTATTGGTTTTTCGGTAGAATATAATAATGGAAGTAAGACAAGTGGAACAGATGCAACATCATCAAATACAATAGTTATAGAACAATATGCAGGATTTTATGTAAATAACCCTAATCCTAAAAAAGAGGGGGAAGGGACAAAAACTTCTGTACCTAAAATAATTATTAGTAGATATGAGTCTAACCCTACAATAGTAGAGGCAGGCAAAAGTTTTACATTATCTATGAACTTTAAAAATACACATGAAATTAAAACAGTAAAAAATATAAAAATATATTTAACAGTACAAGATCAAACCGAAGAAAAAGGTAATGTATTTGCACCAGATAATTCTAGTACTACATATTTTATAGATAGTATTCCACCGAAACAAGAAGTAACACATACATTTAATCTTTTTGCAGTTCCAGATGCTAAACCACGCTCTTATACAGTAAATGTAAATTTAGAGTATGAAGATGAGCAGGCAAATGAGTATAAATCTACTGAACTTGTAGGCGTAAATGTTAAACAACAAGCAAATCTTGAACTTAGTGAAATAAGTAAAGAGGATTTTGGAAATGTTGGGACACCTATGAATATAAATTTCCAATTGTATAATACTGGTAAAGTTACTTTATCAAATCTTATGATAAAACTAGAAGGAGAGGGAATAGACACATCTACATCTACTAATTTTATAGGTAATTTTGAATCAGGGGCTACAGAATATTATGATGGTATGTTTACACCTTTAGAACCTGGTGAGAAAATTTTAAAACTTATTATTACATATAATGACACAGACGGAAAAGAAGTAGAAAAAATAGAAGAATTTAATTTAAATATAGAAGAAACGTTTATGCCAGAAGACACAGATATGGTGGATATACCAGTAGAACCAGATAAAAAATTTCCAATTAAAACTATTGTTGGAGTATTAATTGTTCTTGGTATTGGTATTTTTATATTTGTAAAAAAAGCCAAAGCCAAAAAGGAGTTGGATTTTAATGACTAATATTGACATAATAAAAATAGCATTAAAAAATTTGGCAAAAAGAAAACTTAGAACAGCTCTTACAATATTAAGTGTTGTTATAGGTGCAAGTTCTATTATTATAATGGTATCTTTAGGTGTAGCTCTAGATGAAAGTTTTGATAAGCAAATAAAAGAAATGGGAAATATAACTAATATAGAGGTAAATGCTAATTATAATGGTAAAACTGGTATAACGGCAGATATTATAAATAAGTTTAAAGCTTTAGAAGGAGTACAAATAGTGACTCCTATATTAAGAACAGAATTAAGAGTTTTATTAAATGGAGATAAATATGTAGGTTCATTTAGTGCTATTGGTATAGACCCAGCAGCAGCAGATATTTTAGGATATACTGCAATAGAGGGAAGGGGTCTAGCAGCTGAAGATAGTGGTTCATATAATATAATAGCCAATCCTCTTATAGCTTATGGTTTTGATAAAAAGGGTAAAGGTGAACCATATCCAAAATGGATATATAGTGAAGATGAAATAACACCGGAAATGGAAAAAAGAGAAATTTTAGATCAAAAGGTTACTATAACAACAGATACAAATTATGGTGTTAGTAGAAAATATATAGGAAATAGTTCAGATATAAATCAAAATGTAAAACATAAAACTTATAAGGCAAATATAGTAGGCATTGTTAATAAGCCAGAAATATATGGTGAAAACTATATTATTTTACCATTAGACACTCTTGAAAAAATAAAAAAAAATATGGATAAAATATTATCTAATGGAAGCCAAACAAATACTATAAAAGGGTATGAACGAGTTATTGTAAAATGTAAAAATTTAGACTCTGTACAAGAAGTAATGGATCAAATAAAAGATTTAGGAGAATTTAATGTATATTCACCAATTGAATACATAACTTCTGCTAAAAAAACTAATACAAGTATTCAAATACTTTTAGGGGCAATAGGTGGTATATCATTATTTATTGCAGCAATAGGTATAACTAATACTATGGTTATGTCTATATATGAAAGAACAAAAGAAATAGGTATAATGAAAGTAATTGGTGCTAGATTAGTTGATATTAAAAAACTATTTCTTTTAGAAGCTATACTTATAGGATTTTTAGGTGGAGGTATAGGTGTTTTATTTAGTCATATAGTTTCTCTTGTCATAAATAAAGTGGCACAATTTTTAATGGGAGAATTAGGTATGATTGGCATGGGAGCAGGTGTTGGAGATGAAGTAGCAAAAATATCATCTATACCTTTTTGGCTTAGTATATCATCATTAATATTTGCAAGTTTTATAGGTCTTATGGCAGGTTATTTTCCAGCTAAGAGAGCTGTTAAAATAGAGGCATTAAAAGCTATAAAATCTGAATAAATATTAAATAAATTAAAATTATTAACATAATAAAGGGAATAATTAAATATGATAAAAAGTATAAAACTATTTTTAAAAAAAGAAGCTGTGTTAGTCATGTCCTTTATTTTAGCATTTATATCTTGTTTTGTTGTTCCTCCAGATAAAGAATACTTTAAATATATTGATACAGCTACAATTATTATTTTATTTTGTCTTATGTTGGTTATATCAGGATTAAAAGAAGTAGGGCTTTTTCAACATATTGGGGAAGCTCTATTAAATAAAATAAAAACAGAACGACAGCTTATATTAGTTTTGGTATTATTATGTTTTTTTGCTAGTATGTTTATTACTAATGACGTAGCTCTTATTACATTTGTGCCTTTAGGTATTTTAATAATTAATATGGCTAATATGAATAATTCACTTTGTTTTACAATAACACTTATGACTATTTCAGCAAATCTAGGAAGTATGTTAACACCTATTGGCAATCCTCAAAATTTATATCTTTATTCTATATCAAATTTCTCTGTTATAAAATTTATACTTATAATGTTACCATATACTATAATTTCAGCTGTTTTATTACTTATTTGTATATGGCTTATGTATAGTAAAAAAAATGTAAATATTGACAAACTAGAAGATAAGAAAAAATTAGATAAGAATAGTCTTATATATTATTTAATTTTATTTTGTCTATGTATTTTAACTGTTATAGGTATAATTTCAGATATAATATTACTTATTATAATATTTATTTTTATATTAGTAAAAAATAGAACGTTATTATTAAAAATAGATTACAGCTTATTATTAACTTTTATATGTTTTTTTGTTTTTGTTGGGAATATAAATAGAATAGCCATTTTTTATGAATTTATTGTTAATATTTTAAATTATAATATTAGAATAATTTCTATTTTTATAAGTCAAATTATTAGTAATGTACCAACAGCATTTCTTTTAGCTGGATTTACAGAAAAATGGACAGAACTTATTATAGGAACTAATATAGGTGGTTTGGGAACATTAATTGCATCTATGGCAAGTTTAATTTCTTATAAACAAGTTATAATAAACTATCCAAATTTAAAAAATAAATATTTAACAGTTTTTACATTATTAAACATAATATTTCTTGCTATATTTTGTATTTTACTTATTTAGTATAATAATGTATAAATTTATATTAAATGTAAAAAATATATTTATAATTTTTTAATACTATGTATTAATTAAAATCAGCTATTCCTAATATTTTTAATTCAAAAATTAAAACAAAAGTAATTCTATAATTTTTGTTTATGAAAATAAAATAATAGCTTAATTATAATTTTAGTACGATGTATTAAAAACTGATTATTTCTAATGTTTTTCTATAATTTAAAATAAGAATCAGTTTATAATTTTTATTTTGAAAAACAAAGCTGTAATCTAATTATAATAAATAATCTATTATAAAGGAGAGTTTATATGAATAATGCTAAAGAAGATTTTATAAGAAAAGATGAAGAAGGTATGGCAAAAAGTATAGATATATTAAAAGGTGAAGATAAACTAATAGAAACCGGGCTTTTAGAAAAATCCAAAGAAGAACTTATCAAAATAGCTGAAAATATGGATGGATATAAAGAAAACTTAACAAAGGAGCAGTTAATAAATATAATAACTAGTAATTTAAATGATAAATAATAATATAAAAAATGTACAAATCTAAATTTTTAAGTTTGTACATTTTTATTTTAGTATATTAAAAATCCATCATTTGTTCCATTAATAAACTCAATTTTATTTATAATAATTTCATTTGATTTTAAAATTATTAAATTATAAACAATTCAAATTAACATATAAGTTTCTCTTATTTTTATAATAAAAAAACCACCATAGGTGGAATATATAAAATCCCGTGCATCTATCTTTGACAGACACTTTCTATCGTTACCTATATAGTTAGCTCAAACCCAGCACCCTTACGGCACATAGAAATTCTTGCTTAGTGCTGCTTCCGTCAAGACCTGACACGGTTCACAAGCATCTATTGCGTAAGACTAAGTCGTCAACACCACTTTTATAGGTCAGACATAAAAAATGAAAGCCTTAGATAGACATCATTCCTACTATAGCGGATTGTAGGTTACAAGGCACCGCTACCTCCCCAACTAGCACGAGAAAATTTAAAACATATTAAATAAATATATATATATTATAATATTTACTTTTTATTTTGTCAACGTAAAAGTAAGTTTAAATTCATACAATTTTATACAATCATTTCTCTAAAATCAGTTATGTATTCATCACTTACATTTAACATATCATCTAATTTTTCTAAGCTGTTTTTATCGTACACACAATATACTTTCATACCAGTTTTTTTTGCACCTTTTATAGCTTCTATTACATCCTCAAATACAATAATATCTTTATATGCTAAGCCTAAGTTTTTAGCACATAATTCATATATATCAGGAAAGCTCTTACCACGATTTACAAGAGTAGAATCTACTATAGTATCAAAAAGACTATAAATTTTATGTTTTTTTAAACATACTTCATAAAGTTTCTTTTCACAAGTAGTAGCCACACCTATTTTTATATTATTTTCTTTTAAAAACATAATATATTCATAAGCTCCATATTTTAATTTAACATTATTTTTATATTCATAGTAAGCTGTTTCTTTCCATTCACTTATAATATCTTCTATACTATCATCTATGCCACATATATCTTTAGTATATTTAGCAGTTTCTAAAAGTGTCATACTATTTATATTTTTTGTATAATTAACAGGCATATTCATATTTCGTTTTTTAAAAAATTTTCTATCGACTTTTTTCCAAACACTTAAGGAGTCTAATATAGTTCCATCTAAATCAAAAATAACGCCTTTATAATCAATCATTAGCTTTATCCTTTCTTCTAAGATTTTTAAAAAAGTTTTTCATTAATAAAGAGCATTCTTCTTCTAGTATACCTTCTACAATACTAGCTTTATGGTTAAAACTATTATTATTTAACATATTTAGTATAGAACCACAACATCCGGCTTTCTTATTTCTTGTACCAAACACTACTTTTGGTATTCTAGCTTGTAATATAGCACCAGTACACATAGGGCAAGGTTCTACAGTAATAAAAATAGTGGTATTTTCTAGTCTCCAATCATTTATGATATTACATGCATTGTCTATTGCTATAAGTTCAGCATGTTTTAAGGAATTTTTTTCTATATTTCTTCTATTGTATGCTCTAGATATAATAGTATTATTATAAACAATAACACAACCTATAGGAACTTCATTTATATCGTAAGCTTTTAAAGCTTCTTTATATGCTTCTTTCATAAAAAATTCATAATCCATTTTTTTATCCTTTAAAAATTTATAATTAATTTATATTAAACAAAAAGCAAGGTAGTTCCTTGCTTTATAGTATATGCTTTATAAATAGTTCTTTTTCTTGAGATAAATCAATAAAAGAATTATTTACTTTTACAATAGGTTTTGAGAGATAAGATTGATTGATAAAAACAACTTCAGCTTCTCTATTATCAGATAGCATAACGTAACTACCAACATAAGTATAAACTATATTTTGTAAAAATGCTAATAAAAGCTGAGTGTCTAAAAGATCATAGCTATTTTGTTCAAAGTTTCTTATAACCTCGAATGGACAAATTTTTGGTCTATACACTCGATCTGCAGTCATAGCCTCATATATATCACAAATAGCCACTATTTTAGCAGTTGTAGATATTCTATCATCAGTTAGACCTAAAGGATATCCAGATCCATCTATTTTTTCATGGTGCATTAATATAGCAAGTTTAATTTCTTCTGGTATATCTAAATCTTCTACAAGCTTATATCCTAAATAAGCATGTTTTTTTATTGAATCATATTCAGAATCTGTAAGTTTTTCTGGTTTTTTAATAATATTTTCATCTATTTGAGTTTTGCCAACATCGTGTAATATGCCAGATACAGTTAGATTTTTAAGAGCATCACCTTCATAACCTAGCCATAAACCAAAAAGATTGCATATAAGAGAAACATTTAAACAATGTGCATATGTATGAATGTCTTTACCTTTTAGATTACCTAAATAACAGAATATATCATTTTTACAGTTTACATTATCTATTATGTCTATAACCATATTATAAAGACTGTTTATTTCAACTCCAATACCTTTACCAATTGCTATAAATTGATTTTCAAGTTTTTCAATTTTTTGTTCATATTTTTTCTTGAATTCTTTAAATTCTTTTCTATCTTCAACCTTTTTGTATTCTTTATTTTGTAATAAAATATTTTCATCAAAAGAGTCATTTATATCTCCATTTCTTTCGAATATTGTTATATATTTTATTCCATTAGTTTCTAATTTATTGTAGTTTATATCGCTTAGCATAGTGTTTTTAGCTATAATTACTACTCCAGAATTAGAAACCACATCTTTGGCTAAAATCATGTTAGGTTTAGCATCTTTAATGTGTATTTTTTTTGTCTTTAAATTAGACATAAAATAACCGCCTTTCTTAAAATTTAACATATATTAAGAAATTTATATTATATTATAATAGTATAACATTAAAATATAAAATTAATCAATAGTTTTTATTTAAAATTAAAGTATAAAAGAATATTTAGCTAGTAATTATAAGAAATATATTGTATTATATAATATATAAAAATTTTTAGGAGGTGATTTTATAAAATCACAAAACTTTATAAAAAATAATAAGAGATATTTAAAATTAGGAATATGTTTAATTTTAGTAGCTGTAATTACTATAATTTTTTATCGTTCATCGTCTAAATTAGATATATCTATAACGCTAAAAGAAACAAAAGATATTTTAGCACCTTTTATATATGGTATAGGAATAGCTTATGTTTTGAATTCTAGTTTAAAATTTTTAGAAGGAAGAGTTTTTTCAAAAATAAGATATTTAGATAATAAAAAGAATTTAAAAAGAGGCCTATCTATAACAACAGCATATGTTTTATTATTTAGTTTTTTAATATGGCTTATAAGTTATCTTATACCAGAGATACAAAAAAGTATATTAGATGTGTCAGAATATTTTAAAACATTTGATATAAACTCTTTTGATAGTATGCTAAAAGAGAATATACCATTAGATGAAAAAATAATAGCAGAAATATCATCATATATAGAAGAGTTTAGTAGAAATTTTTTAGCCCAATTTCCTAGCTATATTAAAAAAATATTATCTAGTACTATAAATATTGCATCTGTACTATTAAATGTAATATTAGGGATAGTTATATCAATTTATATATTATTTGATAAAGAGGTTATAGCTATAAGAAGTAAAAAAATAGTATATGCAATATTATCTAAAAAAGTGGCTAATAACTTAATACAATTTTGTAAAGAAGCTAACCATACATTTGAAAAATTTTTTGTTGGTAAAATAATAGATTCCACAATAATAGGTATAATATTTTTTGTAGGTGCAACACTATTAAAAGCGCCATTTGCAATGCTTTTAAGTATAATAATAGGTGTAACAAATATGATACCATTTTTTGGACCATTTATAGGAGCAATCCCTGTTATATTTATCACATTAATGTTTGATATAACAAATCCTTTAAAGTCAATATGGATGGGAATATTTATACTTCTTTTACAACAGTTTGATGGGAATATATTAGGACCTAAAATATTAGGGGATTCTATTGGTATAAAGCCAATAGGTATAATATTTTCTATAATAGTTGGTGGTGCTATATTTGGACCTGCTGGAATGTTTTTTGGAGTACCAATATTTGCAGTTATATTTTCTGTATTTAATCGTTTTATAGATGAAAAATATAGTAGAAAATATGGAGTTGATGAATAATGAATTATCCTAAAAATGCTGATAGATTTATGTTTTTATTAATGATGTTTTTAATATTTATTGGTAACTTTGTATTACTAGGTATATTAAAATTATTTCCTAATTTGTTAAGTACGCAAAATATATGGATTATTCAATCTATTTTTTCAGTTATATGTTTTATATCACCTATTATTTTGGTATTACTTATAAAAAAAATAAAATTTAAATATATAATACCTTTAAAGCCTTTATCTTTAAAAAACTTTTTTTTAATAATATTTTTAAGTTTTACAATACAACCAATGTTACAATTAATAGGAGCTATTACCAATGTATTTTATAAAGATGAAATATCAGATGCAATTGCTGTATTTGCTAGTTTAAGCTTACCTAAAGCGCTATTTGTTTCAGCACTAGTTCCTGCCATAACAGAAGAATTAGTTTTTAGAGGAGTTATATTAACGGGTTATAAAAAAACAACAGTATTAATAGGTATATTAATGTCTAGTTTTTATTTTGGAGTAATGCATTTTACTATATCTCAACTTTTTTATGCTATAGTTGGAGGTATTATATTTGGATATTTAGTTAAAGTAACTAAATCAATATGGTCTAGTATACTTATGCATTTTATATTTAATGGAAGTCAAATAACTATAGCTCATATAGCATATAAGTATACACCAAATGTTAATGAACAAATATTAAATGCAACATATACATTTAAAGATTTAATATATCCTTTAATATATTTCTTGTTCACATTACCATTACTTCTGTTGTCCATATTTTTATTTATAATATGCAATAAAAGAGAAATAAGGGAGCTAAAAGAAGAAAATAATCAAATTAAAAATAATATAGATAGTCCTAAAATATTTACATTATTTTTTTATATTAATATTATTGTATATGTTGTATATATGATTATAAAAAAATAAAAGAGAGGGTGTATTCTCTTTTATTTTTTTATATTAATGAAAACCTGTTTTTTGATATAAAGTATCAAAAAAATTGATTATCTTTTATGGAATTAAGTATTTCATTTATTCTATTATTATCAATATTAATTTGCTCAGATTTTATAACTATTTTATCATTTTCTTTACGAGGGATAATATGTATATGAAAATGATTAACAGTTTGTCCAGCTAAAGCTCCATTATTTTGTAATATATTAATATCTTCTACACTTAAGGATTTTTTTATACTATTAGCTACTTTTTTAGCAATAGCGTAGCCTTCTTTTAATGTGTCTTCATCTATTTCAAAAATATTCTCATAGTGTTTTTTAGGTATAACTAGTGTATGTCCTTCACTAGCAGGGAAAGCATCTAATATAGCTATAAAATTATCATTTTCAAAAACCTTATTGGAAGGTATCTCACCATTTAAAATTTTACAAAAAATACAATTCATTTTTACGCCTCCTCAAAAAATTGTTTATGCCACACTAAAAACATATATATAGTCCAAATTTTTCTACTAAAATCACCTTTACCTTGTCTATGGTTATCAAGATAACCAACTATTTTATCAATATTAAAATATTTTTTAGCAACGTCAGAACAAAAAGCTTCTTTTACTCTATTATAAAACTTATCTTCTTTAAGCCAAACTCTAATAGGAACAGGAAAGCCAAGTTTTTTCTTAGTAGATACCATTTCTGGTAAATATTCTTTAGATGCCATTCTAAACACATATTTAGTAGCTTGTTTATTAACACGATAATCAGATTGAATTTTACTAGCTACTTTAAATACTTCTTTATCTAAAAATGGAACTCTAACTTCTAAAGAGTTTGCCATACTCATTTTGTCAGCTTTTAAAAGAATATCTCCTACAAGCCAAAGGTTTAAGTCTATATACTGCATTTTTGTAACATCGTCTAAATGTTTAACCTTATCATATAAAGGTTTAGTTATATCCATAGGAGCATATTTACCTGTAGGATTTTTTAATATACTTTCACGCTCTTCTTTAGAAAACATATTGGCATTACCAATAAATCTTTCTTCAACATCTTTAGATGCACGTATAAACAAGTTTTTGCCTTTAAAAGAAAAAGGAATTATTTTAACCATTTTAGCTAAAGCTTTTCTTATAGGTTTTGGTAACACAGTTATAAAAGATATATCAAAAGGTTCTTTATATATATTATATCCACCAAAAAACTCATCAGCACCTTCGCCAGATAAGGCAACTTTAACTTGTTTACTAGCTAGATTAGAAACAAAGTATAAAGCAATAGCAGAAGGGTCTGCTAAAGGTTCATCCATATGGTATTGTACTTTAGATATGGCATCCCAATATTCATCAGTTGTTATTGTTTTGTTAAAGTTTTCTATACCAATTTCTTTAGATAAATCCTTTGCATAGTTTATTTCATTATAATTTTCATAGTCAAACCCAACAGTAAACGTTTTATCTCCTTTAAATGTAGCAGCAACATAGCTAGAGTCTACACCACTAGATAAAAATGAACCAACCTCCACATCACTTACTTTATGGATTTTAATAGATTCTTGTAAAGAATGGTCAACAGCCTTTATAGCTTCTTGTAGTTTCATTGGCTGAGGTTCAAACATAGGCTCAAAATATCTTGTTATATCCACTTTACCATCTTTATATTTTAGGTAATGTCCAGGCATAAGTTTAAATACACCTTTAAAGAAAGTTTCTTCTAAGACAGAATATTGAAATGAAAGATAATTTTCTAAAGCTATTTCATTTACTTCTTTTTTAAACTTTGGATACTCTAAAAAACTTTTTATTTCAGAGCCAAAAACAAGATTACCATTTATATTAGTATAATAAAATGGTTTTATACCAAAAAAATCTCTAACTGCATAAAGAGTATTTTTATTTTTATCATATATAACAAAGGCAAACATACCTCGTATATCTTTTAGCATATCCATACCTTTTTCTTCATATAAATGTACTAAAACTTCAGTATCGGCCTCGCTTTTAAAAATATGTCCATTTTTTAATAGCTCTTCTTTTATAATAGCATAGTTGTATATTTCACCATTAAAAACTATAACAATACTACCGTCTTCATTATACATAGGTTGTGAGCCATTTTCTAATCCGATAATACTAAGGCGTCTAAACCCTAAAGTAACATTTTCGTCACAATGTATACCGCTACTATCTGGCCCTCTATGTATTATTCTATTCATCATTTTTTCTATTATCTCTTCTTTATTATCTAAATCTCCAGTAAATCCAGTAAATCCACACATTTAATGATGTTTCCTCCTAAGTATTTTATATACAAACTTTATCACAATTTTATATATTATTCAACCAGCTTTAAAAAAGTTTTTAAAAATTTTAATTTTTTCTTTGCTTTATTAAATTAAAATGATATAATAATAATTAATTATATATTATTATTTTAAAATATATATTTATTTTATCCATTCTTAACTTTAATTAAACTTAATCAAATATAATTTTTATAAAAACATATTAAGGGGGATTTATTTTGAACGATATTTTAAAGCCAAAAATTCTTTTAGAAAGTGGTACTAATGAGCTCGAACTTATGGAGTTTACTATTGCAGGAAGTCATTTTGGTATAAATGTTGCTAAAATATTGGAGATTATGAAATATACGCAAGCAACACCAATGCCTAATTCTAGTCCTTATGTAGAAGGGGTATTTAAACCTCGAGATGATATTATGACAGTTATAGATTTAGCAACTTATATGGGATTACCACCAACAGATGATCCTACTAGAGATATATTTATAATAACAGTATTTAATAATGTATATACAGCTTTTCATGTACATACAGTAGAAGAAATACATCGTATATCATGGGAGAACATAGAAAAACCAGATACTACTATATATAGTGGTCAAGAAGGGCTTGCTACTGGTATAGCTAGAGTTAAAGATAAACTAATAACTATATTAGACTTTGAAAAAATACTTGCAGATATTAGTCCAGACAAGAGTATAAAAATATCCGATATTGATAAACTTGGTGAACGTAAAGATTCCAATAAACCAATACTTTTAGCTGAAGACTCTCCTCTATTAGAAAAATTGTTAATAGAATGTCTTCATAAATCTCATTATACAAATACTACTATGTGTACAGATGGGAAACATGCATGGGATACTTTACAAGAATATAAAAATCAACCAGGAGCGATTGAAGATAAAGTTTCTTGTATTATTACAGATATAGAAATGCCTAAAATGGATGGTCATAGACTATTAAAGCTTATTAGAGATGATGAAGAACTTAAACATATACCAGTTATTATATTTTCTTCTCTTATAAATGATGAAATGAGACTAAAAGGTGAAAGATTAGGGGCTACTGCTCAAATTACTAAACCAGAAATTGCTAACCTTGTATCACTTATAGACAAATATATATTATAGAAAAACAAATAAGCCCACTAATTAGTGGGCTTATTTTTAATATAATTAAGTAAACTTATTATTCAATATGAAAATTATAAATTAGTTTTTATTTCAATTTTTATTAAAAGAGAATGATAGAAGTAGATTTTTTATAAATACATTGTCGAAAAAATTAATTACTATATAGTTTTAAATATTTTATTATTTTTATACCATAAGAAGAATTAGTTATCTATATAGCAACATCAGATTTTTCCAATTTTTTAATAAATTTTAATTAGCTAAATTTTCAGGATTTAAGCATTTAAGTTCATCAATAACAAATAAACCGTCTTTTCTAATTAATACATCATCAAAGTATATTTCTCCTCCACCATATTCTTTAGTTTGTATTAAAACCAAATCCCAATGAATACTACTTCTATTACCATTATCTGCATCATCATAAGCATTACCTGGTGTAAAGTGTATACTTCCCATTATTTTTTCATCAAATAAAATGTTGTTCATAGGGCTTAATATATAAGGATTTACACCTATTGCAAATTCTCCTATATATTTAGCACCCTCATCAGAATTAAATACTTTATTTATACGAGAGGTATCATTAGCAGTAGCTTTTACAATTTTTCCATTTTCAAATTCTAAACGTACATTTTCATAAGTAAATCCTTGATATTCAGATGAAGTATTATAAGTGATATATCCATTAACACTGTCTTTAACAGGTGCAGAATAAACTTCTCCATCTGGTATATTCATTTCTCCAGCACATTTAATAGCTGGTATGTCTTTTATAGAAAATGTAATATCTGTATCCTTTGCTACAATACGAACTTTATCTGTTTTATTCATTAGAGAAACAAGATTATCCATAGCTTTAGACATTTTGCTATAGTCAAGATTACATACTTTAAAGTAAAAATCTTCAAAGGCTTCTAAACTTGTACCAGCAGATTGAGCCATATTGTTTGTAGGATATCTTAAAACTACCCATTTTTTATTAAGTCTTATTTCTTGATGAACTTTTTTGCTATAAAGATTAGAGTACATTTGCATATTTTCACTAGGTACATCAGCTAACTCACTATTGTTATCTTGAGCTCCTATACCAATATATGCATCCATGGCTTTCATTCTTTTAGCATCTATTTCTGCCATAAGGTTAAGTTGTTCTTCACTTGTGTTTAAAAGAAGTTCCCTTTGTATACTATTATGATTAATTTCTACAAAAGGTATGGCTCCAACTTTATAAGTTTCTTTTATTAATGCTTTAACAAGAGGCATATCAGCAAAACCACCACTAGATATTAAAACTTTTTCTCCTTTTTTTAAATTACAAGAGTAGGTTACTAAATTTTTAGCTAGTTTTTTTATTCTTTCGTCCATATTTACACTCCTTTTAAGATATTTTTTCCATTTTAGATACTAAATCTTCAAATACTTTTAAAGCATCTTCTATAGGTTCTTTTTTAGTTATATCTACACCAGCTTTTTTAAGTATTTCAGTAGAATAATCTGAAGAGCCACTTTTTAAGAAACCAATATAATCATCAGTTTTATTTTCTTCTAAGATTTTTTTAGAAAAAGCTATTGCACAAGAATAGCCAGTTGCATATTGATAAACATAAAATGCAGAATAAAAATGAGGTATTCTAGCCCATTCCCAAGTTATTTCTTCATCTATTATTATGTCACTTCCATAATATTTTATATTTAAGTTTTTATATATTTCACAGAGGCTTTCAAATGTTTGAGGTTCACCTTTTTCCATTTTTTCGTGTACAATCATTTCAAATTCAGCAAACATAGTTTGTCTAAATAGAGTAGTTCTAAATTGTTCCATAAAATGATTTATAAGATAAAGTTTTTCATCTTCATTTTTAGTTATTTTTAAAAGATACTCCATTAATAAGGCTTCATTTACAGTAGATGCCACTTCTGCTAAAAATATAGTATAATTACCATAAATATAAGGTTGATTTGTTTGAGTATAGTGGCTATGCATAGCATGTCCCATTTCATGTGCAAGTGTAAACATATCATCTAATGTATCTGTATAATTTAAAGATACAAATGGGTGACAACCATACGCACCCCATACATACGCACCACTTCTTTTACCTATATTTTCATAAATGTCTATCCAACGATTATTAAAGGCGTTTTCTAAATTTTTAATATAGTCATCACCTAAAGGTTTTAGCGCTTCTAGTGTAAGTTTTTTGCCTTCTTCAAAAGTAATTTTTTTATCTATATCTTTAACAATAGGTGTATATAAATCATAAAAATGAATTTCTGAAAGACCTAAACGTCTTTTTCTAATATTTACATATTTATGCATAGCAGGTAAAAATCTATGAACAGTAGATATAAGATTTTTATATACATCTAAAGATACATTTGTTTCTGATAAAGCGTGTTCTATTGAAGAATTGTAATTTCTAACTTTTGCATTGAATATATCAGCTTTAACACTAGATGTATATGTTGTAGCGATAGTATTTTTAAGGTTATAATAAAATTTGTACATAGCTTTAAAAGCTTGTTCTCTAACATTACGATTAGGATTTTCTAAAAGCATAGAATAATTACCATGTGTAACTTTAATATCTTTGCCATTTTCATCTTTTATATATCCGAAATCAGCATCAGCATTATTTAACATAGAAAATATATTGTCAGCAGATTGGCTTATTTCATAAGCGCTTGCTAATATTTCTTCTTTTTCTGTTGATAATATATGAGCTTTTGTTCTTAAAAGATTTTTAATATATTGATTATATAATTTTAAATCAGTATCTATAGCTTTTAAAAGCTGATTTTCATCTAATGTTAATATTTCAGGTTCTAAAAATGCAACAGTACCTTGATATAAACTTATAAGGCTATCAGCTTTACTAGCTAATGATTGATAAAAATTGTTAGTGCTATCTTCATTTTTCTTTAGGTTTGCATATACATATAAAACCATGGTTTCATTAGATATTTTATCTCTTAAAGAGAGGCAATCATATAGATTGTTTATTTTAATATTATTTTTAAAACTATCCATTTTTTTAAAATCTTTTTTTAGATTTTCAAAACGTTCTTCCCAAACTTTATCAGAAGAAACTAAGTCTTCTATTTTCCATTTAAATTGCTCTAAAACTTCACTTCTTTGTTTTAATTGTTCCATTTTATAATGCCTCCTTTATTTATAATATACTATTATAGTATAAATATATTATAATGGATATATACATAAAAGCAATAACTTTTTAATATTTTCTATTTAAAAAGGTTATAGATAAAAATCTATAACCGATATTTAAACTAAAAACCATGTTTATATTTATCAATATGATAGCCTAATATTTCAATTTCTATTAGTCTATTCTTTTTCAGATAAGAATTATAATCTACTAGGTTAAACATACCTACACATATTATTTTGTTACCTTGTATTTTACCAACAAGGAACATTACATTCTTCCTTAAGAATACAAAAATAATAAGGCATTTGTTAATATAACTTAGCTATTTTAAAATAACTAATTTTATATAGTATAGTTTATATTTAAGTTATGTTCAAAATATATATACGTTTTAATAACCTCCACAATTTAAGCTAAAAATAAAAATATATCTTTAAGTTTTGTTACAAAATCTTCTTTATTATCTTTAATTTTATAAGTTAATGTACCATTAAAAGATAAATTATTGCTAGAAGATAAAAGAGTTTTAAATTTTTCTATATTAACTTTATTATTTTCATTAAATCTTACCGAAATAGAGTTACCACATTGTGATATTTTATTAACACCAATATTGTTTGCATAAGACTTCATAAGAGCAATATTTAAAAGGTTTTGTACCACTTTAGGAATAGTACCAAATCTGTCTTCTAGTTCATCTTGAACATCAAAAAAGTCAGCTTCAGTTTTAATAGTAGATATTTTTTTATACATTTCTAATTTTTGTGTTTCATTTTCTATATATGTAGGAGATATAAAGGCATTTACAGCAATATCTATTAATGTTTCAAATTCTTTTTCAACTTCTTCACCTTTAAGTTCTCTTACGGCTTGATCTAATAATTTACAGTACATTTCATAGCCAATAATATCCATATGTCCGTGTTGTTGAGACCCAAGTAAATTACCAGCTCCACGTATTTCTAAGTCACGCATAGCTATTTTAAAACCAGAACCAAATTCAGTAAATTCTTTTATAGTTTGTAGTCTTTTTTCAGAAACTTCTTGTAAAATTTTATCTTTTTTATACATAAGATATGCAAAAGAAGTTTTATTAGACCTACCAACACGGCCTCTAAGTTGATATAATTGACTAAGTCCCATATGGTCAGCGTCATTTATTATTATTGTATTTACATTAGATATATCAAGCCCAGTTTCTATAATAGTCGTACATACTAATACATTTATTTCATTTTTCATAAATCCAAGCATAGCTTTTTCAAGTTCACGTTCACTCATTTGTCCATGAGCAAATGAAACAACAGCATCAGGTACAAGGTTTTGAAGCTTAATAGTTTCTTCTTCTATATTATTTACACGGTTGTGAAGATAATATACTTGTCCCCCTCTAGCAAGTTCGCGATTTATAGCATTTCTTATAGACTCTATATCATATTCTAAAACATATGTTTGAACCGGCATTCTTTCACGAGGAGGTTCTTCAAGTAAGCTCATATCCCTTATACCAGCCATACTCATATGAAGTGTACGAGGAATAGGTGTTGCAGAAAGAGTCAAAACATCTACATTATCTTTTAAGGATTTTAGCTGTTCTTTATGTTTAACACCAAAACGTTGTTCTTCATCTATAATAATAAGACCTAAATCTTTAAAATTTATATCTTTAGATAATATTCTGTGTGTACCTATTATAATATCAACAATACCTTTTTCAAGTCCTACTAAAGCTTCTTTTTGTTGTTTAGCAGTTCTAAACCTACTAAGCATTTCTATATTTATAGGAAAATTTTTCATTCTATCTATAAATGTTTGATAATGTTGTTGAGCAAGTATTGTAGTAGGAACTAAAAAAACAACTTGTTTATTATCTTGTACAGCTTTAAAAGCAGCTCGTATGGCAACTTCAGTTTTACCAAACCCAACATCTCCACATATAAGTCTGTCCATAACTTTAGAGCTTTCCATATCATTTTTTACATCTTGAATAGCATTAAGTTGGTCATCAGTTTCTTCAAATGGAAAACTATCTTCAAACTCTGTTTGCCAAATATTATCCTTAGAATACATAAAGCCTTTAGCCTGTTGTCTTTTTGCATAAAGTTCTACTAAATCTTTAGCTAATAGTTGAATAGCTTTTTTAGCTTTAGCTTTAGCTACACCCCATTGTTTGCCACCAAGTTTATTTATTTTAGGAGCAGACGAACCACCGCCTATATATTTTTGAACCATATCAAGCTGATTTACAGATACATATAAAATACCATCATCTTCATATCCAAGTTTTAAATAGTCTTTACTAACGCCATCTGTAACCATTTTTTCTATACCACGAAATACAGCTACACCATGATTATCATGTACTACATAATCTCCTATTTTAAGGTCAGTAAAGCTTTCTATTTTTGCTCCTTTTTTCTTTTTACTAGCCTTTTTCTTTTTCTTTTCTTCACCAAAAAGCTCCTTGTCAGTTAATACTATAAATTTGTCATCAGGATATTCAAAGCCTTTATTTAAACTTCCTCTTATTATGTATACAATACCCTTATGGATAATATAGTCGTCATTTAACTTTTCTTCATTTAAAAATATAGTATTTATATTGTTTTCATTAAATTCACGTTCTAACCTTTCACATCTAGTTGTTCCACTTGCTAAAAATACTATTGTATAATTTAAAGATTTATAATATTTAAGTTCATCATATAGTTTTTCTAGACTATTTTTTTCTATTATAGAACTTTTTACATTAAAATCTATTATTTCTTTTGGGTTAAAATCTTTTAATGTTTGACTTATGTTGACTAATAAAATTTTTTCAAAATTTTTAGTAAAATTTAGTATCTCATCATAGTCAAAAATCATTTTATTTTGACAAGGTAATATTTCACCTTTTAATATACGTCCTTTTAAGCTTTCTAAAAACTCGTTTTTTACAATATCTGCTTTTTCTCTTATTCTATTAGGTTCATCAAAATATAAAATAGTATTTGATTTTACATAATCTAGTAATGTAGTATTATCTTCATAAAAAAATTGTATAAATTTATCTATACCTGAAAATGTTTTTTGATTTTTAAGTTTTTCAATAGTTTCTTGCACATGTATTGTGAGTCTATCAAGTTCATCATTTTTATTATTTTTCTCAAGAGTATTTTTGGTATTTTCAAATTCTTTTAAAATATTTTTTATAGCTATTTGTATATTATCTTCTTCATATACAAGTTCACGCATAGGATATATAGTTATGTTGTCAATATTTTCAATTGACCTACCAGAAAAAGAATCCAATAGCCTAATAGAGTCTATTTCATCACCCCAAAGTTCTATTCTAAAAGCATTTTCAAATATAGGACTAAAAATATCTATTATACCACCTCTGATTGCAAATTGACCTATACCTTCAACTGAGGCTGATTTTTCATATCCCATAAATATAAGTTTTTTAGATAGTTCTTCAATATTTAATGTATCACCTATTTTAAAGTTTAAAATAAATTTTTCAAATATTTCCTTTTTTACAAGTCTATCAAATAAGGCCTCTATGGATAAAACAATTACTATATTATCATTAGATAGAATATTTTTTATAACATCAAAGCGATATTTTATAATATCACGGCTTTTTACATCAGCACTATAAAACACAACATCTTTGCTAGGATAATAAAATACTTTATCTTTAAAAAATAGCTTTAAATCATCATAAAAGTTTTTAGCTTTAAGCTCATTTTCACAAATAATAATACTAGAATTACTAAAGTTTTTAAATACATCATATACTATATGACTTTTTTGAGATTCTAAAACGCTAGATAACAATAAAGGCGTTTTTTTAGACTTTAAAAAATCTAATAAGGTATTAAAATTTTTATTTTCATTTGATATATTATTAAATATGTTCATAATTTCACCATCTATTTTTATTTCTCAATTATTTTATCATTTTTATTTTTCTTATTAAATAAATTCATAGCATTTGATAATCCATTATTTTTATCTTTTATAAATAATTCTAGTGCGTTAGTTGCAGAAGTTATACCTTTTATAATGTCTATTTCTTCATCTTTATTAAATTTAGATAGTACAAAATTAGCAAGAGTATAATGTTCTGGTTTTTGTCCTATACCTATTCTAACACGAGGGAACTCATCACTATTAAGATGATAAATAATATTTTTTAAGCCATTTTGACCACCATCAGAGCCCTTTTTTCTTATTCTTATAGTTCCAATAGGTAAATTTATATCATCACATATAACAATAATATCTTCAAGAGATAAGTCTTTATAAAAAGCTAAAAAATCTCTAACACATTCACCACTAAGGTTCATATATGTTAAAGGTTTTATAAGGATAACTTTTTCATTATGTATTATACCTTCGCCATAAATGGCTTTATATTTGTTTTTATTAACATTTATATTAAAATCATAAGCAAGTTTATCTATTGCTTCAAATCCTACATTATGTCTTGTCCATTTATATTCTAAACCAGGATTACCAAGTCCAATAATTAATTTCATTTTATCCTCCAACTTTATTAATTAATAATTTTTTAATACAAAGCATTAAAAAAATTTATTAATTAAAATCTATCTTCATATTTATATGAGGTATATTAGCTTCTAAAAACTCCTCACCAAAGGCTTTAAATCCAATCTTTTCATAAAATTCTTTAGCGTGTAGCTGAGAGTGGATAAAAACTTCGTTATACCCCATATTTTTTGCCTCATCTAATAAAAAATTTATTATTTTTGTTGCATATCCCTTTTTTCTATGTTCTTTTAATATAGCAATACGCCCAATATACATTTTATTGTCTATTTCTATAAGCCTACCTGTACCGATAGGCTTATTATCTATTGTTAAAATCATATTTTTAGCATATTTGTCACTACCATCTATCTCTAAATTTTTAGGTATATTTTGTTCCTTTATGAAAATTTCTTTTCTTATCTTAAAAGCGATATTTATAGTTTTATCATCTGTAAAAAACATATTCATAATATTTACCTCCAATAATTATAATTAGGTTATGACTTTATTTTTCAAAATAAAAATTATAAACGGGTTTTTGTTTTAATTTTTATAGAAGAAAAATAATAGGAATAACCGTTTTTAGTACAAAGTACTAAAAAATTATTATTTATAATTAGGTTATGACTTTATTTTTCAAAATAAAAATTATAAACGGGTTTTTGTTTTAATTTTTATAGAAGAAAAATAATAGGAATAACCGTTTTTAGTACAAAGTACTAAAAAATTATTATTTATAATTAGGTTATGACTTTATTTTTCAAAATAAAAATTATAAA
>CAMMEG010000012.1 GCA_946495765.1 uncultured Eubacteriaceae bacterium
AGGTCGTTACCTTCACGAGTACGTTCACCAACACCAGCAAAAACAGAGAAACCACCGTGCTCTGTTGCTATATTTCTAATAAGCTCCATAATAAGAACTGTTTTACCAACACCAGCTCCGCCAAAAAGACCGATTTTACCACCTTTAGAGTAAGGGCAAAGAAGATCAATAGCTTTAATACCAGTTTCTAAAAGTTCAGTAGCTGTTGCTTGTTCAGCAAAGCTAGGAGCATTTCTATGGATAGACCATTTTTCTTTAACATCAACATTACCAGCTTCGTCAATAGGATTACCAACAACATTGAACATACGACCTAAAGTACAAGAACCAACAGGTACAGATATAGGTGCTCCTGTATCTACTGCGTCCATACCTCTAACAAGTCCGTCAGTAGAGCTCATAGCGATACATTTAACTATGTCATCACCTAAGTGTTGAGCAACTTCAGCAACGATAGTTTCGCCGTTATGTTCAATTTCAATGGCATTATATAACGCTGGCATATTTTCGCTTGAAAATTTTATATCTAATACGGCACCGATAATTTGTATTATCTTACCTACATTTTTTTCAGCCAAAAGTTTCCACTCCTTTTCTAATTATAAATACCACTACCGCTAACAATTTCGGTAATTTCTTGTGTGATAGCACTTTGTCTTGCTCTGTTATAAACAAGATTTAAAGAATCTATCATCTCTTTAGCATTTTCAGTAGCAGAATCCATAGCAGTCATTCTAGCACCTAACTCACAAACTGCAGATTCTACCATAGCACCAAATATAACGGTATTAACGTATTTAGGAATAACATATTCTAAAACAGACTCTTCACTCGGCTCATAAATAGTAAGGGCCAAATTATTATTTTCTGCTTTTTCTTCAGTTTTAAAATCGTCTACATCTAATGGAAAAAGTTTAATAAGTTTAGGTTCATTTACAAGAGAAGAAACAAACTCTGTATAAGCTAAATAAACTTCATCTACTTTACCAGATGTAAACATATCTAGTGCCAAACGCCCAATTTGTAAAGCATCTTCATATATAGGGTTTTCAGATATATTTGTAAAAGAGTGTACTAAATTAGCACGTCTTTTAAAAAATTCCTTACTTTTGCCCCCAATAGTTATTACTTTATCAGTTTCTTTATTTTTAATAGCAGTCATAGCAAGTTTGTTAATATTAGTATTATATCCACCACAAAGTCCTCTATCACCAGTTATAACAATAACACAAGTAGACTTTACTTCTCTTTTATCAAGATAAGGATGGTTTATATTACTAGAACCATTAACAATATTTGCAATAACTTTTTTAGTTTCTGTAAAGAAAGGGCGAGTATCTTCTAATCTAGCTTTAGCTTTATTAAGTTTACTACTAGCAACAAGATACATAGCGTTAGTTATTTGCTGGGTGCTATTGACACTTTTAATTCTGCGTTTAATATCACGCATTGATGCCATAATATCACCTCTTTATTATTTAAATTCTTTTTTAAATCTTTCAAGTGCTTCGATAAGTTGTTTTTCAACATCTTCAGACATTTCTTTAGTTTCTCTAATACTTTTGAAAATATTGTTATATTTAGTTTCTACAAAGTTAAAGAATTCTTTTTCAAAGTCTGCTATACGGTGAAGTTCAATATCATCAAGATATTTTTTAGTAACCGCATAAAGAATAACAACTTCTTTTTCAACCTCTAAAGTAGAATATTGAGGTTGTTTTAATATTTCAACTATTCTTTGACCGTGATTAAGACGGTCTAAAGTATCTTTGTCAAGGTCAGAACCAAATTGAGCAAAGCTTTCAAGTTCTCTATATTGAGCAAGTTCTATACGGATAGGACCTGCGATTTTTTTCATAGCCTTGATTTGAGCAGAACCACCAACCCTAGATACTGAAAGACCAGCATTTATAGCAGGACGTACACCAGAGTTAAATAATTCACTTTCAAGGAATATTTGTCCATCTGTAATAGATATAACGTTTGTAGGGATATAAGCAGAAACATCTCCAGCTTGAGTTTCGATAATAGGAAGGGCAGTTATAGAACCACCACCATATTTTTCTTCAAGTCTAGCACTTCTTTCAAGAAGTCTTGAGTGAAGATAGAATACATCCCCTGGATAAGCCTCACGTCCTGGTGGTCTATGAAGAAGAAGAGACATAGCACGGTAAGCAACAGCGTGTTTAGATAAATCATCATACACAATAAGTACGTCTTTGCCATTTTCCATAAATTCTTCACCAATAGCAACACCAGTATAAGGTGCTATAAATTGAAGTGGAGCAGGATCTGAAGCAGTTGCCGATACAACTGTTGTATAGTCCATAGCACCAGCATCTTCAAGACTTCTAACTATACGAGATACAGTAGAAGCTTTTTGTCCAATTGCAACATAGATACAAATAACATCTTTACCTTTTTGATTTATAATAGTATCTATACAAATAGCAGTTTTACCTGTTTGACGATCCCCTATTACAAGTTCACGTTGTCCACGGCCAATAGGTACCATAGCATCTATAGCTTTAATACCAGTTTGTAAAGGTACGTCAACAGATTTACGAGTGATAACGCCAGGTGCTACTCTTTCTATAGGACGAGTAGCAGTAGTATTAATAGGACCTTTTTCATCTATTGGCTGACCGATTGCATTTACAACACGACCAATCATAGCTTCACCAACACCAACTTCAGCAACACGTCCAGTAAGTTTAACACTGTCACCTTCTTTAACTTGTTGGTCAGAACCTAATAAAACTACCCCAATATTGTCTTCTTCAAGATTTTGAGCCATACCTAGTACGCCACTTTCAAACTCAAGAAGTTCACCACTCATAGCTTTTTCAAGTCCATGTACTCTGGCAATACCATCCCCAACCTGTATAACCGTACCAACATCAGATACATCTAATTTTGATGTATAACCTTTAATCTGTTCTTTAATAACAGAACTAATTTCTTCAGGTCTTAAGTTCATTAACGGGTTACACTCCTTTACTTAACTATTAATAAGGCTTTTTTTAATATCTTCTAGACTTTTTTTGATAGAATTGTCAATAACTTTACCGTCTACATTAATAACTAAACCACCAATAAGTTCTGGTTTAACACTAGCCTTAATAATAATTTCTTTATTTAGATTTTTGTATAAACTTTGTTTTATATTATTAATTTGTTCTTCATTAAGAGCTTTAGCAGAGTATATGTAAGCAGTAATTATTCCTTTATAATCTCTAACAAGCTCTAAAAATATTTCTAATATTTCTAACATTTCAGTCTCTCTATTTTTTTTGATAACAATAGATATAAGTCCTAAAATTTCTTCTGAAATATTATTTTGGTAAATATTTTGAAAAAGATTAAATTTTTCACCACTAGATATTCGAGGGTGATTTAAAACAGCTAAAAATTCTTTATCAGCTTTAATAGAATTATAAATTAGTTCAATTTGACTATTAAATAAGTCAATTTTATCTGTTTCTTTTGCTAATTCAAAAAGAGCAATTGCATATCTTTTAGAAATTAATTTTGACATTTAATTTCCTCCAAATCTTCAATAATTTGGTCAACAAGTTTGTTTTGTTCAACCTCGTTGATTTTTTCACTTATAAATTTGCTAGCAATTAAAGAAGAAACTTCAATAATTTGTAACCTAACTTCTTCTTTAGCTTTTTCTTGTTCTCTTTGAATATCAAGCATAGCTCTATTTTTAATAGTTTCAGCTTCTCTTTTAGCCTCTTCAATTATTTGTATTTCATTTTCTTTAGCACGAGTACGAGCTTCTTCTAATATAGTTGCTTTTTCTTTTTCAATTTCTCTAAGTTTAATTTCATATTCTGCTTTAAGGCTATCAGCCTCAGCAAGTTTAGTATTTGCTTCATTTATGTTATTTTCAATACGTTCTCTACGTTTTTGTAAAAAGTTAGTAACCGGTTTATACAAAAGTTTGTATAAAATAAAACATAATATACCTGTAGATATTAATTGGATAATAACTTGGTAGAGAAACTGTTTATCTAAAGTAAGTATATAGCTATCCAAGAAAATTTGCCCTCCTTTCATTTTTCTAATTAGTTAGAAAAATTGTTAAATATAATTATTAACCAATAAATGGGTTTGCAAATAATAATAAGATTGCTATAACAAGACCATAGATAGCAGAAGTTTCGGCAACTGCATCACCAACTAACATTGTTGACATAATTGTACCTCTAGCCTCTGGTTGACGACCAACAGCTTCAGCAGCTTTACCAGCAGCATAACCTTGACCAATACCTGTACCAATACCTGAAAGTACAGCAAGACCTGCACCAACTGCAGAACATCCCATAATAAAAGCTTCATTAAATTCCATTTTTAAATCCTCCTAAAAAATGTAAATAATTTATTTTTTTAATATAAAAATTTATTTTTGGTTATTCACCAATTTTATCTTTAATAAATGTCATACTAAGTATAACAAAGATAAACGATTGTAAGAACCCTGAAAATACATCAAAGTATGCATGTAGAACAGGTGTTATAACTCCAAAGCCGGCTATTTGTAATAGAACATGACCTTGTTGTAGAGCAGAATTTATAAGACCCATAATTATAGTACCACCTAATATATTACCAAATAAACGTAGGCTAAGAGATATAGGTGTAGCAAATTCACCTATAATATTAAGTGGTAAGAATAGTGGAAATGGTTCTAAAAACCCTTTAAAATAGCCTCCTTTGTTTACCTTTATACCCATAAATTGAATAAGGGTAAATGTAACAAGAGCAAGAGCAAGAGTTGTAGAAAGATCTGCGCTTGGCGACCTAAAAGATAACAATCCAATATAGTTAGATGTTAAAATAAAGCAAAATACACCAAAAAACCAATTACCAAAATATTTGTATTTTTCACCCATATTTTGAATTGTAAAGTTTTCCATTGATTCTACTACAAGTTCAACTACATTTTGTAATCTTGTAGTAGGAACATCAGTAAACTTGTTTATTTTAGATCTAATTATTAAAGCGACGATAGTTAAAAATATAATTATAATCCAAGTATTCATTGTAGTTTGTGTTATATTTACTCCACCTATATTTGTTATAATTTTAGTCCCAAAGTCCATATATTTACCTCCCTTCTCATATTTTTATTAATATTATTAATATATGACATTATATCATAATATTAATAATTAAAAATTTATTTATTTAAAATAAAGCAATGCTTTATTAAATAAATCCCAATTATACATTATACACCTTTTATTAAAATACAGTCAACTAGATATTTGATTTATTTTTGAATTTAGTTATATATGTAGCTGGCAAAAGTAATAAAATACCAAGAATAACTCCTATAATATTAAAATTTTTATAAACGGCTATTAAAAGAACAGCAAATGTTAAAAAATATCTAAGTGTATAATGAACTCTTATATAATTAGATGCCTTTTTACCAGGCATGTCTAAAGCTTTGATTAAAGTTTTTTCTATAAGTATAAGTTTTAATATAGAAAATATTGTACCAAAGCTAAATCCTATAAAAAATGATTTAATATTATCAATAAAAAAAGTGCTAATACCAAATATTATAAAAAATAAAGCTATTATCATAATTATTATTTGTTTAGACGTATTAGATATTTTCATTATATTTTCTCCTAAAATAAAGAATTAAAGACTATTTATTAATATTTTTATAGTCTAAATTACGTTGTTGTATTTCTTTTTTTTCTTCTTCTTTATATTCTTTCATAATCATAATATAAACATTTCTAAATCCAGCTCCAATACCTAATAAGGTAAATATAGCTAAAAAAATAATATCTGTACCAAGTTTTTTATCAAGCCATTTTCCTATAAAAAAGCATATACCAATAGTTACAACCATAGTTATTCCAACTTGGCTAATTTTTGATAGAGATTTTATAATACTAGTCATAATATTACCTCCTTAAAGTGTATAGCATATATTATAAAAATAGTACAATATATATTATATATCTAATATTATAAAAAATCTATGTAAAAATATTATATATTTTAATAAAAATTTTCACTTTTTTCAGTTATTTTATCAAAATAATATAAAATAGCATTTACTATTCTTTTAGAGGCAAATCCATCACCAAAAGGGTTTTTAGCATTTATCATAGAATTATAAATATTTTTATTGTTTAGGAGTTCTGTAGCTAAAGATATGATAGTGTCTTGTTCTGTACCAGCAAGTTTTAAAACACCAGCTTTTAGTCCTTCAGGACGCTCTGTTATATTTCTTAAAACAAGAACAGGTTTTTTAAGAGAAGGTACCTCCTCTTGTAGTCCACCAGAATCAGTCATAACCATATATGAACGGTCTATAAGATTATGCATATCTTTCATATTTAATGGATCTATAAGATGAATTCTATCATTATTACTTAATATACGATTGGCTACTTCTCTAACGAGAGGGTTAAAGTGTACAGCATATACAATTTCTATATCTTTATTATTTTGTACTAATTTTAAAAGTGCATAACAAATATTTTCTAAAGGTTTTCCAATGTTTTCACGTCTATGAGCAGTTACAGTAATAACTTTTTTATTGGCATAGTCTATATTATTAAGGATATTACAAGAAAAAATATGATTTCTATCAATAGTAGTTTTAATACAATCAACAGATGTATTACCTGTTACAAATATATCTTTTTCACACACATTTTCTTTTAATAGATTTTCTTTAGAAATAATAGTAGGAGCAAAGTGTAAATCTGCCATAGCACTTGTTAGTTTTCTATTCATTTCTTCAGGAAAAGGCTCATATTTATTATATGTTCTAAGACCTGCCTCGACATGTCCTATTTTTATTTTTTTATAAAATGCAGCAAGAGATCCTATAAAAGTAGTAGTAGTATCACCATGTACTAAAATAATATTTGGATTAGATTTTTCTAATATATTTTCTAATCCCTTAAGACCGTTTATTGTAATATCAGTAAGGGTTTGATTTTTTGTCATAATATTAAGGTCATAGTTTGGATTTATATTAAAAATATCTAAAACTTGGTCTAACATTTCTCTATGTTGAGCAGTAACACAAATTTCTTGATGAATATGTTCACAGTTTTCCATTTCTTTAATAATAGGAGCCATTTTTATAGCTTCTGGTCTTGTTCCAAAAATACTTAAAACTTTAACTTTTTTCATATTTTACCTCTATATTTTAATTATTATTTATAATTAAGCTATGACTTTATTATTCAGAATAAAAATTATAAACTTACTTTTTGTTTTAATTTTTAATGAAGAAAAAATAAAGTCATAGACGACTTTGAATACAAAGTATTCAAAAAAATTGATTATTTTATTATATCATTGACCACTTGACTAGCAATAATAAGACCAGCAACAGATGGTACAAAGGATATACTTCCAGGAGTTTCTCTCCTTTTGTTAGTATCTCTAAATTCACTTGAGCTTTTAGCATTTAAATCTAACTTAATAGGAGCAGGTTTAATAGGCTTTTCAGTAGAATAAACAACTTTAAGTTTTTTAATACCACGTCTTTTTAGCTCATATCTCATAACCTTTGCAAGTGGACACATAGATGTTTTATATATATCTGTGACAATAAATTTAGTTGGGTCTAATTTATTACCTGTACCCATAGAAGATATAATAGGTATATTTTGTTTTGTAGCTTCTTCTATAAGTAATATTTTTGATGATATAGTATCTATTGCATCTACTATATAATCATATTTAGATAAATCTATAGAAGATATTGTATCTTTTGTATAAAAAACTTTAGATGCAGTAACATTAGCATCAGGGTTTATATCTAATATACGTTCTTTTATTACTTCTATTTTGTCTTTACCTATTGTGCTATGAGTAGCTATAAGTTGTCTATTAATATTTGTTATAGATATAGTATCATCATCTACTATATGGATATTACCAACACCACAACGGGCTATTGCTTCCACGCAGAAAGAACCAACGCCACCTACACCAAATATTATAACACTACTATTTTTTAGTTTTTTAATATTATTTTCTCCAATTAATATTTCTGTTCTAGTAAGAGTATTCATTTTTATCTTCCAATCTATTTAATTTTTTTTATCATTTTAACATTTTTTTTTAATTTTGTCTAATATATTATAATTAAGCTATGACTTTATTATTTAAAAGAAAAATAGTAGGAATAGTTGTTTTAATATAAAGTATTAAAAAATTAGATATTATTAATAAAATACTAGACTAAATATTAATATGTGGTATTATATTTATAGAAAAATATATAAAGGGGAGATTTTGTGAATATTCCTAAACAAGTTGTATATATAATAGAACAATTAGAAAAAAATGGATTTGAAGGATTTATAGTAGGTGGGTGTGTTAGAGATTATATATTAGGCTTTTTACCAAAAGATTTTGACATAACCACAGACGGATTACCACAGGATATAAAAAATATATTTGACTATACAATAGATACAGGTATAGAACACGGTACAGTTACAGTAGTTTTAGATAAACAAAATTTTGAGGTAACTACATATCGTATAGATGGAGAATATAAAGATAATAGACGACCAGAAAATGTAACTTTTAGTAAAAAAATAGAAGAAGATTTAAGTAGACGAGATTTTACTATGAATGCTATAGCCTATAACATAAAAAAAGGATTTGTAGATCCATTTTGTGGTATAGAGGATATAAAAAACAAATTAATAAAAGGTGTAGGAGATGCAGACATAAGATTTAAAGAAGATGCACTTAGAATGATGAGAGGAGTACGTTTTTCTGCTCAGTTAGGATTTCATATAGAAGATAAAACATTTTCAGCTATAAAAAATAATGCTAAATTAATAGAGAATATAAGTATAGAACGTACAAGAGATGAATTTTTAAAATTTATAAAATCTGATTATATAGAAAAATTAAATCTTTTAGAAGAAACTAAATTATATAAATACTTTATACCAGAAATAGAGCCTATTTTTAAAAACTATAAAAAAAATATTTTTATATTAAAAAAATTATCTAAAGATTTAAGATTTGCATTTTTATTAAGTCATTTAGACGAAAAAATAGGAGAAGATGTTTTAAAAAGGCTAAAATTAGATAATAAAACAATAAAAGAAACAAAAACTATAATACAATATTTTAATTATAATTTTATAGATGATAGAATAGAAACAAGAAAATTAATGTCTATTATAGAGTCAGATTTATTAAAAAAAATATTAGAAATTAAATTTTGTGTAAGTCTTATTGAAAATGACTTAGTTAAGTGTAAAAAATATGATAATATATTTGATGAAATAGATGAAACTATAAGAAAAAATCATTGCTTTTCTTTAAAAACACTTGCTATAAAAGGTAATGACTTAAAACAAATAGGAATAAAAGATGGTAAAAAAATAGGTGATTGTTTAAAATTAGCTTTAAATGTAGTTTTAGAACAACCAGATAAAAATGAAAAAAATTGGCTTTTAAAATATATAGGAGAAAATATATGAAAGCATTAATAACAGGTGCAAGTGATGGTATAGGTAAAGATATGTCTATTATATTATCTAATATGGGATATGATATAATAGTTGTATCTAGAAATAAAGAAAAAATGGAACAAGCCTTTAAAAATATAAAAAACTGTACTATAATACCTATGGATTTATCTATTGTAGAAAATTGTTATAATCTTTATAATAATGTTAAGGATAAAGATATAGATATACTAATAAACAATGCAGGATATGGAGTTTTTGGTGAATTTTTAAATACTAATTTAGAAGATGAACTTAATATGATAGATTTAAACATAAAATCATTACATATTTTAACAAAGCTATTTTTAAAAGATATGGTAAAAAAAGATAGTGGATATATATTAAATGTAGGTTCTATAGGAAGCTTTTTTGCAAGTCCCTTGTTATCATCTTATTATGGAACAAAGGCATATGTATTAAATATTAGTCTTGCTATAAAAGAGGAATTAAAAAGACAAAAATCTAATATATATATAGGTATATTTTGTCCAGCTACTATAAAAACTAACTTTCATAAAAAGGCGGGAGTAAAAGACAATATAAAAGGCCTTGATAGCTATACGGCATCTAAATATGCTATTGATAAAATGTTTAAAAGAAAAACTATTATAATACCTAGTTATGCAAAATTTTTACCATTTTTTATATCTATATTACCACGAGTTATAATTACAAAATTAGCTTATAAAATCCAAATAAGAAAAAATAGTAATTATTGATTTTTATATACTTAAATGATATAATTTTTAATAATTAAAATATATATGGGGGTAAATTTTATGTTTAATTATGATACAAAAGGTGTTTGTGCAAAAAATATTGAATTTGAAATAGAAGGAGATATTGTAAAAAGTGTAAAATTTAACGGAGGTTGTAATGGTAATCTTAAAGGTATAGCTAGTCTTGTAGAAGGTTTAAAAGTAGAAGATGTTATAAAAAAATTAAAAGGTTTAACTTGTGGAAATAAAGATACATCTTGTCCAGACCAATTAGCAAAAGCATTAGAAAATAAAGTTATCAACAAATAATAAACATATATGTTGATAACTTTAAATAAATTAACATATATTTAAACATGTATATAACATATAAAAAATAACTAGTAAGAAACCTTGAAAAATAAAGGGTTTTTACTAGTTATTTTTTATATGCTATAACAAACGTTTATTCGAAATAATATACTTATATACATTTAAAATGTTGAAAAAAATGTGGATAATGTTGAAAACTATTTATTTAATAACATTTCTCCTAATAAATACACATTTCCAGCACCCATAGTTATCAACATATCATTATGTTGACAATTTTTTTCAATATAATCTTTTCCACATTCAAAGCTTTTTATATATATAGAATCTTTACCAAAATCTTTTAATCTATTAACTAAATCTTTAGCATGTATTTCTCCTGTATCTTTTTCACGAGCAGAATATATATCAGCTATTAAAATATGGTCTACATCTAAAAGAGATTTAGCAAAATCGTCTAAAAGAGCTTTAGTTCTAGTATATGTGTGTGGTTGAAAGACACACCAAAGTTTATTTATATTTTGAGATTTAGCAGATTTTATAGTAGCTAAAATTTCTGTTGGGTGGTGAGCATAGTCATCTATTATTTTAACACCTTTAAATTCACCTTTATATTGAAAACGCCTATTTGTACCATTAAAATTATTAAGTCCTTTTTCTATACTTTCTCTATCTAAATTATAAAAATTAGCTAAAGCACATACAGAAAGAGAGTTATAAATATTGTGAAGTCCAACAACACTTAATTTTATATTATACATAAAATTATCATTATAATAAGCTTTATAAGATCCATAACCATTCTCATCAAAGGTTATGTCTTTAGCCTGCCACATACTATTTTTATTTTGACCATATGTTATAACAGTACAATCTAAGTCATTAATTACTTTTTCATAGTCTTTAATGTCAGCATTAATAACAAGACAGGCATCTTTTTTTACTAATTTAGCAAATTTAAAAAAACTTTCATATATTTGATTAATATCTTTAAAATAGTCTAAATGGTCTTCATCTATATTTAAAATTATAGCAGAGTGAGGATTGAATTTTAAAAAAGAGTCACAATATTCACAAGTTTCTAATATAAAATAATCTTTTTTACCTACTTTAAAATTACTATTTATAGAAGATAATATACCGCCTAAAGATATAGTAGGGTCTTTATCAGCTTGTAAAAATACTTGAGATACCATAGATGATGTAGTAGTTTTTCCGTGAGTACCAGCTATACAAAGAGGAAACTTGTATGCTTTCATTAATTGACCTAAAAATGTAGAACGTTCTAACATTTTTAGCCCAAGGTTTTTAGCTTTAATAAATTCAGGATTATCTTCTTTTATAGCAGCAGTATATACAACTAAATCTATATCAGATGTAATATTATTTTCATCTTGACCAATATATACAGTAACACCTTTTTTAATAAGATTTTGTATAAGTTCTGAATTATTGTTATCTGAACCATATATGATATAATCACCTTCAGCTAAAAGTATTTCACAAAGACCAGACATACTAATTCCACCTATACCTATAAAGTATAATTTTTTATAAGGGAAAATACTTTTTATATCCATATTAAACAAATCTCCTAACATAAAATAATAACTATTTAATAATATTTTATTACAAAAATTAAATTATTACACAACTAAATATATTATATATACATTGTTATATTTTAGCAACTATTGATTTTACTTATGTTTTATATTATTAACAAAAATAGAAATGAATATATATAAATGGTACTAAAAAAAACATATTGTTAAAAATAATATTTTTAACTTATATAAATAATAATTTATTTATAATAATTAAACAATATATATAAATATACTCTAACAAATTTATAAAAAAACAAAATAAATAAATAAATAAATATTGCAATTTATATAAAATAGGTATATAATGTATTTACCATTATATAGGTTTTACTTATTAAATTTTAATACCCAAAATAATTACATAATTTTTAGGTATAAAGTAGAACCATACTATATTAATGCTTTTGGTATATACCTTTAGTATAATTTATTCTACTTTATAGGAGGAAATTTATCTATGAATATTACAGACGTAAGAATTAGAAAAGTTAATCAAGAAGGAAAAATGAAAGCAATAGTTTCTATTACTATTGACAATGAACTTGTTATACACGACATAAAAGTAATAGAAGGAGAAAAAGGTTTATTTATTGCTATGCCTAGTAGAAAAACTAATAATGGAGAATTTAGAGATATAGCACATCCTATTAATTCTTCTGCTAGAGAAAGTCTTCAACAAGCTATTTTAGCAAAATATGAACAAGTTCTTTTAGAAGATGAAAGTATACAAGAAAGTGCCATCACACAATAATTAAAAATATATTTAAGCTATGGTATTTACCATAGCTTTTATTTCAATTAAGCTATGACTTTATTATTTAAAATAAAAATTATAACTTACTTTATGTTTTAATTTTTATTGAATAAGAGGAATAGCTATTTTTTAATACTTTGTATCAAAAAATTGATTAGTGTTAAAATTTTAATTAATAACTAGTAAAATATTTATTAAAAGTTTAAAAATGTTTATATATAAAATATAACTAATGATAAATCAAATATTTTGTAGTAAAAAACATATATATGTGTTATAATTACTATATATTAATATTACAAAAGGTGGGATATAATGGAAAAGAATCAAACAAAGACTTATGAAACAAAAGATGTAGAAGAAAGAGTAGTATTAATAGGAATAGATAATGAAAAAGATTTAATGAATATAGATGCTAGTTTAGATGAATTAGAAGAACTTGTAGAAACAGCAGGAGCTACTGTTATAGGACGTATGATACAAAAAAGAGAGGGCATACATAAAGCCCACTATTTTGGCAAAGGTAAAATTCAAGAGTTAAAAGCATATGTAGAAGAATTAGGAGCAACAGGTATTGTGTGTGACGATGAGCTTACTGCTAGTCAAATGAGAAATATGACAAGTATGCTTAATGTTAAAATAATGAATAGAACACTTGTTATACTAGATATATTTGCAAAAAGAGCAAACTCAGCAGAAGGTAAGGTACAAGTAGAATTAGCGCAGCTTAGGTATAAGCTTACACATTTAGTAGGTCAAGGTAAAGATATGAGCCGTCTTGGTGGAGGTATAGGGACTAGAGGACCCGGTGAGAAAAAGTTAGAGATGGATAGAAGAAATATATCCGATAGAATAGCAGAACTTAACAAGGAACTTAAGTATATAGAAAGACATAGACAAGTAATGAGAGAAAAAAGATTAAAAAATAAACAACCAATAGTTGCTTTTGTTGGTTATACTAATGCTGGTAAGTCTACTCTTATGAATTCTGTTACTAAATCTGACGTTTTAGCCATGGATAAGTTATTTGCTACATTAGATACTACTACAAGAAAAATAGAATTGCAATCAGGAAGAGAATATCTTTTTACAGATACAGTAGGGTTTATACAAAAACTGCCACATAACCTTATAAAAGCCTTTAGAGCTACTTTAGAAGAAACAAAATATGCAGATGTATTAGTTCATGTTGTAGATAGTTCCAATAATGCTAGAGAAGAACAAATGAATATAGTATACAAAACCTTAAAAGATTTAGATTGTTTAAATAAACCTATAATTACTGCATATAATAAAGTAGATAAGGATAATATATTAAGACCATTACCTAAAGATGATTTTTCTATGTATACTCTAGAAATATCGGCTAAAAAGGGTAATGGTATAGAAAGTCTTTTAAATATAATAGAACAGGTTGTTAAAAGTTTTAAAAAATCTATAAGTATATTAATACCATATGAAAAATCTAACATTGTTGGTAAAATACATGGTAGATGTGAAATTATAAAAAATGATAATAGAGACGATGGAATGTTTTTTGAAATATATACAGACGAGGAAATGGAAAATAGACTTAAAGAATTTATTATTAATAATTAAATTTATACAAAAGATTAGTATTATAAGAGGGTGATTTTATGAAAAATAAAATAATAATATTAAGTATAATATTTGCTATTAGTTTAGTTGGTTGTAGGAAACAAAATGGAGAAACAACGAGTGAAAGTACAAGTGATGTGACTATTTCAGCTACTAATGAAGAAGAAGTAAAACAAGATATTACAGATATATCTATATACACTAAAAATGGTAATATACCATACGAAAAATATATTTATGAATGGGCTGGAATATCGACAAATAAAGATGAATATTTAAAATCTGAAAGTAGTTTTATAAATAAATTAGACCAAGATAAACTGAAAGAATTAGATTTCGAAGAAGAAATTAGGCTTGATTTTAGCAATAATATACCTAAAGATGTAAAGGTAGAAAAAATATATATAAAACAAGATAGAAGTCAAAATCATAAAGATGATGTAGAGGTTAAAAAAGATGAAGAGGGTAAGTTTATAGATTTTATTCATTATTATGATAAGAATGACACATATTTACAAGGATTAATATACAATGTTATTGTTGAATGGGAAGAAGGTACATGTATATATGCTTTTGCCTTTAAAATAAATAATAATATTACAGAAAATAATAACCCATACTCTGTGACAGGTTATTTATCCTCAGATGAACAAAAAATATATGATAAATATAAATTAGATAGAAATATTAAATTATTATTAAACATTGAACCTATTACAATAGCTAAACTTTATGTACAGGCCATAATGGAAGAAGAATATGATTTAGCTTATAGTTTATATAGTGAAGATAGTGAAAAACCTACAAAAGATGAATATGTAAAAACAATAAAAGGATTAGATAAAACAATTAAAGAACAGTATGTAAATAATGCTAAGGCAGTAGAAAAAGGTAAATTTATAGCTGAAAATGAAAATAAAGGATATATTGAATATGAACTTATACAAGATCACCCAATGGCTCTAGATATGGTGAAAGATAGTGATGGTATTTGGAAATTAAAATATATACCTATACAATAAGTAAAAGGCTAGACAAAAATCTAGCCTTTTTATAGTTATTCTTTATTTTTAGTTAGGTTATTAATATTAAATAGTAAAGTATGAAAATATTTTAGGTAATTAAAACTTATTTATAAAAGATTTTTTAAATAAATAATATCTAAAAATTTATAGATACTTATTATTAATAAAATTTGTGAATTTAATTATATAATAATTTTAAAAATTTTAAACTAAAATAATTGATAAAATTTGGTTTTAAATATATAATGGATATTATAGAAAAGGAGTGATAAAATGAAAAATTTATTTTTACAATATCCAAAATGTAGTACTTGTAGAAAGGCTAAAAAATGGCTGCAGGATAACAATATAGAATTTATAGATAGAGATATAACAATAGATAATCCTACAAAAGATGAACTTAAAGATTGGTATGAAAAAAGTGGGCTTGAGCTTAAAAAATTTTTTAATACAAGTGGAGTTTTATATAAAGAAATGGGGCTTAAAGATAAAATTAAAGATATGTCAGAAGATGAAATGTTAGAACTTTTATCTACAGATGGAAAGCTTGTTAAAAGACCAATTGTAGTAAATGACAACATGATTTTAGTAGGGTTTAAAGAAGAAAACTATGAAAAATTAAAATAGTTTTATTATTAATAATAAAGGAGATATACTATGCAAGAATTTTTTAAAAATAATCGTAAAAAAGTAATAAGTTCTTTAAAAGAAGATAAGGCTATTATATTTTTATTTTCAGGTAAGGCGCAGCTAAAAACTTGTGACCAATTTTTCCCTTTTGAGCCAAATAGAAATTTTTATTATATGACAGGTATAGATAAACCACATATTATATATATGGCTATAAAAAATGGAGAAAATATTGAAGAAACACTATTTATAGAAAGATATGACGAGCTTAAAGCAAAATGGGAAGGAAAAACTATATGTGAAGATGAAGCCAAAAATATATCTGGAATAGAAAATATAAAATATATAGATGAATTTTATGCTAGTTTTTCTAATGTAATGTTTAGAAACAGTATAGAAGTGGCTTATTTAGACTTAGAAAATAGATATTTAGATAATAGTAAACGTGTGTTTAAACATGTAGATTTATTAAAGCAAAACTATCCACATGTTAGTATAAAAAATATTTATAATGATTTAGGATATTGTAGACTTTTTAAAGAGCCACAAGAAGTAGAAAATATTAAAAAAGCAATAAATATTACTAAAAAAGGTATAGAGAATATATGGAAAAACACTAAACCTAACATAATGGAATATGAGTTAGAGGCTTGTTTTGACTATGAAATAAAAAGAAGTGGCTCTAAAGACAAAGCATTTAATACTATATTAGCTAGCGGTAGCAATGCAACTGTTTTACATTATGGAGAAAATAATGATAAAATCAATGATGGAGAACTTATACTTATAGATTTAGGGGCTACATATGGTTACTATAATGCTGACATATCTAGAACATTTCCTGCTAATGGTAAATTTAGTGAAAGACAAAAACAACTTTATAATATAGTTTTAGAAGGTCAAAGAAAAGTTATAGAGGCTATAAAACCAGGGTTACCTTTTAAAAGACTTAATGAAATATTAATAGAACATTATGAAGAAGAACTTAAAAAAATAGGTCTTATAAAAGATAGAAGTGAAATATCCAAGTATTATTATCACGGTGTAAGTCACTATTTAGGATTAGATACTCATGATGTATCAAGAGATTTAGGAACAGATAATGGACTTAAACAAGGTATGGTAATAACAGTAGAACCAGGACTTTATATAGCAGAAGAAGGTATAGGTATAAGAATAGAAGATGATATTCTTGTTACAGAAACAGGATATGAAAACTTATCTAAAGATATTATAAAAACAGTAGAAGAAATAGAAGAGTTCTTTAAAAATCGCTAATTTATGAAAGAAATAGAGCTTTATGAACCTATAAAAGACTATCTTTTAAAAAATGGATATAAGGTACAAGCAGAGGTGAAAAATTGTGACATAGCTTGTATATTTGAAAATAAACTTATTATTATAGAAATGAAAAAAAGTTTTAATCTAAAACTTTTGTATCAAGCTATGGATAGGAAAGCTTTTGCAGATAAAGTTTTTGTAGCTATTAATAGACCTAAAAATTTTAGAAAAAAAGAAGTAAAACATATGTTAAAAATATTAGAGAATATTGACATAGGGCTTATTACAGTAGCATTAGATAGTCCTTTAAAAACTGTAGAGGTAGTATTAGAACCACAGGATAAGTCATTAAAAAGAAAAACAAGAAGAAGGACAATAATCTTAAATGAAATAGAAAGAAGAAATTTAAACACAAATATTGGTGGAAGTACAAAAAAAGAAAATATATTAACAGCATATAGAGAACAAGTTATATTTTTATCTTGTGCTTTAAACAAAATAGGAAAAGGAAGCCCTTCCAATATAAAAAAGCAGTTTAATATACAAAACGCTAGTTATATTTTACAAAACAACCATTATGGATATTTTGATAGAATAGAACGAGGAGTTTATACTCTTTCCAAAAAGGGTAAAGATATGCTAAAAAGTAACCAATTTAAAGAAGCTATAAAATATTATACAAAGGAGGTGGAAAAATTTGTTTAATATAGAAAGAAATGAACAATGTTGGTGTGGAAGTGGTAAAAAATATAAGGCCTGTCATTTAAGAAAAGATGAAGAAATGTTACAACATTTTCAAAGACAAGGATACCCTTTGCCAGCTAGAAATTTAATATTAACACAAAAACAAATAGAGGGTATAGAAAAATCAGCAAAGCTTACAAAATCTATTATAGATGAGGCAGAAAAGATTATAAAAGAAGGTGTATCCACATTAGAGATTAATGACCTTGTACACAAACTTACCATAGATGCAGGGGCTATACCTGCACCACTTAATTATAATGGATTTCCTAAAAGTTGTTGTACATCTATAAATAATGTTATATGTCACGGTATACCATCTAAAAATGATATTTTAAAAGATGGAGATATAATAAATCTAGACATAACATCTATTTTAGATGGATATTACTCAGATATGAGCCGTATGTATATGATAGGAAATGTACCAGATAATGCTAAAAAACTTGTGGAGGTTACTAAAGAATGTTTAATGGCTGGTATAGAGGCTGTAAAACCGTATAGACCAGTATCAGATATAGGCAATGTCATAAATGATATAGCCGATAAACATAATTATGGAGTTGTTAGAGCTCTATCAGGACACGGTGTAGGGATAAAGTTTCACGAAGAACCTAATATTAATCATTATAGAACTAATGCAAAAACCATGATTATGGTACCTAATATGATATTTACAATAGAGCCTATGATTAATGAAGGTACATTTGACTGTTATATAGGTGATGATAATTGGACAGTTTATACAAAAGATAATAAACTTTCTGCCCAATGGGAGCATACTATTCTTGTTACAGAAACAGGATATAAAATTTTAACAATATAATGAAAATATATATGGATATATGATGAAAAAAGGCAAAAAATTTTTATAGTTAACTGTATAAATTTTATTAATATTAATAATATTAATGATGTATTAAAAGTTAAGTCTTGAAAAATAAAGTCATAACCTAATTATAAAAATATAGAGTTATACTATATTAGATATGACATAAAACACATAGTGCAGCTTAATATAAATATAGTTATTATAATTTAAGGAGATTAAAAATTATGACAGAAAGAGAAAAAATGTTAGCAGAAATGCTTTATGACCCAACAGATAGAGAGCTTGTAGAAATGAGAAATTATGCAAGAAAAGCTTGTAAAGAATTTAATGAATGTGACCCTACGGATAATGAAAAAAGAACTAAAATTTTGAAAGAGCTTTTTGGTAGTACAGGAGAAAGCATTTATATGGAGCCAAGTTTTAGATGTGACTATGGTAAAAATATTCACGTTGGAGAAGGATTTTATGCAAATTTTAATTGTGTTATACTAGATGTAGCAGAGGTAATAATAGGTAAAAATTGCATGATAGCGCCTAATGTTGCTATATATACAGCTACTCACCCAATAGACCCAATAGAAAGAAATAGCTGTATAGAATATGCTAAAAAAATAGTTATAGGTGATAACTGTTGGATAGGTGGTAATTCTGTTATATGTCCTGGAGTAACTCTTGGAGATAATGTAGTAGTAGGTGCTGGAGCTGTTGTTACAAAAAGTTTTGGAGATAATGTAGTAATAGCTGGCAATCCTGCTAAAGTTATAAAAACAATAGATATAAAATAAAATGAGATAAGAAGGAGAATAAAATGAAAACTTATAATTTATGGGAAAAGGATATTCCTTTATTTGATGGAAATATAAATAATATAGAAAATAAAGATTGTTGTACAATAGATACATATCTTGTAGAAGATGAGCTTGATGACAGAAAAATAAGAGGAGCTATGCTTATACTACCAGGTGGAGGATATAGTTTTTGTTCATTAGAAGGGGAAAAAATGGCTAGATGGCTAAACTTTTTTGGTATTAATGCTTTTGTATTAAAATACAGAGTAGCACCATATAAACATCCAGCACCTATTATAGATGCAAAGCGTGCTATTAGATATATAAGATATAATGCAGATAAGTTTAATATAGATCCTAATAAAGTAGGTATTATAGGATTTTCAGCTGGTGGACATTTAGCAGGTTGTGTGGCAGAGTTTTTTGATAAATTTGAAACAGATATACAAGATGAAATAGATAAATTATCAGCAAAACCAGATTTAGCAGTTTTATCATATCCTGTTGTGTCTTTATGTGAAAGCTATACTCACGAAGGTTCTGCTCAAAATATTGTAGGACAAGACATAGAACTTAGAAAAATGTTGTCTTTAGAAAAAAATGTTAGAGAAGATATGCCAGAAATGTTTATATGGCATACATTAGAAGATACTACTGTTAGTGCTATAAATAGTTTAGAGTTAGGCATTGCTTTAAAAAATAAAAATGTAGACTATAACTTACACATATTTAATAAAGGTGAACATGGGTCTGTACTTGCAGAAAATATAGAAGAAACTAAACAATGGACAGACTGTTTAAAAACATTATTGAAAAACAAACAATTTATAGATAAACAATCTTATAGATGGTTATAAATTTGATAAAATTACCCCTCAACTAGTATGTTGAGGGGGATTTTTAGGAGTACAAAATATTAAGGTAATAAATGAATTTTTATATATAGTGTTTATATATTAATAAAACCAGCTATTATTTCCAAAGCCAAAGTTATTATAACCATACCTATTGTTACAACCACAGCCATTGTTACAACCCCAGTTGTTGTTACAGCCATATCTATTGTTGCAACCCCAGTTGTTATTACAGCCCCAACCCCAGTTACCTAACCAACCGTATCTCACAATAACACCTCCTTTTCTTTGTCCTAATAATATATTATTCAGGATAAGAAAAAGTGTGACAGGCTTTTATATATTAACTACATTTTTTTAATATATTATATATTTGTTGTTCATCTAATGTTTCTTTTTCTATTAGTTCATTAGCTAATTTTTCAAGATTTTTAACGTTTTCTATTAAAATATTTTTAGTTTTTTCATATAAACTTAAAGAAATTTTTTTATAAATATCTAAAATATTATTATCCTCCTTTAAAATATTATAACTTAAAATATTATTATCAGTCATACCATATTTAGAAACATAATCTATTATTAGTTTTGTAGCTTTTTCTATATCATTATAAGCACCAGTAGTAATATTTTCTGAACCAAAAATAATTTCTTCAGCACAACGACCACCATATAAAGACATTATTTGATTTTCTATATCTTTTTTAGTTTGAAAAAGTTTATCTTCAAATATATTTAAGCAAAATCCACCAGCACCTTTTGTTGTAGGTATTATAGATATTTTAGATATAGTAGCATTATTTAAAGCATTGGTGACTATTGCATGTCCTGCTTCATGTATAGCAGTTATTTTTTTATCTTGTTGTGTCATAAAAGATTTATCCTTTTTTTCATCTCCAGCTATTATTTTTAAATATGCTTTATCTATATGATTGATATTTATTTTTTCATTATTATCTTTTATAGCCATTATGCTAGCCTCATTTATTAAAGCATCTAACATAGCACCACTAAAATATATAGTTTTTTTAGCTATTTCTTTTATATTTATACTGTCATCTATTTTTTTGTCTTTTAATAATAAAGTTATAATTTTTTCTCTAGCAATTTTATCAGGTAAGTTTATTTCTATATGTCTATCAAATCTACCAGCTCTTATAAGAGCATCGTCTAATATATCTATACGATTAGTAGTAGCTATAACTACTATACCTTCATCTTTAGAAAATCCACTCATTTCTGTTAAAAGAGCATTTAATGTTTGTTCGCGTTCTTCATTTGTATTTTGTAAAGAGGTTGCTCTTTTTTTACCTATTGCGTCTATTTCATCTATAAATATAACAGCTTTTTTATGTTCTCTAGCCTTTTTAAAAAGACTCCTAACCCTTGATGCTCCCACCCCTACATACATTTCTACAAAGTCAGAGCCACATACAGAATAAAAAGGTACATTTGCTTCAGATGCTATCGCTCTAGCCATCATTGTTTTGCCAGTTCCAGGTTCACCATAAAATATAATACCTCGAGGAATTCTAGCATTAAGTTTTTTATACTTTTCTGGGTATTTAAGAAAATCTACTATATCTTTAGAGTTTTCCTTAGCTTCTTCATTGCCTGCTATATCCTTAAAATATATATTAGTTTTATCATTTATATCAAATTGTTTTATAGCTATAGCACTTTTTTTAGTTTTTCTATATACAACGAATATTATAGTTCCTACTAAAACTATGCCTAAAATAGCAGATAAGCTATTACCAACATTTATTTGTTCTTTAAAAGCTATGCCTTTAAAAAGCATTTCTTCCTTAAAATTTTCTTTTCTAGGGTTATCTGTTGTAAAAACTGTATCATTACCCTTTTGTTTAAATTTTATTTTATCGCTATTATTATAAAATATTGTATCTATATTTTGATTATTTACCTTTTCATAAAAATCTATATAAGGTACATAATTATCTTTATCTATAAGACTAACCCCTAATAAAAGAACAATAAAAAGACTTACAAAACCTATTATTTTATAATTTATCTTTTTCATATTAAAAGCTCCTTAAAAATTTATTATTTATTAGTCTAATTATATTATACATTATTTATATTATTTTTTCTAATTGTAAGTTTTGGTATATAAATTTTAAAAAATTATAAAAAAATAAACTATATTAAATATGATAACGAATATTTAATGAAAGGATATAGGAGATGAAAAAATTGGAGGATGGAGAAATATAAAAATGTATAGATGAGTTTGGAACAGACGTATATAGGTTTTATATAAAATTGTGTATAAATAAATAAAACTAAGAAGGCTTATATCTATAAACGTTTTTAAAACTATTAAAAAGTAATATTTTTGTAGTTTTGTATATAATAACAATGATAATTGTATATTTTTAGTAGTTTTGTATATAACAATAATAGTAATTATGTACTTTTAGTATTTTTATATATTATGGAGTATAATAATTATATATTTTTAGTATTTTTATATATTGTAAGTATCAAAATTTTACATTATAATGAGAATATATTAAACTTATATAAGTCTATATGAAATTAAAGGAGTGATTAAAATGAGTTTAAAAAAATTTTTAATGTCAATTGTTTCTTCTACTATTATTGTATCATCAATGTCAACAAGTGTATTTGCAGCAGAAAATACTTTAGAAAAAGAAATTATAAAATCTTTTGATGATTTTAATAATGACGTATCTAAATTGTTAGATGAAAAAGTAGAAGTTATTGATGATAAAGTAGTAATCACAAAACTATACATAGACAAAAATGGTGATAAAGTTGAAAGCACTTTAAAATATGACAAATCTATAAAACGTTCATCAGATGAGGGTAGTACTTCTACAGAAATGAGTAAAAACATTGATGGTTGGGGTAAAATTAGTTTATCTGCAAAGTTTGACTGGTTTAAACAAGGTAACTTTAAATATGTAAGATGCTCTAGTGCTAGTGGTTCATTTTATCCATTAAATAGTTCTATAACATCTAGAATACAAACAACTAAAACATCTGGGTATGTTAGTATAGGCAAAGCAGAGGCTAAAAGTGTGTTTTATTTAACAGATAAAAGAAATGGTAAGGATAGGTATGGACAAATAATTATAACTTGTGATGACAATGGTTCAATATCTTAAAGATAATAAATATTTAAAGTGGTTAAAAAGTCACTTTGAATTAATATTATATAACTTTCTATTTATTATTTTTATATATTTGTCTTATACTATATTAGATAATGTAGATGTATATTGGAGTCCTATTTTTCTTTTAGTATTTAATATATTGTTTTTTTTATCAAGTATTTTTTACATATTAAAAGTAAATTTTGATAAGCGTATTAAGATAAGTAAAAAAATTTATTTTTTTATAATACAATGGATTTTTTTAGGTTTAATATTAAACATAGGATTTGAGTTAATAGCAAATAGGAATATTTTAAAATTTGATAGTATAAGTATGAACCAAATGAATTATGTGTACTTAAGTATTAATATAGTATTTCTCTTATTGATTAACTATATTAATTATAAAAAATTTTTTTATTATTTTTTAATTAATATAATAGGTTTATCTTATTCAGATATTATTTTACATTCTAAATTACTATATATTACTACATTACAAAATGCTAGAATATATGAAAGCTATATAAAGTTTGTTATTTTATGTTTAATAGAATTTATAGCACTATTTATAATTTATGTTTTAGTTAAAATTCTTAAAGTAATTTATAATAAACTACATCAATAATTATTACATATTTTATACAATTAAGCCATTATTAAAAATAATTTAATAAAATTAAAAAGCTATAAAATTATTAATTTTATAGCTTTTTTAATTAAAATTATTTAAATCTAGTTATTTTTTATAATTTTTAAATTTAAAAATTATGTACTTACTTTTGTTTTAATTGTTAGGTTTAAAAAATATTAGGCAATAGCAAGTAACTATCATAATAAAAACTTATTTTTTATAATTTTTTATTATACAATCTAGTATATCTAAGATTTCTTTTTGATATTTACTAGGTAAATTTTTTAACTTATCTTCTATTAAATATATTTTTTCTTTAGATTTATAATTTATACTATCTTCTAAAACATAATCGGCAGAGGCATTTAAGGCATTTAATATATTTATAAAAGTTTCTAATTTAGGAACTTTATATCCATTTTCTATAAAAGCTATATATCGAGGGCTTAGATTTACAATTTCTGCTAATTTTTCTTGTGTTAATTTATTTTTAAGTCTATATTCTCGTATTTTTATACCTAATTTTTCATAGTTTAAATTGCTCATAAAAACTCCTTTAATGAACTATTAGTTACATATTGATATTAATAGTGTAATATGATATTATTAAACATTATATGAACTAATAGATATTTTATACAATAAATAGTTCTAAAGGAGGATATGTAATTTATGCAGTCAAAAGAGTTTAACACCTTAATAGGCAAAAATATAAGGTTTAAAAGAAAACAACTAGAACTTAGTATAGAAGAATTAGCTATTATTTTAGATATAAAGGCTGGATTTTTAGGTTTAATTGAACGAGGACAAAGAGGAGCTAGCTTAAAAAATCTTTATAATATATGTAAATTTTTTAATATTACTTTAGACGATTTAGTATTTAAAGACTTAGAGCAAAAAGATATAAAAGATCAAAATTTCATAAATAAAGAGAAAGAAGAAATTTTATTATATTTAAATATTTTAAATTCAAAAGAACTAGATTATCTATGTCAATTGATAAAAGAGTTTACATTATTTTGTAAACATTTATAATAACTTATTTTAAAATTTTATTAAAGAAGGACGATAGATTTAACATATTAATGTTACATATAAAAATTATAAATTGGTTTAATTTTTTTATAAAATTATTATATATTTTTTGCAATATTGTGAATAGTAAGACCTAATCTTTTAGCTTGAGCTACTGTATATGCTATACCGCCTGTATAATGTTTAAAATAGCTTATACAATAGCTACTATTTTTTATAAGGTTTATATTTATATCTAACATACAATTTTTTTATAGTGTTCAGATATATACAACTATTTTAGGATAATACTTTTATTAATACGTTTAATAATTAATTTTTTTAATTCTTTTTCTATAATAGGATAAAGAGATTTTTGTATATTTCTATGGACTTTAAAAAAAGCAGTTTTATCTTTCATATAATTCCGTCTTAAATAAATAGGCTATACATAGCCTAATAGTGCCACGTATAGCCTATTTTATGCAAGGATTTTAGTTATTATATTGGTAATAATTAATATGGGAGGTAGTAATTTGAATACAGCAGACATTATTAAAAATAGAATATTACAATTATGTGGAGAAAGAGATATATCTATTAATAAATTAGCTACTATATGTGGATTGCCACAATCATCTGTTAAAAATATTTTATATGGAAAAAGTAAAAATCCTAAAATAATAACAATAAAAATAATTTGTGATGGATTAAATATGACTTTAGGAGAATTTTTTTCTACTGAAGAATTTGATAATTTAGAACAAGAAATAGAATAATAAGAAGAAGATACATTTTTATACAATTAAGATATTATTTAAATTTTGGAGCAAAAATTATAAGTGAATTTTTACTTAAATTTTTTAATAAACAAGTATTATAATTTGAATATTAAAGTGTTAATTTTATTGTTTGTAAGACCAACTACTCTAATAAATTAGAAGTTTCAGCTACTTTACAATTTAATTATTAATATTTTAAATTCATTATTTTAATATGATATAAAGAAACAAACTTTCAAAAATAATTATAAAGATGGATTATCATAGTATAGGTATTTCAAACCGTTTTTTTACTTTAAATACTGATTACACCACAAATATAAGAATAGGAATTTAACTTTTGTTTTTATGTTAAGATATTTCTTTAACAATTTGGTTTATATTTTATCAAAGATATATCTATAAAAATAATCTTTATAATCATGTATAACTTAGTGTTTATATTATATTTTTCAGTTTTATTTGGAAAAATTAATTGTACTACTATAGTCATGGTTATATCTTATTGTATTTTCAGCCACTATCAATTTGGCAAAATTCAAGTTGGTTAAAAATTTGGTTTTTAAAATTATTTTTATTATAATCACCTCATATAAATTTTATTTATGGATTTAGAAGACTTATCAATAAATATTTTAGAGTAAGTATATGAAAAAAATATCTTTTTCATACTTACTCTAAAACTTTATAATCTATGTTTGATATAATAAATGATTATAGAATAATGATTTTAAATATTATGTATTAGAAGAATAATTGAAATATTATTATTATTTATTCTATATTACAAAAGTAGTACCCAATATTTATTATAAAAACATATTATGTAATGAATATAATAATAAAACTAAGATACGCAGAAAATCTTGAGCTCACACCAATTTTTTAAACATTTGTAAATACTTGATGGTAATTATAAAAATATTTTCTGCGTTTAAATAAATAAAATATTAAAAATAAATATTTTTTGTTATATTAAATATATTATAAAACTTTAGATAAAAATTCTTGTGTTCTAGGATGTTGAGGATTGTCAAAAATATTTTCTGGTGTATTTTCCTCACAAATATTACCACCATCCATAAAGATAACTCTTGTACCTACTTCTCTAGCAAATCCCATTTCATGAGTAACAACAACCATAGTCATACCTTCTTTGGCAAGATTTTTCATAACTTCTAAAACCTCGCCAACCATCTCTGGGTCTAGGGCAGATGTAGGTTCGTCAAATAGCATAACATCTGGTTTCATAGCTAAAGCACGTACTATAGCTATTCTTTGTTTTTGACCACCAGATAAGCTAGAAGGATACACATTTGCTTTTTCTTCAAGACCTACAAGACTTAAAAGATGCATTGCTTCTTTTTCAATTGTTTCTTTGTCTATATTTTTAACTTTAATAGGTGCTATTGTAATGTTTTCTAATATAGTTAAATGTGGAAAAAGGTTAAAATGTTGAAATACCATACCCATTTTTTGTCTATGTATGCTAATATCTACACTTTTATCAGTAATATCTGTACCTTCAAATATTATATGACCAGATGTAATATCTTCAAGTTTATTAAGACATCTTAAAAAGGTACTTTTACCTGAGCCAGAAGGACCTATAACAACAACGACTTCGC
>CAMMEG010000013.1 GCA_946495765.1 uncultured Eubacteriaceae bacterium
TTTTAGCGACTCACTTAGTCTATCAAACTTTTATTCATTTGTCAATACCTTTTTTAATTAATTTTAAAATTTTTATTTTATATAAAATTAATTAACTTGATGACTTGATTAGTCTATCAAACTTTGTAATATTTGTCAATACTTTTTTTAATTTTATTTTATTCAATTATTTTAAAATTAAATATATTGAATATGCTAAATTATCATACTATAATTTTATTCTATTTACTTAGATAAACTTTATATTTGAGATAACTATATGAAAATTGCTATTTTAGGATATTCTAGTTGTGAAAAATTAACTCTTACAAAATATATTTCAAACTATTATAAAATTCCTCTTTTATACCTTAATACTGTTTGGTGGGTTATTTATAGTGGTAGGACAAAAGAAAAAATTAAACACTACAATAACATACTTTATTAAATATAATGAAAAAACTATTATTATAAAAATCAAAAAGAACTTGATAAATTTATAAAAACTTTGTTTAACTAGTTTAAATATTATCTTTTAAGTATAAAATATTTAAAAAATTTAATTTTATTTATTATTAATAAATTGTACTGTAGATTAGTTATAATAAATTTTTTTATATAAAATAGCAAAAACAACTATTTCTAATTATTTTTCTTCAAAAAATTAAAACATAAGTCTCTCTATAATTTTTATTTTTAAACAATAAAGTAATATCTTAATTATATTAATAAAATAGCCTTAGATAAAAACTAAGGCTATTTAGAATACATATTTTTAATGTAAGTCATAAAAATATATTAATATTTAACAACTGAATTTATATTATAATTACCTAAAACTTCACGTCCATTTAACTCTTCAAGCTCTATAAAAAAGTTAAGACTAACCACTTCCACTCCAATACTTTCTACAAGTTCTATAATAGCTTTACAAGTTCCACCAGTAGCTAATAAATCATCTACTATAATAACTTTATCCCCTTTTTTAAGTGCATCTTTGTGTATTTCTAGTGTTGAGCTACCATATTCAAGGTCATATTTTTTACTTATAGTTTCTGCTGGTAACTTACCTGCTTTTCTTACAGGTATAAAGCCCTTATTCATATTATAAGCTATTGGCATAGCAAAGATAAATCCACGAGATTCTGGTCCTAATACATAATCAAAATCTATATTTTTAAGAGTTTTAATAATTTCATCAACAGATTTTTTTAAAGCATCTTTATCTTTTAATACTGTTGTAATATCTCTAAACAAAACTCCTTCTATAGGATAGTCAGGTATAGTTCTTATTATATCTTTTAAATTCATAGTATTCTCCCCTTTTTAAGAAAGCCTAAAATCTTTTAATATTAATTGAACATTTTTAAAGTCATTAAATATATTCACTTCAATAGAATATACTACATCTAATTTTAAGTCAACATATTTTTTTATACCAGCTATAACTTTTTGAAAATCATCATTAGTTAAAGTATTTTTTAGTATTTTACAAAACTTGTCATATCCATTAAAACTTATAGCTTTAATGTCATTTGTACCATCATTTAATATAAGTTGTATTATATTATTTTCTTTACCTACAAATCTTATATTTTTTATATTAACATTTTTAGTAGCAAATATAGCTCCTCTATTTTCTTTACCAATAGGTTTCATTTTATACAATTCTTCAGCCAAGTCCAAAGTTATATCATAAAATTTTAATGCTTTATCTATCACTATATTTTCTTCAAAGTCGTCTATAGTTAAAATACAGTTTTGATTTATAGTTTTTCTAAAAATATCAACATTTTCTTCTAATAAAGATAATCCTGCAGCCATTTTATGTCCACCAAATTTTTGAAAAAGATAAGAACATTTTAAAAGTTCTTCAAACATATTATAACTTTGTATGCTTCTTCCAGAGCCTTTTGCTCCATTTTTAGATTTTGTTATTACAAAAGTTGGCTTGTAATATATTTCTTTAATTCTACCAGCTACAATACCTGCTATAGACTCATGTATTTCATCATTATATACGACTATAACTTTATCTTCTTTTATATTACTATTTTCTACTGTATAAAGTATAGTTTCTACGGCTTTTTGAGTTAAATTTTTTCTTTGAATGTTAAGATTTAATAAATCTAAAGCAAGATTATTAATATTTTTATCCTCATCAGTTGTAAATAATTCTACTGCCTTTAAAGCACTTTCAAGTCTACCACTAGCATTAATACAAGGTCCGATAATAAAGCCATAGTCATTTTCGTCTATTAATTTTTCGTCTATGTTATTAACTTTTAATATTTCAAAAAGTCCTTTATTAATTTTTTTATTTTGATTTAATATATTTAGCCCCAGTTTTACTATAATTCTATTTTCATCTAAAAGGTCTACAATATCACAAACAGTAGAAATAGATGCAAAAACTAAATATTCGTCCAAATTTTCATCTATTTCCATATATTCATAAAGTCCTTTTACAAATTTAAAACTAATACCTCCAGCAGATAAAGCTTTAAATTTATAACAACATTCCTCTTGTTTAGGATTTATTATTACATCGGCCATTGGCAATATTTCAATTTTAGTATTACTTTTTTCTATAAATCTAGGTTCGTGATGGTCTAATATAATTATATCAATTCCATTTTGTTTTATATATTCTACCTCTTCTATACTGGCTATACCATTATCACAAGTAAAAATAACATCTACACCTTTATTTTTAACCTCATTTATAGCCTCTATATTAAGTCCGTATCCTTCTTCTTCTCTATCTGGAATATAATATATTACATTAGCTCCTATATTTTTCAATGCTTTATATAAAATGACTGTACTAGTAACACCATCTACATCATAGTCCCCATATATACATATTAATTCATTTTTAGATATAGATTCTATAATTTTTATAAATGCTTTTTCCATATCTTTCATTTCTAATGGGTTATAAAAAAAGACTTCATCATTATATAAATATGTATTTAAACTTCTTCTTGTTAAAATATCTCTATTAGCTAAAACTGTTGCAAAAATTTCACTTACACCAAATTCTTCAACCATTTTAGGTATATTAGCCTTTGGATTTCTAATTGTCCATTTAGCCATTTTTATCTCCTTATTTTATTTTGTATACTATTATTTTAACAAATATAGATTTATTATCAAGTAGTTTATAAAATTAAATAATATAAATATAAAAAGTCATCTATAATAATTTTAGATGACTTTTTATTATTTTTTATACAATCTATCAAAAAAAATTGATTAACTATTTTTAGTTTTAATATTATCTAACATATACCATATAGAACCTGCTATAAATATAGACGAATAAGTACCACAAACTATACCAATAGCGATAGGGAGTGCAAATATTTTTACAGATTCTACACCAAATATATATAAACTAATTACTGTAAGAAATGTAGTTAAAGATGTAAATATAGATCGTCTTAAGGATTGATTTATACCATTATCTATAAGATTTGCATTAATTTTACGATTTTTGCCTTTGTTTTCCCTTATTCTATCAAATATAACTATGGTAGCATTAATAGAATAACCAAGAACAGTAAGTATAGCGGCTATAAAAGAATCATTTAAAGGTATTCTAAATATAGCATAAAAAGATACTAATACTAAAGCATCATGTAAAAGAGCAATTATAGCACTTGCACCTATTTTAAAATTTTTAAACCTAAATGACACATATATAAGCATAGCTATACAAGATACTAATACTGCTAAATAAGATTTGCTTTTCATTTCATTGCTTATAGTTGCACTTATATCTCTAATAGAAAAATTGTCTTCTGTTAAACTATATTTGCTAGATATAGCCTCTATGAGAACTGTTCTTTCATCTTGACTTAATAAACGAGTCTTTATAATAACGCTTTCACCATTACCAATTATTTGTATTTGTGCATTATCTATATTTATACTATCTTTAAGTATAGTATCTATATCATCATTTTTAACTTCTTTTCCATTTGAAGATATTTCAATAGATGTACCACCAGTAAATTGTATGTCATAATTAAAAAAACCTTTGCCTTGACTATTATTATAAAGCATAAACCCAAAGCCAATAGCTATAATAATAATGGATATAGCAATATATATATATCTATTTTTTATTATATTCATTTTAAATCCTCCTTATTTACCTCCATATAGCTTTGGTGATTTAATACCTATATTAACCATAACTTTAATAATTATTTTTGTAACAACTAAAGCTGTAAACATAGAAATTACAATACCAAGCATTAATGTTTGTGCAAATCCTTTTATAGGACCACTTCCAAGCCAGTATAAGATGCCACCAGCTATAAGTGTTGTAATATTGCTATCTAATATAGCTGGAAACGCTCTAGAGAATCCTTTATCTATAGCTAATTTTAAAGTTCTTCCTAATGCTAGTTCTTCTCTTATTCTTTCAAATATAATAACATTAGCATCGACAGCCATACCAACAGATAATATAATACCTGCTATACCTTGTAAAGTTAAGGTTATGTTAAGTCCATTTAATAATATAAGTTCTAAAAGAATATATATAAAAAGTGCGATGTTTGCCGCAAGCCCCTTAGCTCTATAAAATAATAACATAAATACTAACACTAAAGCTATACCAACAACTCCACCTAATATACTTGTTTTTAAAGCATTTGCTCCAAGGGTTGCTCCTATTGTATTCATTTCTAGTATCTCAAGTTCAAAAGGTAATGAGCCTGCTCTTATTAAAGATGCTAATTCTTCTGCTCCATCTATATCAAAGCCTCCCTCAATAACAGCTTTACCATCTGATATAACAGAATTAACAGTAGGTGCACTTATTATTTGATTGTCAAGTATTATAAATATAGGTAATCCTATGTTTGCCTCAGTTGCATTTTTAAAATCTTCTTTACCTTTTTGATTAAATTCTAAACTTACAACTATTTGAGATTGTCCATTTTCCCCAGTATATGCCTGTTTTTTAGCATTTATAATATCTTCACCTTTAACAACAACTTGACCAGTAGAATCTACAAATGATAATTTAGCAGTTTGTCCTATTTCAGATACAGCAGTTTCTACATCATCTATACCAGGAATTTCCACTCTTATTCGTTTATTTCCTTCTTGATACACATTAGCTTCTGTCCAACCTTTTCTATCAAGTCTTTGTTGTATCATAGATATGGCAGAATTCATTTTTTCTTGCCATGATGCTTCACCTAAAGACTCTGCTTGTTCTGATTCTTGCTCTAAAGAAGAACTTTCTTCTATATTACTGCTTTGTTCATTTGTTATTTCTTCACTACTGGAGATATCTATATCTTCTTCTGATAGTATAGTACTTTCATTATTATCTACATTTGTTTCTGTTTCTTCTTGTGCTTCATAAACAATATATACACCACCACTTAAATCTAAACCTTTTTCTATATTTTTATAGCTAAGTATATGACCACTTCCATATCCATTATATGAGGTATAAAAAAGTACACCAGTAATAATAAAGATAGCTAAAAGTATTAAAATATTTTTAGATTTCATATATTTTCTTTCCTTTCTTGTTTAAATTATTTAAACAATTATTTAGGGTTATCTATATTTATAGTATTCTGTATTTTATCAATAAGATTTTGTATATTTATTAAGTTATTATTGTCTAGAACTGTCTGTTGTATAATAAATTTTATGGCAAGAAAAATTAAAACATACTTTATAAGTTTAAAAAATGTTTTTATAAATTTCATACATTTTCATTTAAAGCTTCATAAACTTTCATCATAATAGAACATTCAGTTCTTTTCTTTTGCATTTCACAACCTATTTCATAAGGGGTTATAAGATCATTATGCATATTGTTTGAACTAGCTGCACACCCACCACTACAATAAAATTTTGCCCAACAACTTTTACAAGCTGGTTTAGAATATACATTTATTGATTCAAAATTTTGTCTAATGTCTTTTCTTAAAACACCATCAAATACACTCCCCATTTTATATTCATCTTGTCCTACAAATTGATGACAAGGAAATAAATCTCCTTCTGGGGTAACAGCTAAATATTCTGTTCCTGAACCACAACCAACAAGTCTTTTATGGGCACAAGGTCCACCTGTTAAGTCTATCATAAAATGGAAAAAGTTAAACCATTGGCCTCTTTCTCTTCTTTTTAATATTTCTTTAGCTAATTTTTCATATTCTTCAAATATAATTGGCAAATCTTCTTTTCTTATAGCATATTCTTCATTTTCATCTGTAACAACAGGTTCTACACTAATTTGTTTAAATCCTAAATCTGCAAGATGCAAAACATCATTTGAAAAGTCTAAATTATTTCTTGTAAATGTACCTCTTACATAATAGTCCATTTGATTTCTATCTTCTGCCATTTTTACAAATTTAGGTACAATATTATCATAGCTACCTTGTCCACCAGCACGAACTCTCATTTTATCATTTATTTCTTTTCTGCCATCTAAACTTAAAACAGCATTGTGCATATGTTCATTTATATAACTAGCTATTTCATCATTTAATAATATTCCATTTGTTGTCATAGTAAATCTAAATTTTTTTCCATATTTATCTTCAATACTTCTACCATATTCTACTATTTCTTTAACAACATCAAAATTCATTAAAGGTTCTCCACCAAAAAAGTCTATTTCAAGGTTTCTTCTAGAGCCAGAATTTTCTATTAAAAAGTCAATAGCTTTTTTTCCTACTTCTACACTCATAAGAGAACGTTTACCGTGATATTCTCCTTCTTCAGCAAAACAGTATTTGCATTTTAAATTACAATCATGGGCTATATGTAAACAAAGAGCCTTAACCACCGGATTTCTCTTATCTACCTCTGGTATTATACTAGAGAAAATATCTGGAGAAAATAACACTTCATTATTTACTAATTCTTTTATTTCTTCATAAGCTTCATTTATACTTTCTTCACTATATTTTTCTTTTAATATATTAATTATATTTTCTAAACTTTCTTTTTCATAATAATCTAATATATCATAAGAAACCTCGTCTACACAATGAATAGCTCCACTATTTACATCTAAAACTATATTTAAATCATTCATTTTATATTTATGTATCATTTTTATCCCCTTTCAATTTTGGTCTATTAATTTAATTAACAATAGTTTAAAAATATACTTTACTAAATAATTAAATTGTATACATATTAATTTTAGTATCAATAATAAATTTTTTAAATACAAAGTATTAAAAACAGTTATTTCTAGATATTTTATTCATAAAAATTAAAACTAAAATCTTTTTATAGTTTTTACTCTAATAACTAAAACCGTAGCTTAAAACAGTTTAAGCTACGGTTTTAGGCTAATTATTTTACCATTTCACATTTTTGATTAGCAACAGTACAAGATGTTTTACAAGCAGATTGACAAGATGTTTGACATTCACCACAACCACCTTTTGCCATAGTACTTTTAAGTAATTTTGTGTTTAAAGTTTTAATATGTTTCATTTTATATCCTCCTAAAATGCTTTAATTAATATGTACAATAATTATATCACACCTTTTTAACTTTTTCTATATTTATTTTAATTATTTCTTACTATTTATGCCAATAATTCCACCTATACCTCCAGCTGATATAGATAATATAATAATCATTATCATTTTAGATGTTATTTTTATAGTAGGTAATACACAAAAGCTAATCATAATCATAATAATAGAGTATATTATTCCAACTAACATACCAAACATTAATCCTCTTTTACTAACTCCTTTAGATGATATAATACCGCCTATCAATACTGATAAAACAGTAGTTATCATAACAACGATTTGAATATTTTTTTCTGTTGTTTCTGTATATGTTAAAAGTATCCCATATACTATAAAAACTATTGCTGTTATTAAATATGAAAATATAACCCCTTTAGTTAAAGATACTATAGAATCGTTTTGTTTTTCATCATTATTACCTTTTTTATTATTCTTCATAAGTTTTTCCTCCTTTTTATTTAAGACACTATTTTATTTAAAAAAATTATTTATACTATTGTATTAATTAGATTTTTGTTTTATGATAATAATAAATATATAATATTTTTATTAATTATCTTAAATTAGGAGTTGTTTTTATGATAGATCTTCACACTCATTCAACATTTTCAGATGGTACATATTCACCACAAGAGCTTATTAAATTAGCTTATAAAAACAATATTAAAGCAATAGCTATAACAGACCATGATACAATAGATGGTATATCTTATGCTATACCAGAAGCTGAGAAGTTTAATATAGAACTTATTAATGGTATAGAATTTTCTGCTGATTATAAAGGTATAGAAATACATATTTTAGGCTATTTTTTAGATATAAAAAATACAAAATTTCTAAATCTTTTAAAGGATTTAGAAAAAACTAGAAATAAAAGAAATCAAGATCTTATTAACAAATTAAATGAAATAGGTGTTAATATATCACTAGATTACGTAAAATCTCTATCTCCTTTAGGTCTAGTTACAAGAGCACACTTTGGTAAGGCCATAGCAGAAAAAGGCTATACAAAAAATATAAAAGAGGCATTTAATATATATTTAGGTAAAGGTAAACCAGCATATGTAGAACGCACTTTAATTCCTTATGACCAAGCTATAAAAATTATATTAGAAACAAATGGGATACCTGTTTTAGCTCACCCTATGATATATAATCTTTCTAATAATGATTTAGATATAGCAGTAAAAGAATTAAAATATGTAGGACTTAAAGGTCTTGAATGTTATTATCCCTCTAATACTTTAAAACAAACTAATACTTTATTATCAATGTGTGAAAAATATAATATGAAAATAACAGGTGGTAGTGACTTTCACGGAGATAATCGTCCAGGTGTTTCATTAGGTAATATATTTTTAGGTAAACAAATAGATTATAAAATATTAGAAGATTTAAAAAATATATAGGAGGTAAATATGAAAGAAAAAAATAGCGTAAAAATAATAGCACAAAACAAAAAAGCTTTTCACGACTATTTTATTTTAGAAACTTATCAAGCTGGTTTAGCATTAAAAGGTACAGAAGTTAAATCTTTAAGAGCTGGCCGTTGTAATCTTAAGGACAGTTATATAAAAATAGAAAATAATGAAGCTTTTGTAAAAAATATGCACATAAGTCCATATGACCATGGCAATATTTTTAATCACGACCCTTTAAGAGATAAAAAATTACTTTTGCATAAATATGAAATAAATAAACTTATAGGTGCTTCCACAATAGATGGACATACTTTAGTTCCTACAAAAATATACTTTAGTGGAAGTTATGTAAAAGTAGATATAGCTGTTGCAAAAGGTAAAAAATTGTATGATAAACGCCATGATATAGCTAAAAAAGACCAAAAAAGAGAAGCTGAAAAAGATTTTAAGCTAAAATTACAAGCATAATTTATTTTTAATTAATAATCTTTTTATAAAAAAAGGTATTCCTATTATTATTCAAAATAAAAATTAAAACAAAAGTAAGTTTATAATTTTTATTTTGAATAATAAAGTCATAGTTTAATTGTTTTAATTAAAAATAGCCTACTTTGATTAGTTAATTAAGTAGGCTTTATTTTATGGTATTTTATATATTTTCTTTACTTTCTTTCCATGTTTTTATATTTTGAATAGACGTTTCTACAATTGTACTATTATTTATAATAACAACTATACTCATTAAGAAAATTCCAAAAATTATAAGTATACCTGGTGTTATTTTACTTTTTTTCTTAATATTATGTTCAAACATTTTTATCTCCTATTTTATATATAAATTTATTTTATTCCAATTTTAAAGTATTTATTATTTATACCATTAATTTTGTAGATTTAATAAACTAGACGTAATATTATAAAAAAGGTTGTCATTTTTCGATAAATTTTTCTATAACTTTCATTTCTTTTTCATTTGCAAATCTATATTGTCCTTCTTCTAAAGTTTCATCTAATTTTATATCATCAAAACTAAGTCTTTTAAGGTATACAACTTTTTTGCCAAAAGCTTCAAACATTCTTTTTATTTGATGATATTTACCTTCTTTTATAGTTATATTAACTTTAGAAAAATTATCAGCACTATATTCTACAGATAGTTTAGCTGGCAAACATTTATACCCTCCACTTATGACTACCCCTTCCTCAAATTTTTTAATATGCTCTTGTGTTATTCTTCCATTAATATGTGCATAATAAGACTTTTCTATATGTTTTTTAGGAGAAAGTGTATTATGAGCAAATCTTCCGTCATTAGATAATATTAAAAGTCCTACAGTATCTTTATCTAATCTACCAACTGGAAAGAGTTTCATCTTTTTATACTTATCCTCTAATAAATCTATTACAGTTGTTTCTGTTTCATCTTCTGTAGCCGATATGACACCTTTAGGTTTATTAAGTATAATATAAACATATTCATCATAAGATACAATTCTTTTATCAAAAGTAACTACATTTTTATCTTTATCTATTTTGGTATCTGCCTTTATACAAGGACTCCCATCAACCCAAACTCTTCTGTATTTTATATAATTTCTAACCTGACTTCTACTTCCTATACCAGCGTTAGATAAAAATTTATCTAATCTAACAAATGCCATTTATTTTCCTCCTAAAAGTTTTTATATACAAATCATTTGTCTTTTGATATAATTATAATATATTTTATTTATTATGTCGATTATTTTATAAAATTTATTTAGGAGGACTACATCATGTCTATAATACAAGAAGGAATTATTTTAAACGAAGATAAAACATTGAGTTTTGGTAATTATGAAGTCACAGAAAAAATTAAAGTTAAAGATTTTAATGTAGATGGTAATATATATAAAATTAGAACACACAATGAAGTTACAAGACTTTCTAAAAATGGTAATCTCTTACTAGAAACAGTTCCTGGTGCAACAATACATAATCTTAATATAAAAGAAAAAGAAACAACTTTTTTAGCTGAAGGTTTAAGTGATACACTTATTACCATAGAGTTAGAACCAAATACAAACTACTCTTTATTTATAAACGATGTTAATATAGATAAAATTAAAACTAGCCTTTCTGGTAAAATTAATTTTAGTACAACACTTTCTAAAGAAGCTCAACAAATAAAAATAGAAAGACATATTTAAGATATATAATTAGTTTATTAATATAAATAAACTAAAAAAATTTATTATTTCCTATTGACTAATCTCATTTTAAAGTGTATTATTTTAGTATGAATTAAATTTTAAAAAGGAGATTGATTTTTATGAATATAACTTTTAACGGTAATCCTTTAACATTAAAAGGAAAAGAAATTAAAGTAGGAGATTCTGCTCCAGATTTTTTATTAACAGACAATGACTTAAATGACATATCTTTAAAAGATACTAGTGGAAAACGTGTATTTGTTGTTGTTCCATCTTTAGATACACCTGTATGTGATATGTCTGCTAAACGTTTTAATGAAGAAGCTACAAAACTTGATAATGTTTCTATTTATGTTATATCTATGGACTTACCATTTGCACAATCAAGATGGTGTGGTGCTACTGGGTCAGATAAAATAACTACATTATCAGACTATAAACATAGAAATTTTGGTGAAAATTATGGCGTGTATATTAATGAACTTGGTTTATTAACAAGATCTATATTTATAATTGATGAAAATAATAAAGTAATTTATGTAGAATATTGTAGTGAAGTTAAAAATGAACCAAACTTTCAAGCTGCTTTAGATGCTTTAAAATAAATTTTAATCAATTTTTTGATACTTTGCATCAAAAAAGCTATTCCTATTGTTCTTTTTTAAAAAAATTACAACAAAAGACAGTTTATAATTTTTCTTTTGAATAATAAAAATAACACCTTTATTTAAAAATAAAGGTGTTATTTTTATCCCCATAATATATTACATATCCAAAGACTTGCTATAACTCCAGCAAAATTAGCTATTAAAGCCCCTGCTAATGTATATCTAGTCTTTGTTATATTAATTGCCATAAAATATACACTCATAGTATAAAATACAGTTTCTGTACTACTCATCATAACGCTTACAAATTTACCTATAAAAGAATCTGGTCCATAAGTTTTAAATAAGTCTAATAAAATTCCAGTAGATGCAGATGAAGAAACAAGTCTCATAAAAGTAAGTGGAACTACTTCTGTTGGATATCCTATTTTTTCTGTAATAGGCGATATTATATCACTTAATAAATCTAAAGCACCTGATGCTCTTAATACCCCAACAGAAACCATTAATCCAACTAATGTTGGAGCTATTTTAAAAACTGTTTTAAACCCTTCTTCTGCTCCGTCTATAAAAGCATCATATACATTAGTCTTTTTAGAATATCCATAAAATAATATGTAAATTAAAACAAGCGGAATCATTAAGTCAGATAATATTAATAAAAATTTCATCTATATTTCCACCTTTCTATAATTTTTACTACTAATATACCAATAATAGTTGATACTAAAGTAGCTAGAAGACCTGGTGCAATAATTTCAGATGGATTTTGAGAATTAAATTGAGACCTATAAGCTACTATATTAACAGATATTAATTGTAAACTAGACATATTAAATACTAAAAACATACACATAGCCCTGCTAGCCTCATCTTTTTTCTTATTGATTGTTTGTAAACTTTCCATAGCTTTAATACCAGCTGGTGTCGCAGCCCAGCCTAATCCTAAAATATTTGCTATTACATTAGTAGATATATAATCTAAAGATTTATGATTTTTAGGTACATCAGGAAATAGATATGATAAAAATGGCCTCATTTTTTTACTAAGTTCTCTTACAAGTCCTGACCTTTCTGCTATTTCCATCATACCAGACCACATAGCTATAATACCTAACATAGTTATACAAGTAGTAATAGCCTCTTTAGAAGAATCTAATATAGCCTGTGTTATATTCTGCATATTACCAGTAAAAGAAGCTACTACTATTCCTATTAATATCATACCACCCCATAGATAATTAAGCATATATTCCCTGTCCTTTCTTTTTTATATAATAATACTCATAAATTATAAAAAAATTACTAAAACTTTAAATTATTAATATAATAATCAAGTTTTTTATACTATATTCAAAAAATCTATTAGTATTATTATTTAAAATAATGAAGTTATGTCTTAATTACAAAAATAAAGACATAATAGCACTTCAATACTATTTTGTCTTTATAAAATATTATCTTTTATATCTTCATTTAATATTTAAAATACTTTATATTTAAGTTATAAAATATAAATTCACATTGTAACAATAAAACAAATTATATATACTTAATCTAAATATCCACAAATACAATATATAGTTTATGTACATCAAATGGGTTAAATTATTCTAATTTTTTAAACACACTTATAATAACTCTTACTGCACATCTAACATTAGGTATTGTTTCTCAAATTATACACATAAAACACCATTATATAATTCAAAAAAATATTTTATGATATATAATCTTCTTCATATGTTTTCATTTATTATAAAACAGTAGTATTCTTTTACCTTTCATAAGATTTTTAGTAGAATCTTACTTAGGGTCAAAATATATTTATTAATGCTCCTTATCTATTACTATATGCTCTTGTTGCCAGTCATTATTTTTATATACTAGCTTAAATGCTTTCCCAAAACCTTCAACTAATCTTCCTTCTATAATTTTTATTTCAAAAAAGTCAAAATCCATTTTATACAAAACATTCATCATATTTTGGGTATGTAATTCTTCAAATTTTTCTTTAACTTCAATAGGTATCTCTAGTATTTTACTAGCCTCTCCTTTAAAAGTTACTCTTTTTCTAGCAAATAATATTTTAGAATCAACTTCATCTTCTATAATCATAAGACTGACATTTTTATTATTTTCTAAATTTCTATAATGTTCTGCGATTTTACTAATATAAATATATATTTTATCTTCTATAATAATATAAGGGGCATAGCTTGCCTCAGGTATATTATATTCGTTTACTGAAGCTATAAAAGTTGTTTTTTGTTTATTTAAGAGTTCTCTCATTTTTTTCTTCCTTTCAATAAAAATTTATTTATATATATCAATTGGTGTAATCATAAGTTTTTTATTATTATCACATATATGGCATTTTATGTTATATACTTCTTTTAGATTTTCACAATTTATAACATCTTTTGGTAATCCATAATCAAATATTTTACCTCTTTTCATAAGTATAATTTTATCACTATATTCACTAGCTTGATTTAAATCATGTAAAACCATAATAATAGTTATTTTCTTTTCTCTATTTATTGTATGTATTAATTTCATTAACTCTAGTTGATGCGCTATATCTAAATAATTTGTAGGCTCATCTAATAATAATACATCTGGAGTTTGAGCTAAAGCCATAGCTATCCATACTCTTTGCTGTTCGCCACCAGATAGACTATTTACAAATTTATTTTCATAGTGTAAAACATTAGTATAATTCATAGCTTGTTCTACTATTTCATAATCTTTTTCATTTTGGCGTTCATACCATTTTTTATGTGGTAGTCTTCCATAAGATACTAACTTCCTTACCGTTATATTACTTGTTACAGAATGATGCTGAGATAAAATAGCCACTTTTTTAGAGAATTCTTTTATAGACTTATCATAAATATTTTTACCTTCTAAAAAAATTTCTCCAGCCATTGGCTTAATATACCTTGTTAGACAACTTAAAAGTGTAGACTTTCCAGAACCATTTGGCCCTATTATAGATACTATTTCTCCATTTTTTATATCTAAAAATAAATCTTCTATTATTTTTTTATTTTCATAACCTGCGTATAAACCTTTTACACTTAACATATTAAGCACCTTCCTTTTTTCTAAGCAAATATAAAAAGAATGGCCCACCTATTAATGACATAAATATTCCAACTGGCAGTTCAACACTTCCACCAATACTTCTTGCTATTGTATCTGCCACCAATACAACTATTCCACCTAAGGATATAGATAAAGGCAAACAATATTTATAATCATCACCTATAATTATTCTACAAATATGGGGTATTATAAGACCTACAAATCCTATTATACCTACAATAGATGTACAGACACCAGCTAAAAATACACCTACAATAGATAAAAATAGTCTTAAATGTGTAACATTAAATCCTAAGCTTAATGCAGTTTTTTCACCAAGTGATAATATATTAGCTGGTCTTATACAAAACAAAGACATTATTAACCCTATTATAATATATATAGCTAATAATTTAAAATCACTCCATGTTTTTTGAGCTAAGCTTCCATTTAACCATAATAAGGCACTTTGTATTCTATCACTGTATATTATAGTAAATAAAGAAATAATACTCCCAAATATAGAGTTTATAGCAACACCAGATAATATAATTCTACTAGGCTTTATTTCTCCATTTTTCCATGCTAATACAAAAACTAATGTACAGGCAATTAATGCTCCTATAAAAGAGGCTATTGGTAATATAAATGAATAAGATGGCATTGCTAAAAGTATAATAATAGCCATAACACTAGCACCTGAAGAAACTCCTGTTATACCAGGGTCTGCTAAAGGATTTCTCATTACAGCTTGTAACAATATGCCAGAAACAGCTAATCCTGCACCTACTAGAATAGCAACTAAATTTCGTGGCAATCTTATATCATAGACTATTGTGTTTAATAATTCATCATCTTTATTAAAAATAGAAAGTATTATATCCTGTATATTAAATTTTACACTTCCAAATACACAAAATGCAAATGTTAATATAAATAATAATATAAAAGAAGCTATTATTAAATTAATTTTTTTTATTTTACTGTTGCTCATTTAAAATTTCTCCAAGCTCTATAAATGCTTTATCAACAGAAATATTTGCAGATGTTCCAAATATATTAGAATCTAAATCATATATTTTATTATTTTTTATAGCTTCTAAATTTTTCCATGCTGGATTTTCTGTAAATAACTTTTCAAATGCTTTATTGGCTTCTTCTACATTTCCATGACCAAATCTTAAAATTATATCTGGCTGATTTTTAAGTAGCTGTTCTAAGTTTAAATTTATATATCCACTAGAGTCTGTTTCTAAAATATTATCACCACTATTTATTATTTCATCTGCTATATTTTTTACTCCTAACTCCTTTACAAGACTTCCAACATATGTATTTTCTGTGGCTAACATATTACTTTCAGATGAACCAAAAATTATAGCAACTTTTAAGTCTTTATTTACATCTTTTATATTATTTAAAGGTTCTTTAAATCTAGTTATTATTTCTTCTGCCTCTTTCTCTTTTCCTATTTTTTGACCAAGTTCCTCTATACTTGTTAAAAAGGCATCATATGTAGAAGTATTTACATAAAATGTTTCTATTCCATATTCTTTAGCTGTTTCTTCTATTTTATCTTTAAACATATAATCTCCTATTAAAAGCTCTGTTCCAACAGCTAATACTTTTTCAAAATCAGGTGAAAAAGAACTCCCTATTTCAGCTATATTAACATATTGTTCTGGTAATGTTAATTTTGTTGTAGGTCTTCCTACAATTTCTTGATTCATCTCTGCTAAAACTTGAGATATAGAAACACTTGCAACAGATATTTTAATATCTTTTTTAACTTCATCATTATTAATCTCTGTATTGTTTTCACTTTCAACATTTTGACTTGTAATATTTGATGATATTTGTTTAGATTGACTACCACAGCCAACTAATAAAGTAGATATTAATGTACTACATATTAATAAATTTTTTAATCTCATAATTATTCTCCTTTTTGTTACTTATTACTAACTATGGTTACTATATACTAACATATTGTTCTATAATTGTCAATAATTATTTTTATTACTATATTATTGGAGTTATAATAAAACTATTTATTTATAAATCATTTTTATATTATACATATCTAATACCTTTATAAAAAGTTCAGGTATTAAAAAATAAATTCCCTCCAGAATCATTCTTATATTTAAACAGTATGATTATCTATAAAATTATTTATATTATATTTTATAATATACTCATTTTTTATATAAATATTAGATTATATCCATATACAAAATATATTAATATTAAAAAGTTGTACACTAAAACAGGAAATAAAATTTTATTTCCTGTTTTAGTGTACAACTTATAACTAAATACGAATTATAAAATATAAAAAACTTTTAATTACTAATTAAACTTACTTAAAATAATATTTTATAATTTTATTTTAATATAGTTTTTAATATAATCTTTTTAAATTATCCATTTCATTCTATACATATTATATAAACTTCAAAATAACTTTATAAATTAACTTTTATAATAATCCAATATACCTAAATATATAGACCAAGCTATCTTCTTTTGATACTCTTCATCTTTTAGCTTGTTATTTTCTTCTGTATTAGATAAAAATCCACATTCTACAATAATAGCTGGCATAGTTGTCTCTTTTAGTATATAATAATCTTTACTGTCTTTAGCTACTCTCTCATTAGAATTATCTACTTCTTTAAATCTATTTTGTACACATTCTGCTAGCTTTTTACTTTCTTCTGAGTCTTTATAATAAAAGACTTGAGCTCCTTTTACATCTTCTTTAGGAAATGAATTTTGATGTATACTAACCAATAAATCTACATTTTCATTATTAGCTATATTTTTTCTTTCTTTTAAATCTTCTCTTTTTTTATTGGATAGTGCAGTATCATTTATTCTTGTTGTTAATACAAATCCACCTGATTGTTCTAAATATTCTTGTAAATATTTTGATATTTGAAGATTTATATCTTTTTCTAAAGTTCCATCTTTAGCTACTTTTCCCGGATCCCATTCTCCATGTCCTGCATCTATTACAATATTTTTGTTAGCAACAGGCATAGAAAAAGTTTCTACTGTTTCATCTAAATATGTTTTCATCATTCCAACAAATATTATAGTTATATAAATATATAATAGAATTTTATCTTTTTTAATCTTCTTGATTTTGCTCCTTAGTTCTTGATATAAATTCATCATTTTGTTTTATATCCTCACTTTCAATAGATTTATTAATATTTTTAATGCTTTCTATTTCTTTTTCTAAAGTACTTATTTTTTCTAATAAAGAGCTATTTTCATTTTCTATATTTTTTATTTTTTGTCTTAAAATTATTTCTATATCTGTTTTTTCATTATTTCTATTTTGTATAATATCATTTAACTTTAATATTTGGCTATTTTTTTCGTTTAATTGTTGATTTAACATTTTAACTTTGTTTTCTAATATTTGAACATTATTATTAATATTATTATTCATTTGAATGTTTAAATTTTCTTTATTTATATTAAATTTTGAAAATTCTTCAAGATTAAAATTTGACATAAAATCATTTTCTAATGTAACAGTATTTTTAATTTGACTTATTGGTTTTTTAGGTACATTATTTTCTTTAATAGTATTTTTTTCAATATTTTCATTCTCTATAACTTGATTATTTAAATTAGTTATAAAATTATCTTGATTAATATTTATATTATTGACTTGATTTTTTGAATTTATCAATCCATTAAATAAACTTGGTAAAATTTCAGGTAAAAGATATATATTTAAAGGATTTCTGCTATCTATATATACATCGTTTATAATACTATTTCTTATGTTATTATAGGTTATAAATCTAGCTTTTATAACATCTTGGGATACAGGTTTTCTATATTTAGATATACCTAAAAATGAATTACCAAAATCTTCTGATTGACAATAATATAATGTAGAGTTTACAATAAAGTTGCAATATAAGTTATTTTCTAAAATATTAATATTACAACTTTTTATTTTTTGTCCCTCAAATAATATTATTGGACTAGATATACCATTTTCGTCTTTTTTCTTATATATAACTTGGCTAGAAAATAAACTTTTTATTACATATAAATAATGTATGGTATTTTGAAAACATACAAAAGAATAATCTACTATTTGATATCCTGTTTTATGTATCGTAATAAAATCTGATATATTACCATTTTTTATTTCTTTATATCCTATTTGAATGTCTTTATTCTTTTTTTGATAGGCCAATACTATATTTTCTTCAGTTATTTTTTGTATATAAAAAATATTGTTAGATAAAGGTGTAAAAGTATCTATATTCTCTGTATTAGTCCAATTTTTACCTCCAACAAGAGTTTTTATAGACAAAAAACTATTATTATTGCTTGGTACAGTTGTATTATATATAAGACTCATATTTCCTTTAAAAAATATGGGATGAAATAAAATATTTTGTGATACTTCATTTTTATTTTTAAACAATATTCTATTTCTAAAAGAGTCTTCTTCTAGTCTACATAAAATAATATCTCCATTATATTCTTGACAAAAAATGTATATATCTTTATTAGGACTTAAAGTAACTGTAAAGCAATCAGTAACATTTTGTATTATTTGGCTTGTTATATGATTATTATTAGAATCTAGCTTTTTACAATAAATAGCTCTTTCTTCTCCATAATAAAATGATAATATTTCATTATTTTTATTTTTTAAAATATAATTATTTTGCAATTTTTTCACCTCTTAATATACTTTATATATTTATATTCTATATTAAGCAATGTTATAACTATTACAAATATTACAATATTATTAAATTTACTAAAAATTAGGTATGATTAGTAGATTTCTGTTAATTATTATGGTATAATTTACAAAATAAGTTTTATAACTTAAATTTATTACAAAATAACAATACTTATTAATAGGAGGTACTTTTTATGAAGAAAAAACTTTTAACTTTAGGTTTATCTTCAACATTAGCTTTAAGCTCCATAATGCCGGCTTTTGCTAATTCTATATCCAAAAATATAGATAAAACATACATAGAAACTTCAATAGGATTTTTGTATCCTGAAAAACTTGAAAGTTTAAAAGATAAAAATTTAAAAGCTGTACTAGATGGTAATTCTACAAATATAGAAATTCCTTTAAATGAATTTTTAAATAATGATACATATTATAAAAATATAGATGGATATGATATTACTTCTGAAATAATAGAAGAAAATGGAAAAGTTACTTATATAAAATTTAAAATAGATGGTTTAAAAGCTTCTGATGGATATAATCTTACATTAGAAGGTAAAAACTATGTAAAAACTGTTATTAACTTAAGCACTTCTAGTTATTCTAAAAGAGTAAATATTAGTACTGCTTCAACTATGGTTTTAGGTGATGTAAATAATGATGGCAAGGTTGATACTTCTGATAGAAAATTATTAGAAGATAATCTTAATACCAATAATACAGATTATGACCTTAACAATGATGGCAAAATAACTGTAGCTGATATATCTATAGTTAATGCAAATATTACTAATATAAAAGAACCTGAAATATTTGATACAGAGATTGTTTCTTCTAAAATTTTAGAGCAATTAAATACATCTATTATTGAAAAAGAGGTTGATATCAATGGAAATATAGAAGATATATTTTATAAAGGTAAAACCGTTTCTTTTAAGGCAAAAGATAAAAAAGAAAAAATATCTATTCCTTTAGAGCTTAACACTCCTCAAGAAATGTCTAGCGTTGAAGTTACTATACCACAAGGTACTACACATGAAAATGTTGAAATAATATTAGAAGATGCTGAGGGAAATATTATAGAAACAACTACTCCTACTCCTGCTATAGCTATGTATTCTAGAAGTTCTGAAACAGTAGTTACTGTTAATCTTGGTAAAAGAGTTCCAGTAAAAAAAGTTACTGTTAATATTAAACCTACAGAAAATGGTGGATATGTAGTAGTAGATGAAGTAAAATTTTTAAAAGATATCGTTAATGAAGATATTATACAAGATACTACTGTAAAAAATGTTGTTGCAAAAGCTAGTAGTGAAAAGGTTACTTTATCTTGGAGAGAAGTACCTAATGTTACTGGATATAAAGTTTATTATGGTACTGATAAAAATAATTTAAATAAAGTATCTACAACAGATGTCACTAATATAACTATATCTGGTCTTGAAAATCTTAAAACATATTATTTTTCAGTAAGTGCAACTTCTGGTGATTGGGAGGGAAATAGATCTAATGTTGTATCTGCTACTCCACAGCCAGAAAAAGCCCCTGAAAGACCAGATTTTGTTAAAGCAACTGGTGAAGATAGCTCTATAACTGTTACATGGAAGGCTTCTGAAAATGCAAAAACATATAATATATATACTAAAACTGAAAGAGACTCAGAAGCTAAAAAAGTGGCTACTGGCATTACAAGTACAAGTTATAAATTAACTGGTCTTACGAATGATGTTGAATATACAATTTATGTTACATCACAAAATAGCGTTGGTGAAAGTAGATTTTCAGAACCAGCTCAAGCTACTCCTAAAAAAGAAATTATTGTAGCTCCTACACTTCCTACAAGAAATAAGATAGATAGTTCTAAAATAGAAAAAGTAGAAATATCACATAGAGACCACTATGACCCAAGTCTTTATCCTAATGGATTTGATAGTAACTGGCTTATAGATGGAAATTATGAAACTTCGTGGGTAGCTAAACGTTGGTATGATACTAATGCTTTTACATTTACATTTAAAGAACCTAAAGATATGGATTATCTAATTTGGGTACCTCGATTAGATGGCAAATATAGAACTAGCTTTACTGCATATAATATAGAAGTATGGACTGAAGGTCAAGACTTAACTAAAGCTGGTACTCTAGTTGCAAATAATAAATCTATAACAAATATTGGTGAAAATGATAGCTATTTTGTTTTTGACTTTCCTAAACAAGAAAATGTGAAAAAAATTAAAGTTAAGCCTATACAATGGGGTGGTTCACCTACTAATATGAATGCTTCTGAAGTAGTATTTTATGAATATAATGATATAGCTGATAGAATCGCTAATCTTTTTGCTAATTCTTCTAGAACAGAGTTAAAATCAACTACTACTTCACAAGATATTAACACTCTTAGAGAAGAAGTAAATAATAATGATGGATTTGTTATTAATAAAGACATTTTATTAAAAGAACTTGATATTGCAACTTCTCTTTTAAATAATAATACAAATGCTTTAGGTGTTATAAAAGATAATGTGTATTCTATAAATCCTTCAAAGGACAATGAGAAATATTCTAAATCTATAAATAACTGGCAACCTTTAGGCGTTGTAGGTAGTGCAAATGAAACTATTACTATATATGCTGATATACCAGCTGGTGAAACTGTTTCACTTGTTCCTACTCAGTTTTTTGAACAAGTAGATTCCCTTTCTGCTTCACCTATAACATTGCAAAATGGTAGAAATATAATTACCATACCTAAAATAGGTAGTGTAAACAATGATAGAGGCGGTTCTTTATATATAACATATTCTGGAGAAAAAGCTTCTGAAATTAAATTACAAGTAATAGGTGGACAAAAAATACCTTATCTTGAGCTTAAAGATTTCCATACTCTAAGTGAAGAAAAGGTAAAAGAAAGAATAACTATATTTATTGGTGAACTTGAAAAATATGTACCTACTTTAAAAGGTGATTTAACATATCAAAGATTTAATCAAGCTGAAATATCTTTACCTAATGTATTACTATCTTTACCGGCTGACCAAGTTTTAAAAGGTATTAATCAAAATGCTAGTGACCAAAATACAAAAGTAGATAAAACATATACTAGTATGCAAGCTTGGGAAGAACTTATGGGAGTTATATATAAAACATATGGTATCGATAACCATAAAAATGATGGCTTAGAAACTAGACATAATATTCGTTATATGAAAATGTTTGCTGGTGCATTTATGTATGCTTCTGGTAATCATATAGGTATAGGCTATAACTCTGTTGCTCCTTTAATGAATGGTACTCCTACAAATAATCAAACACCATCACAAGAACAAAATAATCTCTTTGGATGGGGTATTGCTCATGAAATAGGTCATGTTATGGATAAATTTGGTAAAGCTGAAGTTACTAATAATATCTACTCATTAATGGCACAAACTTATGATGGCGAAAAAAATACATTAAAATCTAGACTTGAAATTGAAAATGTTTATGAAAAGGCTTTCAAAAAAGTTTCTGTGGGTGGAGAAGGTGTGCCTAATGATGTATTTACTCATCTTACAATGTATTGGCAACTTCATTTAGCATATGACGATGGTAATGAACCATTCAAATTCTACAATGAGCTTCACAAATTATATAGAACAGATGCTAGTTTAAATTCATTTAAAGATATGGATAAATTTGCTGTTGCTGCTAGCAAAGTAGCAGAAAAAGATTTAACAACTTTCTTTGAAAGATGGGGTGTTGTTCTTTCAGATACAGCTAAAACAGTAATGAACACATTTAACGACGAAACAAGAGCTATATATTATCTTACAGATGAATCTAGAAGAGAAAGATTAAATAACACTCAAGCTAATACTAATATTGCTATAACTGCATCTGCTAATGTTAATCCGTCTAATTCTAAAGAAGTTATTATAACTATATCTAATAATACAGCTACAGATAAAGTTCAAGGCTATGAGATTATAAGAAATGGTAAATCTATTGGATTTACTACAACTGACACATATACAGACTTTATAGGTTCTGCTAATAATATGACATTTACTTATGAGATTGTTCCAGTAGATATTTTAGGTAATCTTAGTCAAAAACAAAGTGCTGGTCAAGTTAAAATTTCTTATGATAACACAATAGAAGCAAACTTATATAGTATAGATACTAATAATAACATTGTTACTTTTAGCCAACCTACTATTGTTACTGGTATTAAAGTTACACCAAAAGCTCAAAGTACACAAATTCCAACTGGAACTTATAAAGTTTATGCAAGTGTAGTATCTGATGTTTCTCCTGCCTCTACACAATCAAAACCTAATGATGAAAACTTTATATTAGCTAAAGATGGAAACTTTTCTACAAATGCATCTACTACTCCTAATACATATATAGGATACTTTAATAAACCAGGCTCTAATGAAGATAAAATTTGGGCTTATGATGTTAATAAATTAAAACTAGAAGGTATTGATTTAAATCTCTATAATGTAGAATTTATTTCTTATCCAGGTGACAATGTAGAATTTATGGATATGGGTATAGGAAGACTTACCTCAGACTATTCATATGGTGATAATCCTGAAGATGTTATCCCTAAAGATACATTAGTTATTGTAGGTAAATATAGAGGTAATACTGCTTTAAGCAATATTTATGTTAAAGGCAAATTTGCCACTGAAAACTCTTTAAGTGAAACTTCTAATGTAGTAGAACGTGAAGTTGCAGGTTATTCTCTTATGTTCGATACATTAGATGAAGATGGAACTATAACTTCATCTACATCTGAAGGTATATTTATTTTCGTTCCAGATATACAACAAGAATCTGAAATACAAGGTGATGGACACGAAAATCTTAGTGTTTTACCAACAGAAATTATGGCAGAAATGTGGATTACTGATGTAGAAGGTAATAAACAACGTATGTCTAGTAATACAATGTGGATTACTATGCCTACTGATGAAAGCTTACCACAAATAGAAATAAAATAATAAACAATGACATTTTCTAAAACTTTAATATCTACCACCATTTTAGGTGGTAGATAAATACTAATAAAGGAGATTTTTATTGTGATAAAAAAAATAATATCTAGCATTGTAATAACTTTATTATTTGTAACAAATGTTTTTGCATTAGATACAACTGTTTCTATAGATATAAATAATAAGGTTGCTACTATAAAATTAGATGGTATAAGTAATACAATTCATGCATTACAATTAAATTTAACAGATCAAAATGGTAATACTAATATAAAATTTACACCTTCTACAAACTTTACTTATAGTTATATAAATGAAAAAAATGAAAATGGAAAAACTACTATATCTATAGTTATAGATAATGGTATTACTCTTACTGAAAATGGGACTTTAAATATTGGAAATTTAACATTTAATAATACTCCTAATTTATCTAATACTGTTTCCTTAGAACTTGTTAATTTAAATGATGATTTAACTGGTAAAACATTTGATATAAATGCTAATATTACAATAAAAGAAGAAGGTAATTCTAATAATAATAACAGTTCTAATAATAGTAATAGCTCTAATAGTAACTTTTCTGGTGGAGGCGCTAGTATAAGTAGCCCTTCTGATGAAAAAACGGAAATTACTACTCAAAATAATAATAAAGAAGAAAATACAAATATAAAAGAAGATAATTCTAAAATAGATATAAATTCTATGTATCCTATTGTTAAACAATCTAACTTTTCAGATATAAATACACATTGGGCTAATACTTCTATTAAGTTTCTTGCTGATAGAGGAATTATAAATGGTATGTCTGATACAGAATTTGCTCCAAATAATAACATTACTAGAGCAGAATTTATAACACTTCTTGCTAAACTTGACAATATTAATGAAAATAAATATAAAGCTGAAAACTTTACAGATGTTCCTGGTAATGCATGGTTTAATCCTTATGTAGATTGGGCTTCTAAGACAGGGATTACAAGTGGCACATCTAATGCTACATTTGCTCCTAATGACAACATAACTAGAGAACAAATGGCTGTTATGATAGAAAGGTTCTGTGAATATAAACAGTTTAGTTTAAATAACAGTAAAGATAAAATAAACTTCTTAGATAATGATAATATCTCTAGCTATGCCAAAGATTCTGTTTTAAAAGTTCAACAAGCTGGAATAATAAATGGTAGAACAAATGGTAACTTTGCTCCTAAAGATAATGCAACTAGAGCAGAGGCAGCTCAAATAATTTATACTATGCTTACTATTCAATAATATAAAAAATATTTTTGATAAAGCATATTAAAAAATAGCTATTCCTATTATTTTTTAATAATAAAGTTATAGCTTAATTACAATAATAAAAGCTGTGATTTTAAATCACAGCTTTTATTATTTTGAAATTTTTTTATATTTTAAACAAGTTATTTTATAAATAAAATATACTATTATAATTGTTATTAAAGTATTTATTAAACTTGTTATTAAAAATATATTTTTATTATTAAAATCAAACTTAAAAATATTAATAAAAGAAAAAATAACTAATCCTAATATTAAAATATTAATTAATGCTGAAATACTCATTCCAATTAGATTTAAAAACAAAGACCATAATAAATTACTTTTAAAAATTAAGAAAAATATATAAAGCCAAAATTAAATGAAACTATATATCCTAAATAATGTTTTATTTAAGACAATGCTTCATTTTCATTAATAAAAAATGAATATATAAAAGAAATAAATAAAAACAATACTATTATACACAACATAAATAAATATTTAACTACTATAATTTTATTAGCATTTATAAGTAATATTTTTAAATACATATTAAAATCATTTTTATTATTTAACATTTCTTGTGTCAAAAGAGTAGTTGACATAATAATAAATATAGTAACTAGTATAATTAATTCTGCAAATGTCACATTAAAATAACTATATATTATTATAAAAAAATACTTATAATGATAAAGTTTAAAATATTGGCTTTAAATTGATAAAATTCTTTTAAAAATATACCTTTCATATATTAAAGTCCTTATATTAAAATTTAAAAATTCTAACTTAAATATAAATGTATATAAAGAACCCCCACATATAAAAAGTGTTAAAAATCGCACTATAATCATTAAATATACATATTCTTTATCTATTAATATATAAGTTGGAAACAAGATAGCATTTGCAATTAATCCAAACCCAAAACTTGCCAAAATTGACATATCATTTAAACTAAATACATTTAAAGGCTCAATATAAATAAAAGACTTTCTAATAAAATATAATATAAAAACATAATAGTAATAGTTATACTTAACATTAAACCTATTAAATGTACAGCATTTATAATTGTTTTTTTCCTAATTTTTATATAATTTTTTATGCTATATATTAAAAACTAGCTATAGTTTTATTATTTTATATATTATCCATTACATCTTGCATATCATACTTACCAGCTGGTTTATTAGCTAAAAATTTACTAGCTTTTACTGCCCCTATGGCAAATACTTCTTTAGAATGAGCAAAATGTGTAAACTCTATTATTTCATCTTTACCAGCATATATAACAGAATGCTCTCCAACGATATTTCCGCCTCTAATAGACGATATACCTATTTCTTTATTACTTCTTTTTTCTCTTGTTTGGCTTCTGTCATATATATATTCAAATTTATTATCCATAGCATCATTTATAGCATCTGCAAGTAATAAAGCTGTTCCACTAGGAGCATCTATTTTTTGATTATGATGCTTTTCTATTATTTCTATGTCAAATCCATTTTCATCTAATATAGCAGACGCCTTTTTTAATAAATTAGCTATAAGATTTATTCCAAGGCTCATATTAGCTGACTTAAATACTGGTATATGTTTAGATGCTTCTTCTATTTTTATAATAGTTTTTTCATCAAGCCCTGTTGTACAAACAACAACTGGCATTTTCTTATCTACACAATAATCCATAAGTCTATCAACTGCTGTTGCAGTAGAAAAATCTATAACAACATCTGCTTGTACATTACAATCATTTATATCTGTAAATGTAGGGAAAGGAGCATTAACTGGATTTATATCTATACCAGCTACTATTTCACAAGCTTCATCTTTTTCTACAATTTTACATATAGCTTGTCCCATTTTTCCATTACAACCATGCATTATTATTTTTATCATATTATCACCTTTTCTATTATATATTAATTATTATAAAACCTATTCTAACATATAGAATAGGCTTTATTATTTATAATTAAGCTACGCCAATATTTTTAAAGATAAAAATTTTGTTTTAATTTTTACCTTTAAAAATAT
>CAMMEG010000014.1 GCA_946495765.1 uncultured Eubacteriaceae bacterium
AAATCTATAATATAATACTAAAACAAGACCACCCTAATGGGTGGTCTTGCCTATCTTTTAAAAAGGTTGTTTGTTATTAAAATATATTCAATATATTTATTTTATATAATATTTAACATAAAATATTTAAAATTAATATATGAAAATATCTTTTATTATTTAATATTTTAAACGCCACTAAAAACTGTAAACCACTTTTTTAGTATAATTAAGCTATGACTTTATTATTCAAAATAAAAATCATAAATGAATTTTTGGTTTAATCTTATTGTAATTAATTTTTTTGGCACAAAGCGTCAAAATAAATAAAAATTATAAAAATATAGAAGAATAATAATAGAAATAGCTATTTTTGATCTATATATCATTAATTATTAATTTAAAAATTATAACCTATTAAAATTATAGTCTATGGACATACATTCTTGACATATTAGGTTCATCATTTCCTTGAACCATACATAAAAATTCCCAGCCATATTTTTCATAAAAACCAATATGATCTGTTAAAAGATATAAGGTATTTATTCCTTTAGCTTTAAATTCATCACAGACAAACTGGAGCAGTTTGCCTGCAATACCTTGATTTCTATATAATGGTTCAACATAGACTGCACATACATTTGGAGTTAAATCTTTACGATTATGAAAATCATTTTCAATTACTCCAATACCTGCGATAATAATTTCTTTATCCAATACAATATACCATTGGGGAATATGACAGGTGGATTTTATGCATTCTTCCATACTTTGCATATAATCTTCTTTAGGTATGCCCCATTTCTGATGAAACCATTCACAAGCTTGTGTAATAAGTTCTTTATTATCTTGTATTTTTAAAATTTTATAATTTTCCATAGTTATCCTTTTATTTTATTGTTCATTATAATTATATAAATAGTTGTTTTTAATACTTTATATTAAAAATTTTATTAAAATATTATATTTCCATTATTATAGGTAAAATCATAGGACTTCTTTTAGTTTTTTGCCATAAGAAATCTCTAAGAGTATCTTTAATTAAAGTTTTAATATAAGCCCATTCGTTAATTTGTTTTCCAGCACAAGATAAAAGGGCATCTCTAACAACTGTTTTAGCATCAGATATTAAATATTCAGATTCTCTAACATATACAAATCCACGAGATATAATATCAGGGCCAGATAATAATGTACCTTCATTTTTATCCATAGACACAACAACTATCATAAGACCATCTTGAGAAAGATGCTTTCTATCTCTTAAAACAATATTTCCCACATCTCCAACACCAAGGCCATCTACTAATACTTGACCAGATGGAACAGAGCCAACAATTTTACCACTATCACGACCAACTTCTAATATTTCGCCACGTTCTAAAACAAAGACATTTTTTCTATCCATACCAAGTTCGACAGCAAGATTTGCATGAGTTTTTAAATGTTTAAATTCTCCATGAATAGGCATAAAGTATTTAGGCTTAATGAGAGCGTGTAATACTTTTATTTCTTCTTGTCTAGCATGGCCAGATACATGTACATCTTTTAAACCTTCATAAATAACCTCAGCACCTTTTTTAAGAAGGTCATTTATAACACGATAAACATTTTTTTCATTCCCAGGTATAGGTGATGCACTGATAATAACTTTATCTTTTGGTTTGATTTCTACTTGTTTATGATCACTTTGAGCAATTCTTGAAAGAGCAGACATAGTTTCACCTTGACTACCAGTCATAATAATAACAAGTTTATCATCAGTATAATTTTTTATATTACTTGCATCTATAAATATTTTTTTAGGAGCATTTAAATAACCAAGTTCACAAGCAGTTTTTACAACATTACTCATACTACGCCCAATTATAGCAACTTTTCTTTTATGCTTAATAGCGCAGTTTATAACTTGTTGTATACGATGTATATTTGATGAAAAAGTAGCAACCATAATTCTTTGGTCTAAAGATTCTGCAAAGATTTCTTCAAATATAACACCAACGCTTCGCTCACTCATAGTAAATCCTTTTAATTCAACGTTTGTACTTTCACACATAAAAAGTAAAACACCTTTTTTACCAATTTGTGCAAATCTTTGAAGGTCAATAGACTCACCTTGTATAGGTGTATAATCTATTTTAAAATCTCCAGAATGAACAACAACACCAGCAGGAGTAGTGATAGCTAAAGCACATGAATCAGCTATACTATGAGTTGTGCTAATAAACTCTACTTTAAAATTAGCTCCTAATTTAATAGTATCACCAGCACGAACACATACTCTATTAACTTTATTAAGTATATTGTGTTCTTTTAACTTATTTTCTACTAAACCTATTGTAAGTTTAGTTCCATATATAGGAACATTAAGTTCTTTTAAAAAATAAGGTAATGCACCTATATGATCTTCGTGACCATGAGTTAAAACTACACCTTTTACTTTTTCTCTATTTTTTACTAGATATGAAAAATCTGGTATAACAAGGTCTATACCAAGCATATCATCTTCAGGAAAGGCAACTCCACAGTCTACAACAATTATTTCATCATTAATTTCAAAAGCTGTTATGTTTTTCCCTATTTCTTGAAGCCCACCAAGAGGGATAACTTTTAATCTTGCGTTTTTTACAGCCAAATTTACACCTCCGTTAATTATATAAATTTTGTAAGTAAGTTCTAAAATATATTAAAATTCCATTTCATAGTCAGTTTCATTTTCTTGAAGAAGTACTAAAACTCTGTTATATTCATTATTATTTTCTACAGGCGCATATATTACTTCTTCACCATCTTCATCTATTTGTTTTAAAATAAAAGCCTCTGCTTCATCTTTATCAAAATCATCACAAGCAACAACTAATAAATATTGAATATTATTATCTAAAACACCGTCAATAACAAAACAATCTATTGTTTCACCATTGTCTGAAACAACAGATATAACTTCGTAAGTGTCTTCCATATCACTTAATATATTATCAAATTCTTCTTGCATAATTTATCCTTTCTTAGTATAAAATTTATTTATTATTACAATCTAAATATCCTTGTAATATAAAAACAGCAGCCATTTTATCTATAACATTTTTTCTCTTTTTTCGGCTTAAATCTGCCTCTAAAAGACTTCTTTCAGCACCAATTGTGCTAAGCCTTTCATCCCAAAGTATGACCTTAATGTTATTAAAACTTTTTTCTAACTTTTTTTTAAAGGCTTCAGTTTTTTCGCCTCTTTCACCGATAGTGTTATTCATATTTTTAGGATATCCCAAAACAATTTTTTCAACACTATAATCTTTAATAATTTGTCCGATTCTTTCGATACTTTTGTTAATACTTTCTTCTTTATCACGACGTATAATCTCAACACCTTGAGCAGTCCAACCAAAAGGATCACTTATAGCAACTCCAATAGTTTTTTGTCCAAAATCTAATCCTAATATTCTCAATTTTATTCTCCCAATATTATAGACTATTTAAATAGCTTTTAACGATTTCTTCTAAAAGTTCATTTCTTTCAATTTTACTAATATTGATTCTAGCATTTTTATGGCTAGTAATATAAGTAGGGTCACCAGATAATATATAGCCTACAATTTGATTAACAGGGTTATAACCCTTTTCTAACATAGCATTTTTTACATCTGTTAGCATTAAATCTACTTTTGTTTTTTCAGTTGGTTGATAAGCATCAAATTTTTGAGTTAATGATAAGTCTTTTTCATTCATAAAAGTACCTCCTTAAAATTAAATAAAAAATCCGAACATTACTTACTGTAATAATAATAATACAAATTAAATATTATTGCAATTACTTTTTAAAAAATAATTGTAAAAATATTTTAAATAATAATCTTTTTATATTTTGTATTAAAAGCAGCTATTCATATATTATTCTTCAAGATTTTTTCAATTTTTCAAATTGCAATATTATTAAAACAAAAACCTGGTTTATAATTTCTCTTTCGAATAATAAAGTTGTAGCTTAATTATAAATAATAATTAAAATAAGGTTGCTTATACAACCTTATTAATCATTATTTATTATTGGCAAATAACACCTAACATATTCTCTTCTTTAATTATATCTATAAGTTTTACATTTAATATTTGATTTGTAATATTAATATCACTTTGGACAGTAACATTAATATAGTTTGTAGTATGACCTTCATACATACCTTTTTCCTTTTCTCTTTCAAAAAGTACAGGCATAGTTTTATTTAACATATTTTCTAAAAATTCTATATTAAGAGAGTTAGAAAGTTTAATCATTTCTTTATTTCTTGTATTTTTTATATTATTAGGTATTTGATTATCAAATAAAGCAGCTTTAGTACCCTTTTTAGGAGAGTATGGAAAAGCGTGTATTTTTGTTATTTTTATTTTTTTAGCAAAATTATAGCTATCTATAAAATCTTCTTCTGTTTCACCAGGAAATCCAACTATCATATCTGTTGTAATAGCAACATTTGGAAAGGCTTTTCTAAGCTTTGTAACTGCTTGCTCATATTGCTCTTTAGTGTATTGTCTTTTCATTCTTTCTAAAGTTTTATTACAACCACTTTGTAGGGATAAATGATAGTGGTCACAAACTTTAGGGAGTTTTTTCATTTCTTTTATAAATTCATCAGTTATAACAAGAGGCTCTATTGAGCTAAACCTTATACGCTGAATACCTTCTACATTATGTACCTTTTTAATTATATCAATAAAGTTAGTTGTTTTTAAATCTAAACCATAGGAGAGTATGTGTATACCAGTTAAAACAATTTCTTTAAATCCATTTTTAGCTAGTTGTTCAACTTCGTTTATAACATCTTCTGGTTGCCTACTTCTAACAGGTCCACGAGAAAAAGGTATTATACAATAAGTACAAAAACGATTACAACCTTCTTGAATTTTTAAATAAGCTCTTGTTCTATCTTTAAGCTTAGATATAGATAAAGGTTCAAATATACGTTCTTTCATAATATCAGATACAGTATTTAAAACATCAGTTTTATGTTCTTCTTGATATTTTTTTACAGTTTTTACTATTTCTAGTCTATTTTTAGTACCAATAACAATATTTATTCCCTCTATTTTAGAAACTTCTTCTGGTGCTACTTGTGAATAGCAACCAGTAGCAACAATAATACTATTAGGATTTAAAGTTTTTGCTCGTCTAATCATTTGTCTAGATTTTTTGTCACCTAAGTTAGTAACAGTACAAGTATTAATAACATATATATCTGCAAACTCATCAAAATTCACAAGGGTATATCCTTCTTTTTCAAAAAGCTCTATCATAGCTTCTGTATCATATAAATTAACTTTACAACCTAATGTTGTAAAGGCTATTTTGCCTAAAATCATAAAATGTCCTCTTTCTAATTTTATTTTATTAAATTTGTTTTATTAAATTTATTTTTTTAAATCTTTTTTTATATATCTAAAATCTCCAGCTAAAATACCTTCTAATTTTTTAAAGGTATGTCTAAATACATTAACATCATCATAGCCTATTTTAAGAGCTATTAAATCATCTGTCAAGTTTGTTTCTAAAATTAGTTCCTTTGCTTTATCTATTCTAACTCTGGCAATATAGTCATCTATATGTTGACCTGTACGTTCTTCAAAGATTTTTTTAAAATATTTAATATTATAATTAAGCTGTCTGCCTAAATTTTTATAACTTATATTTTTAACAAAATTTTGGTTTATATATTCGATAGCTTTTTCAAAAGCCTTATCTTCTATATTTTTTCTAAAATCGTTTATATAACAACAAAATACTTTTAAGTTATCTTTTAAAAATTCATATGCTTCATTAGTGTTTTTCAATGATAATACCTTAGATGTATCAAAAAATTTATTTATAGGCTTAATTTTTAATCCTTGTTCAAAGGCATTTCTATTAATAGATATAAGTATAGACATAATAATTTGTGGTAAAATATTTTCAAATTTATGTTTATAAAGATTTATTTGACTAAATATTTCATCTAATAATTTTAAACAATATTCATATTCACCTATAACTGCAGTGTATACTAGTAGTCTTTCTCTTTCGTATGGGTAGTTAGCAGTAAATGTATTTTCTGTCTCTACATATTCTATTGCTATAACAGAATTATAACCAACTATACAACGGTATCTAAGGGCAGCATTAGCTTCTAAAAAAGAGGTATGTATTTTATCTGGCTCTTCATATGTTCTTCCTATACCACAAGATACTAATATATCGGTTTCTTCTTTAATAGTTTGTTTTATATTAATCATTTCATCTAATAAAGTGTCTAAGTCATTTTCTTCACCTAATATTACAACAACTTCATTAAAAAGATTTATAAAAGCTTTAGCATTAGTTATATTAGAATTTATAATTTTTAAAATTTTAAAAATTATAAGATGTTTTTCTTTTTGAGATTTATTTATAATATACTTTCTAAAAGAGTCTATTCTAAATAGTGCAACTGTATATGGAGATGGGATATGTATATTAAAATATTCAAAACTAGATTTAATTTCCTCTTTATCAAAAACACTTTCTTTTATTAAAACTGATAAAAATTTATCTTCAAATAATTTAAAATTTTGAATATACTCCATGTCTAACATTTTCTCTTCTTTTTTTAAAGTTTCTTTAGATTTTATGTAGTCTAAGTACGAATTTAAACATTTAGTTAAATCTAGAGGTCTAACAGGTCTTATAGTATATGAAATAGCTCCAACTTCTAAAGATTTTTCTAGATAGTCCATGTCTGATATAGATCCATATACAATAAATTTTGTATGTTTATATAATGAAGAAATTTCGTTCATTTTTTTAAAAAATTCAATACCTAAAAATCTTATTTCCATAATTATAAGGTCAACCGGATTATTCTTTATATATTTATAAAATTCCTTTTCACTTGAAAAAGTATTTTTTATCTTAAATTGTAGAAAGTTATTGTCTATATAGGATTTTATACCAAGAGTGTGACTTTCTTCTAAATCCGCTATTATTACATTAAACATATTTAATTCACCCCTTTTATAATATTTTAACATATATAAGTAGATTAGTCTATTTTTGATTAAATAATTTTTAAAATGTGTTTAAAATGTGTTAAATTTATGCTATATTATATAAAGAAATGGAGGATTTTATTATGAATAAAAAAGAATTAGATATTTTAGCTATAGAGTATATAAAAGACAAGCTTTCTTTAAATATTTTAAATAATGTATATGAAATAGGAGTATATTTTAATGAAGATATAGAAGACAATATAAAAATTATAAAAAATAAGTTACCTAGTTATTTCTATAATATAAAAAATGTATTGTCCTTAGATTTTGATAAAAGGTCAGAGTTTATTAGCGACATAAAAAAAGATATAGAAGAAATAGAAGAATTAAGTTTGCCTTTAATAGCAACTTTAAAATTTGCAGATTTATTAGTATCTATTATATCAGATTATTACCAAATAAAATTAGCAAAAATAGATAAGGACATTAAATTTGAGTCATATACTGTTTTAAATCAAGTATATCAACTATTAGAAAATGAAGAAAAAAATAATACACTAGAAGAAAATGGAGGCTTATTATTATCTATAGTAAATTGTAGCATGACAAAAGATAACTATAAAGAATATATAATTAGAAGTTTAAATATTTTATTTGAACAAGCTACTGAAAGAATGGTTGATGCTACAATAGAAACTTTAAAATTTAAGTTTGCACCATTTTGTTATTTAAAAGAAGGAGAAGAAAAACAACAACTTTTAGATATATTTAATAAAAAATATGATAATCTTAATGAAGATGAATTATTAGAGATTTTAGAAAAGCTTGATAATATAGGGCAAAAATATAGTAATAAAATAGGGGATATAGGAGCTATATATGGTTGTTTTATGGATATATTAGCCGTATATAATTTTTCTATAGATACAGATTATTTATTTAAAGATGATTTTGTATTAAAAGATATGTATTATTATACTTGTGAAATGATAGAAAATAAAGATTTTTCTATGTATGAAAATATAGAGAATAATATAGAAAGTAAGTATGAACAAATTTTACAAAAAATATCTAAAAATGAAAAAATAATAAAAAACCAAGTTTATAAAAAGCCTTATAATGAGTATACAGATGCTATAAAAGTATGTGTATCATTAGAAGACTATTCTAGCCTAAATTTTGAAAAAAATGTACTGTTTAGGTCTAACTTTAGTAATGACAATATAGCTACACCAGATTTTATTAATAAAAAAATAGAAGAATTTTTAGAATTTATAAATAATTTAGATATAAATAATATAATATCTAAAAAATTAAAACAACAATTTTTCTTTTATATACCTTGTCCGTTGGGGATAAATGCTTTAAAAATATATTTTAAAAATTCCTTTGAAAGTATAAAAGAAGAAACAGGACTTTTAGCTAGTTATAAATTTTTAGCTCTTGCAAATCCACAAGCTTTTGATGAAAGTATAAATTTAGAACATCACCATTGTTGTGATGATAAGTGTAATCATAATCATTAATAATGAGGCATAGTATGGAAGAAAATGAAATTTTAGATTTTGTGTCTGATATAGGTAGGCTACTTTTAGAAAATGGGGCAGAAACTTATAGAGTAGAAGATACAATAAGACGAATATTAAAATCTATAAAGATAATAAATAGTGAAGCATTTGCTACAAGTACAGGACTTTTTGTATGTATACAAAATCATACAAAAATTAAAAGGATTAAAAAAATAAGTATGAATTTAGAAAGAATATCGGAGATAAATGATTTATCCAGAAAATTTGTATCAAAAGAAATAGATTTAATAGAGGCTAAAGAAAGATTAAAGATTATAGAAAATAGTAATTTATATCCCGTACCATTAGCAACTTTATCAATAGGTATTACTTGTTTTTTCTTTTCATTACTTTTTAAAGGGAGTATATATGATGCAATAAGTGCTTTTATTGTAGGTTTTTTATTAAATATATTTACTACATTTTTAAGTAAAAAAAATATATCTAATTTTTTACAAATATGTCTTGGTGGATTTTTTGTTGCAATAATAAGTCTTATAACCTTAAATATAGGTATAGGTAAAGATGTAAATAATGTAATAATAAGCTCTGTTATGCCTCTTGTACCAGGAGTTTGTTTTACTAATGCTATTAGAGATATATTTGAAGGTGATTATATATCAGGTGGTAGTAGAATATTTGAAGCAATAGTTACAGCAGTAAGTATAGCTATAGGTGTTGGTGTAGTTTTATTAGTTTGGTTAAATATTTTTGGAGCATTTTTAATAGGGGAGGTAAGCTAATGAATTTAATGTTAGAGACTTTATGGGCATTTTTAGCTACTGTTGCATTTTCTATTATGTTTAATACACCTAAAAAAGAACTATTATACTGTGGTATGTCAGGAGCTATTGGTTGGTTTTTTTATTCTTTATGTATAAAAATAGGTTTTTCTTCTACATTTTCAAATTTTTGGGGAACAATTTTTATAGCTTATTTTTCTAGACTTTTTGCCATAATTAGGAGAAATCCTATATCAGTATTTTTAATATCTGGTATAATAACTTTGGTACCAGGAGCAGGGATATATAATACGGTGCTACATATAATAATGTCGGATAATAAAATGGCTAGTTTTTATGGTATTGAAACTATAAAAATTGCCTGTGCTATAGCTTTTGGTATAATAGTTATATTGTCATTGCCACAATTTATGTTTAAATTTAATTTTAAAATAAAACCAAAAAGTAATAATACTATTTAATATTTTAACATATGTTAATAATAAAGTAATTAAAGGAGAATTTTATGTTAAAACAAATTTGGAAACCAGGTACAGTTCTTTATCCAGTACCAGTTGTTATGGTATCTTGTGGAGATTATGAAAAAGGACAAAAAAACATAATAACTGTTGCATGGACAGGAACTATTAATACAGACCCAGCTATGGCTTATATATCAGTTAGACCTAGTAGATACTCTTATGATATTATAAAAAATACAGGTGAATTTGTTATTAATCTTACTACTAAAGATTTAGCATTTGCAACTGACTATTGTGGAGTAAAATCTGGAAAAGATATTGATAAGTTTAAAGAAATGAATTTAACATCTAAAAAAGCACATAATTTAAACTGTCCTATTATAGAAGAAAGTCCTATAAATATAGAATGTAAAGTAAAAGATATAGTAGAATTAGGTACTCATCATATGTTTATAGCAAATGTTGTATCTACTATGGCAGATGAAAAATATATGGATGAAAATGGAAAATTCCATTTTGATAAAAGTGAACCAATATGTTATTCTCATGGAGAATATTATGCTTTAGGAGATTATATTGGTAGGTTTGGATATTCTGTTAAAAAAAAAATAAAAATAAAAAGCATATTTATATTAATATAAATATGCTTTTTATTTTTATTAAAACATATCTTTTTTAGACATAACCTTACCGACTAATAAACATATGCCTATTGAACCTAATATAATCCATAAAAAAGCAAGAGGGCTATCGCTAAAAGGAATAGGTACATTCATACCAAAAAAGCTTGCTATAATAGTAGGTACAGCCATAATAATAGTTATAGAGGTTAAAACTTTCATAACAATATTTAAGTTGTTAGATATAATAGAGGCAAAAGCATCCATAGTACCAGCTAATATATCGCTATATATTTTTGCCATTTCTATTGCTTGTTTATTTTCTATAATAGTGTCTTCTAAAAGTTCTTTATCATCTTCATATTTTTTTATAAAATCATATCTTAAAAGCTTTTCCATAACAAGTTCATTAGATTTTAAAGAAGTAGAAAAATAAACCAAACTTTTTTCTAAAGTTAAAAGTTGTATAAGTTCTTTATTTTTCATAGATTTATGCAATTCATTTTCTATAATATTACTTTGTTTATCTATTCTTTTTAGAAAGTATAAATATAAAGATGCATTTTTATATAATATTTGTAGTATAAATCTAGACCTTTTATAAGTATAAAAAGTTTTAACACGATTTTTAATAAACGGGTCTAAAACTAAGGTATCATTAAGAGATACTGTAACAATAGCTTTATCAGTAGATATTATACCGATAGGTAAAGTTTCGTATATATTAGATTCTCTATGTTTAGATATACAAGGTGTGTCTACTAATATAAGAAAAAGATTATTATCATCATCTATTTCTATTCTGGAACGTTCTTCTTCATCTAAAGCAGCGTTTATAAAATCAGGGTCTATATTTAATTCAGCAGCTATTTGATTAACCTCTTTTATAGTAGGATTAACCATATTTATCCAAACCCCATCAGTTATAGTACTAGTTTCTATAATATCATTGTTTGATGAAATATACATTTTTATCATTTTGTTTCCTCCTTAAAAGTCCATATAAGGTAGAAAGCAAATTATTAAGAAGTGTTCTAACCTTATGGACTATATAACTAATATTTAATTTTTCAAAAAAATGATACTGGGGAATAGTGTCCATAAAATCACCGTCCTTCTTAAATATATTAATATTATCTATAATATTTTAAATGATTTATTTAATTTTTGCAATAGTTTATTAAATAGATGTATATTTTATTATAAGTAATTCCACAGCAAGTTCATCTACCATTTTGCCAGTTTTAATATTTTCGTCTATATTTAAACACTCATTTAAAGCTTGTAGTAATACTTTTATAGAGAAATTTTTACTTTGTTTAAATGCTTCTTTAACAATAAAATCTCTAAGATCAAGTTTAGACGATATACTATTTATATTATAACCTTTATTATATAAATATTTCACTTGTAAAATAATTCTAAATTGTCTAGCTATCATATTTAATATTATAAACGGGGAGGTTTTATTAACAAGTAAATTTTTATAAATAGATATGGCATTTTGCATATTTTTATTTGCCATAAAGTTTATAAGGTCAAATATTTTGCTTTCAACAGATTTAGTACAAATAGTATCTATATCATTAATAGTTATTTTATCATTATTATTTTTAAAAGATATAAGTTTATTTATTTCATTTAATAATATTTCCATATTAAAACCTATATTTCTAATCATATATAAAGCTTCTTTTGTAGATATATCCTTATTATTGTCTTTAAAAATATTTAATATCCAATTTACAAGTTCATTTTCAGATGACATATTCATTTGATGAACACTACCAATTTTAGATATAGTTTTAAAAAGTTTTAATTTTTTATCTATTTTATCTTCTATAAAAATAATTATTGTAGTTTTTGGTAAATTTGATAAATACTGCTCTAATAAAGAGCTATCATTTTTTCTACCCTCAATGATTAAACCAGTATTTTTTAATATAACAAGTCTATATGGGCTCATAAAAGGCATAGTATCACAAGTATCTATTATTTGAGAAACATTAGTATTTTTACCTTCAAAAAGATCAAAATTCATCATTTTTAAATCTTCACTTATAATGCTAGATATAAGTTTTTTTTCATATGTATTTTTTAAATATTCTTCTTCTCCAAAAATAAGATATATATTTGAAAAAGTTTTGTTTTTAATATGGGTATCTAAAACTTTCAATATTATCTCTCCTAAAAATCATTTTGTATACATTTTATTTTAAAGTTGTCTTTATAAAAGTTTATACTTATAGCATTATTTTTGTAAGTGCCATATATACTTATATTATTGTTTTTAAGTGTGTTTATAGTTTGTTCATCAGGGTGGTTATATATATTATTTTCTTTACATGATATTAAAGCGATACTAGGGTTTACCTTTTTTACAAAGTCCTCACTTGTAGATGTTTTAGAACCATGATGAGCAATTTTTAGTATATCAGCAGATAAATTTAAGTTATTTTCTAATATAAATTTTTCGGCATTGTTTTCTATATCTCCTGTAAACAACATAGAATTATTTTTATAGGTTAATTTAAACACAAGAGAGTTATTATTATCATCTTTAGAATTAAAATCTTTATTAGGGTGAATAATGTCAAAGACAGTGTTATTGCCTAAAGTAAGTTTATCACCTTTTTGTAAAGTATAAATAGGGATATTTTTATTATATGCAATATTCAATAACTCTAGATAATTTTCATCTACACTAATATTTAAAGGTAAAAACAAATTCTTTATATTAATTTTATCTAAAATCTCTACTATACCTTTTATATGGTCAGTATCGTTATGACTAACAAATACAAAGTCAATGGAATTAATGCCTTTACTTTTTAAATATGGTAAAACTATGCTATCTCCAGTAGAAAAGCTATTACTACCACCACCATCTACTAAAAATACACCATCATCACTTATACCAACAATGCTATCTCCTTGACCAACATCTAACATAGTTATATTAAAAGGTCGTGGGGATAATGTAGCTATAAACACACATATTATAAAAATGACCATACCAATGTTTATAAATTTTTTCCTTTTCTTTAAAAGATATTTATCATAAAATGCATATCCTATAAATATTAGCATAGTATATAACCCTATAATTACAATAATAGAAGGTTTTCCTATTATAACATTGTTAAAATTAATATTCTCAACAACTTTACAAGTATAGGTAAAAAATCTAAGTATATAATATACACTACCTATTAAAAATTGTGCTAAATATATGTCAATCATACCAAGTATTGTAGATAAAAAGCCAATAATTACAACAATGGACATAAAAGGAATAATAATAATATTTAATAAACTGTCTAAAAGTGTAAAATTATAAAAATAATATGCTGTAATAGGCTTAATAGCTAGAGTAACAAAAAATGAAACAATAAATGAATTAACAATACCCTTTAAATTATATAAAGTACATATTCTCCCACCTAAAAATGCTATTGATAGTACAGAAGTATATGTATACAAAAATCCTACATCAAAAATATAATATGGATTTTTAAAAAGTAATATAATAGCAGAAAGACTTATTGAGGATATAAAATCAGAATTTCTATAAATCATATATGATATTAAAACAGTAATACACATTATAGTTGCTCTCATTGTAGAAAGGCTAGAACCAGTAAATATACAATAGAAGATTAGTATAATAATAACAAATATATAACCAAAGCGTCTATTTATAAATTTAAAGACTTTAGTTAAAAATAATGATAAAATACCTATATGAAGTCCTGATATTGCCAATATATGATATATTCCAGAAATTCTATATAAATGTACTGTTTCATCATCTAAAAATTGTTTTTCACCTAAAATCATTGCTTTTAAAATATTACTTTCTGTTTCAGGTATTATATTATCATAAATATTACAGATATTTTCCTTTAAATTAGACAAATATAATTTTAATTTATTATATTTTAAAATATCAATGCTATTAGCATACATTTTATATGTAATATTATTTATTTTATAATTTAACTCTTCATTAAACCCATTAGGATTAGACTTTTTATTAGGATAATATATACTACCATTAACAGATACTTTAGCACCAACTTTTATATTATTTAAGTAATCAGTATAAACTAATATATTTAATTTTTTCTTGTTATTAATTTCATTTATATTAATAGAACTAGTGGATAAAGTAAATTTATATTTATTATTAGATGTTTTACTTATATCTTTAATATATCCTATGGCTGTAATTTCTTGCTTTTCGTCTAAAGAGTAAGGTTTATTGTTTATATGGATTAAAGAAAAGCCAATTAAAGAAAATAATATTAAATATCTAGGAAACTTTATTTTATATATTTTAGAAATATATAGTGATAAAAATAATATAATTAAAAATAAAATTATTATTATATATAAATTAGTTATATAAAATGCTATTAATATGCCTAAAATTAAAAATGTTAATATAAACAATAAAGGTCTTTTCATAATTATATTTTATATCTCCATAAGTATTTAACTAATATTTTGTATAATGTTTTCATAACGTCCTAAAGGTTGACTAATATCTACACTTTCTTTAGAAAGGTTTGTTTTTTCTCCATCTATTAAAAATTGTACTTTATTTACATTAGAAAGATTTGTTAGAGAATTCACAATAGAATATATAGCTAAATTTTCCTGTTCTTTATTTCCAGATATTTTAGTTATAAAATCAGAGCTTAAATCTACATAACATATATTATCTTCTGTTTTTATATTTCTAATTTTAGTTTCAGATGGAACAGTTTTAATATTACCATCTAATTTTGGTCCAATAATAAGTTCTTCAACAATGTGTATCTCCATACTTTGATTTTGATTTGCTTCTATATTTCTTTTTTCTTCAACAAGTTTATTATTTGAGTTTGCAAAATAAAGAATAATTTTTTCTTGTTCTAGTTTATCAGGAGATATTATAGGATTTAAAATTATATTATCGCGATTTAAATATCCTATGTTTTTATTATTAGCATATTTTAATTCTTCATTTTCTATTAAAAATTTAATACTATTAATACTGTTAATTTCTGTTATACTCCAAACAAATCCAGCTCTAAAAATTAATTTTTCTATATCAGAAAGATTATTATAATTATTAGATAAATTAACTGTTAAAATGTAATTATATAGATTGTAGTCTAATAATTCTAAATCTGGAGGTACGACAGATTTTAAATTAGTAGACTTTGGAGCAATTTTCATTTGTTCAAATATATTGTTTATAAAATTATTATCATTTATAGAAATATTTTTTTCTTCATATGAAAGAGTACTATTAACTTTGTTATAATAATAAATTTTAATATTTTCGGTATTACTATTTATACTGGTATTTTTTAATTTAGAAAATATAATAGCTAAGACTATGATAATACAAATGGATATCATGACAAAAATTATACCAAATAGAAATAATTTTTTATTATTTTTCATATTTCCTCCTAGTATTAATTTATTTATTCTTGTTTTTCAGCAAACTTAATAGGTATTCTTACTATAAAAGTGGAACCTTCACCTTCTTTGCTAGACACTTTTATACTACCTTTATGTAATATAACAGTAGAATGAGTAATAGAAAGTCCAAGACCAGTACCACCAGTTTCTCTATCTCTAGTTTTATCTACTCTATAAAATCTATTAAATATTTTTGTTTGTTCTTCATCATTTATACCTATACCAGTATCAGAAACAGTAATAAAAGCATTTTGATGGTCACAGTCTAAAACTACTTTAACACTACCTTCAGGCTCAGTGTATTTTATAGCATTTTCAACTAAATTAGATATTGCTAAGCTAAACTTCATTTCATCAGCTTCTACAGCTACATTTTTAATATATTCTTTAGATAGAGTAATATTTTTTTGTTCTGCTAAAGGTGTAAGCCTTTTTAATATATCATCTAACATTTTATTAAGGTCAGCTTCAGCTATATTAAGACCAGCTTCTCTGTAATCTAATTTAACCAATGCTAGAAGATTATTTACAATTTCTGTCATTCTATCTATTTCAGAATTTATATCTTGTAAAAATTCAATGTACATTTCAGATGGAATATCTTCTTGTAAAAGAATAGAATCACTTAAAACTTTTATAGAGCTAAGAGGAGTTTTTAACTCGTGAGAAACATTGGAAACAAACTCTTGTCTAGATGCATCTATTTGCTCTAATTTTTCAGTCATAGTATTAAAGGCTTCTCCTAATTGTGCTATTTCATTGTTTCCATTTATTTTAACTCTTTGATGAAGTTGTCCATCGGTTATATCATTTATACTTTTTAGTATTTTTTTAATAGGACTAATTACAATTTCAGAAGTAAAAAATACAAATATTCCTATAATTATACTTATAAAAATAGTAAGCATAAACCATTTTTGAGTGACACCGTCTATTAATATTTCTGTATTTTCAAAAGAAGAAATTAATAAAACTACACCTTGTTTATCTGAAAAAGAATCTTCTATATAACTAGAAGCATATATTACACCTTGTTCTTTATAATAATTTGCTTCACTTTGACCATTTAAGGATAATAATACTTCAGGTATTAAAAATGTCTTACCAACATCAGAATTATTAGAATCAATAAGAACTATACCACTACTATCTATAATCATTATTCTAAAATTTTCTTCAATACTTTTTTCTTGTAAAATATTTAAGAGTTCATTTTGCTTTGTAGTATTAGATAAATAGTTGCCTTCTTGTATCATAACAGAAATTTTATTGGCTTGATAAAGAAGATCTCTTTCATTAATATCTTTAAAGTAAGCTTTCATTGTGTCTTTCATTGTATTAGAAAATAATAACAAAGGAAAAAAACTTATAAAGAAAAAACTTATAAAAAGTTTTGACCTAATACTTTGATACCATTTTACTTGTTTATTATTGAAAATAGTAACCAACTCCCCACTTTGTATGAATATATTTTGGTTCACTAGGGCATTCTTCTATTTTTTCACGAAGTCTCCTAACGTGTACATCTACACTTCTAGCATCACCTGGATATCCATATCCCCATATTGTATCTAAAAGATTTTCTCTACTATAAACTTTACCTATATTTTTCATTAAAAGTTCTAAAAGGTCAAATTCTTTAGCAGTAAGGTTTGTTTCTTTTTTATTTATAAAGGCACGTCTAGATTCTGTATTTATTTCTATATCCCTAATTTTTATAATATTTTTATTTTGAATAGGTGTTTCAACTTTTTTCACGCTTCTTCTTAAAATTGCTTTGATTCTAGCCTTAAGTTCTAGTATATTAAAAGGTTTTGTAATGTAGTCATCAGCTCCATATTCAAGTCCCATTATTTTATCCATATCTTCACCTTTGGCTGTAACCATTATTATAGGTACATTTGAAAATTCTCTTATCATTTGACAGGCAGAAAGCCCATCTATTTTGGGGAGCATAACATCTAATAATATAAGATTATATTCATTTTCTTTAGCTAAACGTAGTGCTTCTTCACCATCATATGCTACGTCTACTTTCATGCCTTCTTGTTCTAAGCTAAATTTAATACCCTTAACAATAAGTTTTTCATCATCAACAACTAAAATATTTCTATCCATATATTACCTCCTTAATCAACAGTTATTAAATTTTTAATTTTCTCATATATTTTATCACCAATACGGTCTACATTTTTTATATCAACTATATTATAAAATAAGGAAATATTTTCTCTATAATCAATAATATTTTGAGCTAATGTATCACCTATACCAGGAAGTGTTTTTAAACTTTCTTTATCAGCATTATTTATATTTATAAGACTATTATTATTTTGTATATTATTTGAGGTTTTGTCAAGAGTTTTAGCTTCTTTATTTTTAAGGCTTTCATTTATTTCATCATTATTTTCAGTATATAAGCTTTCAGGGGAATTATAGTCTAATTTTACAATATTTGTAGAAAGTGTATAATGTGACTTTTTATTATTAATTTTATTTATATAAACAAAACTTGATATAAGACATAAAATAATAATTAATATTGTATATTTATTCTTCATAAAATCTCCTTAATTATGTTTTAAAATATTGAATTTATTAAAAAAATGTTATATAATAACAAAATGTAAATTTAAATATAAATAATACTTTTAAGGAAGAGGTTTCAATTATGAATTTTTATAACATTATTAAAAAATTTATTTGTTTCATTTTATTATATACTATTTTTATTTCAAATACTAGTCAATTTTATATTTTTGCAAATCAAATTGAAGAGACAACAACCAAGCAAAATATAGAACAAAACCAACAAGATATAGAACAAAATGAACAATTAGAGGATCCTCTAGCTTTAACAGCAAAATCTGCAGTATTAATAGATGCTAAAACAGGTATTGTAATATATGATAAGAATAAAGATATAAAGTCATATCCAGCTAGTACAACTAAAATATTGACGGCATTATTAGCTATAGAAAATACTAATCTGACAGATATATTAACACACTCTCATAATGCAGTTTTTAATATAGAACCTGGAAGTAGCCATATAGGTATGAGAGAAAACGAACAAATAACAATGGAACAAGCGTTACATGGTGTGTTACTTGCATCTGCTAATGAAGTTTGTATGGCTATTGCTGAACATATATCTGGTACTGTAGAAGAATTTGTAGAACTTATGAATGAAAAAGCAAAAGAAATAGGCGCTAAAAATACTCATTTTGTAAATCCACATGGATTTCACAATGATAACCATTATACAACTAGTTATGATATGGCATTAATAATGAAAGAAGCCATTAAAAATGAAGAATTCGTTAATTATATAAGTACAACAACTTATACAATACCAGTTACTAATATTGTAAATGAAGAAAGAATATTAAACAACTCCAATAAGCTTATTTTAAAAACGTCTCCTTATTATTATGAATATTGTATAGGTGGAAAGACTGGATTTACAGATGAAGCAGGTAATACACTAGTTACTTATGCAAAAAAAGATAATATGGAATTAATATGTGTTGTTATGCAAGATGATGGAACTAAAGTTTATGAAGATACAAAAACTTTATTTGAATATGGATTTTCCTCTTATGAACAAAAAGAAATTTTTGATAAAGAAAGTTATAAAAGTAAAGAAGAAGTTGTACAAATATTTAAAAATGAAGAAATACCTCTTGGAGAAATATACTTATCAGCATCAGATAATGTTAAACTAAATTTACCTAAAAATGTAGATGTATCTAAAATAGAAAAAGTAACAGATATACAAACTCCTATTGTAGGGCCTATAAACATTGGTGATAAAGTAGGAAACTTAAATTTTGTATATGAAGATAATATTATTTATAGTATAGATTTATTATCAGATAATAAAATAGATATTGTAGATGAAGCTAAACTAGAAAGACAAGAAAAAATGAAATCTATTTTTAAGGCAATATTAAATATATTAAAATATATATTAATAGGATTAATAATATTTATTATAGCATTTTTAACACTAGCTTTTATTGTTAGAAACATTTTAAAATATAGAAGAAGGCGAAGAAGAATGAATAGATATAGATATAATAGTAGGCCTTTAAAACCTATTAAAAAAAGTAAAAAAAGAAAAAATTATCTAAAATAGTTTTAATTATTGTAATATTTTTAATCATATAATACAATAATAAAAGTACATAATAATTATTAAATACTTATATAAATGAAATATACCTTTATAGGAGAATTAATTTATGTTATTATTTAAGAAAATAAAACTACTTATATTATCATGTATAGTTGGAACAGGATTTGTTGGATGTAGCTCAAGTGAAGAGTTAAAATCTGATATAGAAGATCCAGTAGAAATATTAAACTTTGCGAAAACTGTTAATATGTTTGAAAGTTTACATAATAATATTACTACAAATATAAAAGGCATATTAAATAATCAACAATTTGATACATCAATAGTATTTGATTCTTTATACTCTTCAGAACAGCAAAAAAATGTTTTAAAAACAACTGTATCTATTAGTGAAAATGAAGATAAATCATTTATTTACTTTATTAAAGAAGGAGATATACCATATAGGTGTATAAATAAAGATAATAATTGGTCAAAGGAACAACTATCTTTAGAAGAATTTAATAATGTTTTAATTCCATTTAGTGAACCAATGTATTTTGATGAACTTATAGCTATTGGTAATGTATTTAATGTTATAGAAAGTAATAGTATATATACTTTAAAAGGACAAGTGAAAGTTTCAGACATAGAAGAAACTTTAAAATATATAGGTATATTAAATATGTTATCTATTATAAATTTAGATTTAGATGATATTGATAAAGAGATTAATGTAGACTTAAAATTAGATATAGAAAAGGGAACAGGATATTTAAAAAATTTTAATATTAATGTTATAGAAGAAGAAAATGAATCTATTGCTAAAACAATAGTAGATTTAATAAATTTACCATTAGATTCATTTAAGCTGGAAATTATAAATTTTGAGGTAGATTTAAATTTTGACCAAGCTAATACTGTTGATAATATTGAAATTCCTCAAGAAATATTAGACATAAAATAAAAGGTTGTATAAAATACAACCTTTTATTTTTATAATTTTAATATTCTGGATCTATAAGACCATATGAACCATCTTTTCTTTTATATACAACATTAATTTCATCAGTTGTAGAATTTCTAAATACAAAGAAATTGTGAGAAACAAGTTCCATTTCCATAACAGCTTCTTCAGCATCCATAGGTTTAATTTCAAACTTTTTAGTTCTATCTATTTTAATAGTATCTTCATCATCTTCGGATTCTACATTCATAGATATAGCTTTAAATTCATCTGTAAATGAAGAATCTCTACGAGATTTGTCTCTTAAACGGCTTCTATATTTAACCATTTGTTTTTCTAATTTATCTACTACTTCATCAATAGCAACATACATATCATCAGAAGTAACTTCTGCTCTTAAAACTCTTTTAGGTAGACTAACAGTAACTTCTATTTTTTGGTCTAATTTAACAACAGATAAAGTTACGTTTATGTCTGTATTTTCAGGAAAAAGCCTTTCTATTCTATTAATTTTACTTGTGATTTTTTCTTTTAAAGCGTCTGTAACAGTAGTATTTTTTGCTTTGAATGTGTAACGCATAACCAGCACTCCTTTTTATCCTATTTTTAGTTAAATAATATGTATAATTTAATAATTTAACCTTATATATATATTATTCTACAAATATAATAAAAATCCTTTTAATTTATTAAAAAATAATTACCAAATAATAATTATAAAATATGTGAAAAAATACTAAAAGGACTTAAAATACATAAGTCCTTTTTTCTATTTTATTTTTTTGCTTGTTCTAATGCTTGTTCTACTGCTTTAACTAATATATCATTTGTCATAGAAGTATCAACAGAACTTACAATATCTGTACTTTGATTTTCTATTATTTGTGCAGAAACGTCATCAATAGAACGTTCAAATAAAGGATAAAAAACTTCTTGTGTCTCACCCATATTAACAAGAGCTATATCTAAAATTTCATCTTTAGAAACTGTAACTTCTACTGATACAGGATTGCTATGTAGTATTATTTCAGAAGAATATGTACCCGGATTATATGCTGTATTGTTATTTTTAGGTATAAATAAATATATAATAATACCTAATATAATAATACCTATAATAGCAAACATAGTTGTTTTTAAAATGTCTTTGAGCTTTACAACTACTATTTTTGTGCTCAAAAAAACACCTCCTAAAATTAAAAATATATATTTATATTTTTATTACAATAATTAAAAAAATATGTTAAAATAATAATAAATTATATAAAAATAAGTAAGGTGAAAATATGAAATTACAATATATTTTTGGTAAAGCTGGTAGTGGTAAATTAGAGTCTTGTATTAATGATATATTAATAAGACAAGAAGAAAAATATTTACCATCTGTTTTTATTGTTCCAGAACAATTTACTTTACAAGCAGAAAAAAAAGTTATTGAAAAGTCTAAAACAAAAGTATTATTTAATACATATGTTTTAAATTTTAAAAGACTTGCTTATCGTGTTTTTTCAGAGCTTGGATTATCTAATAAAAAACCTCTTGAAGATATAGGCAAAACTATGATTTTAAGAAAAATATTATATAATCTTAATAAAGAGGATTTACTTAAATATTTTTCTGAGAAATCTTATTCTAATATAGGTTTATTAGAAAAAATTGGAGATATTTTAAAAGAGTTTTTTGAATTTGGTGTAGAGATAGATGATTTAGAAAGAGTTATAAAAGACGAAAATAATAAGGACAAGGAAAATTTAATATTAAAATTAAGTGATTTAAAAGAAATATATATAAAATATAAAGAATTTATAAAAAATGATTATATAACAGATGAAGGAATACTAGATATTTTAGCGCAAAAAATAGACCAGTCTAGTATTATAACTAAAGATACAGAAGTTTTTATATATGGATTTGAAGCTTTTAACAATCAAGAAATAAATATTATATATAAACTATTTGAAAAGTGTGAAAAAATTAATATATATTTTACATTAAATTCTAATATAACATATTTTGATAAGGTAAATCCTTTTGACCATTATTTTTATGTAAAAAATACTATAAATAAAATAAGTGATAAAATTGTTAATAAACTTGGTGTAACTGTTGAAAAACCAATATATTTAGGACAAAATAAAAGACATAAAAATAATGATGAGTTATATTTTTTAGAAGAAAACTTTTTGCTATATAATAATAAAAAATATACAAAACAAGTGGAAAATATAAATATAGTTTGTTGTCAAAATAAATATACTGAAATAGAAAATGTATCAAGTATAATTTTAGATTTAGTAAAAAATAAGGGATATAACTTTAAAGATATAGTAATAATACTAGGAGATTTATCTTATCAAAAAAATATAAAAATGTTTTTTAATAAATATAATATACCATACTTTTTAGATGATAAAAAGAAAATAACAAATCATTGTTTAGTAGAATTTATAATGTCTGCACTAGATATTATAATATACAATTTTCAATATGAAAGTATATTTAGATATTTAAGAACTGGAATATTAGACATATTAAACACTTATGATATAACTAAAGAAAGTATAGATATAATAGAAAATTATGTAATAAAATATGGTATAAAAGGTGATAAATGGAAAAGAGATTTTAAACATGGATTTTATGAAAACTCTGTTTATAATTATGACCAAATAAATAATATTAGAAAAAATATTTTAAAAAGTATATCTAAATTAGATTTAAAAAGAACAAGAAAATATACTGTTTTAGAAATAAGCAGAGCTATATTAGATTTTATGGTGGATATAAATATAGAAGAAGCAATTAAATCTATAATAGAGCGAGATAGAACATTATTTAATCAGGCAATTATAAAAAATGCAGGTATTTTAGATGAGCATATACAAGTTTTTAATAGTATTTGTGAAATATTACAAAAGTTTGTAGATATATTAGGAGAGGAAAAAATGACTTTAGATGAGTATAGCAAAATATTAAAATCTGCATTTGAAAAAGAAACTATAAGTATAATACCACCAACTCAAGACCAAGTGCTTATAGGGGACTTTGACAGAACAAAAATAACAGATAATAAAGTTTTAATAGCTATGGGTATAAATGAAGGAAATATACCAAAATATAAAGATGAATCTCCTTTTATATCAGATAATGAAAAAATATTTTTGTTATCTAAAGGTATAGAAATGAGAGCTATATCTATATCTAGTATGGCAACAGAAATGTTAAATGTATATTCCTTAATTTTAAAACCACAAGATAAATTATATTTTACATACTGTTTAAGTACATTAGAAGGAAATAGTAAAAAGCCTTCTGTTATTATAGGAAAAATTAAAAATATTTTTCCTAGTTTAAAGGAATGTATACAAGAAGACAGTCATATTAATTTAACAACTTCTCCACAAATAGTTTTTGATAATATTTTTAAAAGTTTTAATTATATAAATAATATAAATGATTCTTTAAAAGATACGTTTACCTGGTTTTTAAATAATAAAGAGTTTGAAAATAGACTAAAACATATTAAAGATGGAATATTAAAAATAGATAATAATGATGATGAATATATAAATAGAGAATTATTAAATAAAGTTTATAAAGATAATATAGTTTTCTCTAGTGTATCAAAATTAGAAGAATTTAAAAAATGTCCTTTTTCCTATTTTTTAAAATATACTCTTAATGTAAAAGAAAGAGATACTAATATATTAGATTATTTAAAATTGGGAAATATATATCATAATATATTAGAAGAATTTTCTAATAAATTATTAAAAGATAATATTAATATTGAAAATGTAACAGAACAGGATATATATTCATTAATAGATAATATAGTAGATAATATATCAAAAAGTGAAGAATTAGCTAGTATGTTTGAAGCTTCAGCAAGGTATAAATATTATCTTAGTAGAATAAAAAAAATTACTGGTATGTCTGCTAATGTAATAATAAAACAAATAAAAGACGGTATGTTTGTACCTAAATATTTTGAAATAAACTTTGATAATATAAATAAAAATAGTAAAATTTATAATAACATAAAAGTAAATTTAAAAAATAATTATGAAATGATATTAAAAGGTAAAATAGACCGTGTGGACAAGCTTTATATAGATGATAAAGAGTATGTAAAAATATTAGACTATAAATCTTCAGATAAAAAACTTAGTATAGACAAGGTTTATTATGGGTTACAATTACAAATACTTATGTATTTAAATACGTTTATAAAGATTGAAGAAAATATGTTAAATAAAGAAATATTGCCAGCTGGTGCGTTTTATTTTCAAATAAAAGAAGATATGATAGAAGAAAAAGACAATGAAAGTAAGTTTCAATCTAAATTTGATTTAAAGGGCATAGTAGCTAGAGATGAAAATGTAATAAAAGGATTTAATAAAAGTGATAAAACTAATAAAATAAAAGGAGTAAAATCTAGTGAATTAATTTGTATGGAAGATTTTAAAAGACTTTTATTACTATCTAATATAGTGACTAAAGAAATTGGTGATGATATAATAACAGGAAATATAAAAGTATATCCTTATAAGTATAAAAGTGATATAGGATGTGAATATTGTGATTATAAAGATATTTGTAATTTTGAAATACTAAATAAAAATGTAAAATATAATAATCTAAAAGAACTTAAAGATGAAGAATTGTGGAAAAAGATAAATGAGAAAATAGATGAAAATAAGAAATAAGAGGTTTTTATGAAAATAAAAATGATAGGTATTGACTATACTAAAGCACCGTTAGAATATAGAGAAAAAGTAGCATTTAGTCAAACTAGAGTAATAGAATTTTTAGAAAATATAAAAAAAGATGAAAATATATTAGGTTGTGTAGTTTTATCTACTTGCAATAGGACAGAAATATGGATAAGCTATGAAGATAATTTAAAAGTTGGACTTAATAATATTTTATGTGATTTTAAAAATATAAATCTAGATAATTATAAGAAATATTTTGTTTATAGAGAAAATAAAAAAGCAGTAGAACATCTTTTTATGGTTACTTCAGGGCTTAAATCTAAAATATTAGGTGAAGACCAAATTATTACACAAGTAAAAAATGCAGTAGAATTATCAAGAGCCAATAATTTTTTAGATACAGTTCTGGAGATATTATTTAAAAGTGCTATAACAGCTAGCAAAAAAGTAAAAACTAATGTAAAATTTAATAAAAACTCATTTTCTGTTATAGACAGTGCTATAAAAAAGCTAGAAAGCATTAATATTGATATAAAAAATAAAAATTGTTTAGTTATAGGTAATGGTGAAATGGGAAGACTAGCCGGAGCCACATTTGTAAACAACGGTGCTAATGTGACAATGACTCTTAGACAGCACCATAAAGGTGATGTAATTATACCAGTTGGTGTAAATATAATAAGTTTTTTAGATAGAATAGAAGTTTTACCACAATTTGATATAATTGTTTCTACTACATCTACTAATAGATATATGTTAAAATATGAAGATGTTTGTAAAATAAAACTAAAAGAAAAAGTAGTATTTATAGATTTAGCTGTGCCTAGAGATATTGATGAAAGGATATTTAATATTAAAGGAGTAATAGGATTTAATATAGATGATTTTAAAATAGAAGAAAGTGAATTAAAAAATTTTAATGAAAATATAGAAAAGGCAAAAAATATTTTAAATAAATATATAGAAAGTTTTTATAAATGGTATTTTAATAAAGACTTAATAAATAGCGTGTTTAATATAAGTCAAAAGGTGGCAGATGACACAATATTTCGTATTAATAAACTTATAGATGGAAATACTAAAAATATTATAGAAAAAGCATATAAAAAGTCTATTGAAAAATTAATCTTTTGTTTAAGAGATAATATGAAAGTAGATGATTTTAAAAATTTTATAGACATAATAGAAAAAAAATATTTAGACGAGGACATATAAATGGATAATAACTTTTCATATTTTCCTATATTTATAAACATACAAAATAAAGATATAATTATATTTGGAGCTGGTAAAATAGCGCTTAGAAGAACAATGTCTTTATTAAACACTGGTTGCAACATAACAATTGTAGCACCTAATATATTAGAAGAATTTTATAGTATAAATTATAAAAACTTGACTATTATAAAAGATTTTTATAATAAAAAATATATAGAAAAAGCTTTTATAGTTTTAGCCATTACAAATAGTCAAGAGATAAATAATGAAATATATTTAGACTGTATAAAAAATAATATAATAATAAATGTAGCTAGCAATAAAGAAAAATGTGACTTTTTCTTTCCAGGAGTTATTCATAAAGAAGATTATACAATAGGTATTTGTGGAAATGGTAAAAATCATAAATTAATAAAAAATATATTAAATAAAATAAAAAACTTTTTAGGTTAAAAAACAAAAATTTAAATTAAGGATAAGAAATTTTTATTTTTTAATTATGAATTTGACTAAAGTAAAGATTTTTATCTTCCTAAAAGAGGAACTTAAATTGAAGATAAAACATTTTTATCTTCCTAAAAGAGGAACTTAAATTGAAGATAAAACATTTTTATCTTCCTAAAAG
>CAMMEG010000015.1 GCA_946495765.1 uncultured Eubacteriaceae bacterium
GCTATTTTTCTTTGTTCAGTTGTTAAAATAATATTCATCCCTTTATATCATCAACGTTTACATTGTAAATTGAAGATAAAACCATAAGAATATGCTTTTTAGGTTTAGTAATACCTCTCTCCCAATTAATTATTGTATGTATACTAACTCCTAACTTGTCAGCTACTTCTTTCTGTAGAAATCCAGCATTAACTCTTGCTGCTTTTAATGTTATTTTCATACCATTCCTCCTTTAAAATATCCTAATCAATAACTTAAATCCCCAATATCCTATGTTATAACACCCAATGACCGACGTGATTAATACTATTATTGTAAGTATATTTATAAATATATCTTTTTTCTTTTTATTCATATTAAACTAACACCCCCATATTTAAATATACTAATTTATTGTTATTATCTCTAACAATTCTAACTTTTCCATATTGAATAGCCGATTTAATAACATCTTTGCTATGTACTGCCTTTATGCGTATTAATTCTTCATTTGCTAGTGTCATTGTATACATATTAAGCACTTTTCTTCACCTACTTTTATTTTAAACTTTATATTTAATAATTTATTTTTATTGGTTGAAGGATACCCATTTCTCCATCATCATTTTCATAATAACAAGGACTTAAGGTATCATCACTTAAATAAATTTTATTAGTATTAAATACTTCTAAAAATTCAAATAAGTATAATGCATTAAAAGTAAGACTTCTATTATCCCCTCTATTGTCAATTACATAAAAAGACAAAGTATCAATGTCTTCAAGTTCATCAATAAATAACTTTAATTGTTCTTTATCAATATATTCCTCTGACAAATTGCTTTTATCTGGTATGTATTTTTTTATATATTCTTTAGAATTATAAAAAGCATCAAGATTAAAAAAATCATTTTTACTATCACGTGCGTATACATCATAGCTATAATGGTCATCTAAACTATACCATCTATATCCATCTGTTATATTATAACAAACTTTATCTTTTCTTATTTCCCTGTGAAATATAGATAAATAAGGACTATATATACTCCAATTTTTTATAATTCCTTTTAATGCGTTTATTCTTTTATTTTCTGCATCTTTTTTATTACTTTCTTCCAATATTTTTACTGGTGTAAAACTTTTTCTTAATATTGGTATTTCAATAGATGTTTTAAGCACTTTTCTTCACCACCTGTTTAAAATAATATGGATTACTTTTAGGACTTACCAATGGCAATCCCTTTGCTTTTCTTAACGCGTTTAATAGCTTATTAATCAATGCCCACTTTTCTCTTTTAGACAATTAATTACCTCCTTAGCTTGTCCTTTATAATAAGCCTAAAGGCTTATTCTTTTTCTATTATCTCTAAATCAAATCCATTTTTAGCAGCATAAATTTTAGCACAACGTAACATCATATTATCGCACGCTTTATACCACAATTCTTCATATTCTGGCTTTATAACACCATCTACGTCTTTTATTAATACTGGTGTTACTGTTCCATCTTCATTTTTTACATTTAAAAAGGATTTAACTTTTAACGGTTCTCTTTTTTTAGGCACAACTACCACCTCCTTTTTTTATAATTTATTATTTTAATAAATTGTCCTATTACTTTTTATTATTAAGTAGTTCTTTTTGTCTTTCTATTTTCATTTATAAAATCACCTTATTATCATTGTCATTTTATTCCTTTTCTTGTATAATTTTAGTATCTACATTTATATGTGCTAGATATAGGTGTAGAAATATACAAGAAAAGGAGGTGTACATATGATAACTTCTAAAGAAAAAGAAATTTTATACCATCTTTATAATAATTCTAATAATGATATATTCAAATCCTACGATACTGAATTCATAAAGGAAAATTTACAAATTATATCTGAACTAGAAAATAAAGGTTTTATAAAAAAATCTTGTGATGATTTTTATAATGCCTTAGCAATTGTTATATTGCCTGAAGCATATAAAATTATTAAAAATAATTCTAAAGAGCATTAATCCATAAAATTATTTTTAGGGGCATAGGTACGGTATTTTATACCGTACCTTTTTTATATCTAAGATTTAAAAGTTGCCCACTCTTCTTTTGTTCTCATATAATCATAAATATCCTTTTGACTAATACAGCTATTTTCATTTTTTGCAACTATTTCAAGAGTTGCTTTTAACATTTGTTTAGCTTCAGATAAAGTTTCAAAATCATTTAATATAATAAACCTACTGTCTGCCCTAAATGCACATATCTCCCAACGCCCATTTCTTTCGTGAATTCCAAGTGATTGTGCATAGTTTAAATTAACTGCACCTAATTCGTCTTTTGAAAATAAAAACATAATTTTTTCCTCCTTTTATTTAGTTTTCAATCTTAATATGTCTAAAAACTTTACCAAACCATTGATACCAAATAGATATATATTTATTGCCATCTACCATATATACACTATGATATTTTAAGGGCAATATTTGTTTTATATACCAAGTTATTTTCTTCATTAAATCACTCCTTTTATTTAGTTTGCAATATTCTATTATCTATTTAACCACCCCCTTTTTAATTTTCAATATATATTTAATTGACAATATTTAGTATTTTTTGTATTATAATAGTGTATAAAAATTAATGCTGAAAGGGAGAAAATATGGGTTTTAGATTTAATAAAAGTATACGAATAGGAAAAAACTTTCGTGTAAATCTAAGTAAAAGTGGTATTGGTTATAGCTTTGGAGTTAAAGGTTATAGGGTTACTAAAACAGCTAAAGGAAATATTAGACAAACTGCAAGTATACCAGGTACTGGTATATCTTATGTTGAAGAACATAAGCCTAATAAAAATAAATTTAATAATCAAAAACCTCCAAATAGAAGTAAGATAAAAATAATTTTATTGTGTATTTTAGCATTTATATTTTTTGAATTTATACCAGCTATAGTAACAACTATATTTTTTAAAAAATCTAATTTAAAAAAATCTCTTAAAATTACTTTTATAGCTTTAAGTTGGATTTTAAATTTATTTTTTATTGGTGCTACCAGTTCTACAAATCCTAATCCAAATGAAACTACACCTGTTGTAGCTTTAAATGAAGATAGTTCGACTTCTAGCACAGAAACCACTAGTAAAGAATTAACTACTGAGGATAATTCTGAAAGTACTACAAGCACAATAGAAAATTCATCTAATACTACAACATCTAATATATCAAATGAAAATACAACTATTGAAAATACAACTATTGAAACTACAACTGAAACTGTAACACAGTCTACATCGGAAACTATGACAGAAACTACCACTAAAGAAGTAATTATTACACAGTCTATTACTCAAGAAACTACAGCAAAGACTACTATTACAGAAACTACTACTCAACCTACTACTAAAGAAATTGTTACAGAAAAACCAACTCAAGCTACTACACAAGCTAATAAAGAATTAACTACTAATAATGTTGAGATTAAAACTTTATATGTAGGTAATAAAAGTAATGGTAAATTACATAAATCTAGTTGTAGACACGCCAAAAAATTATTACCTGAAAATATAGTTCAATTTGATAGTAGAGATAGTGCTATTGCAGCTGGTTATAGTGACTTATGTGAAGTTTGTAACCCTTAACAATATAATTCCAATACCTACCACCCTTTTGGGTGGTTTTTTTCATCTCTTTCTATCCTTTCAATATTCAGTTTTCGATGTACATTGTTAAGATGTTTGTTGATATTCTTGTTCTTCTGATAAATATGCGTAAGAACAATCTTTAAAAAATTTTTCGTGTAGTGTATCAAATTCTTTTTTGGTAAAATCAGTTTCTCCCATTAATTTTTTTGAAAGAGTATTTCTATTAATTCCTAAATAATCTGCTAACTTTGATTTTGTATATCCTCTTTTAGCAATTTCTCCTATTAAGTTAATATACATTTTGCCACCTCCTTAATACCCTTTTGGGTTTTTATGTGTTAATTTTAATATACATTTGAGAATTTGTCAATACTTTTTTCAAAAAAAATATTGCATTTGGGTATTTAAAGTGTTATTATGTTTTTATAAAGGAGGTGATTAAACTGTTAATATATGAAAAGATAGATAACTTATTGAAAAAAAAACAAATTAATAGAAAAGAAATGTGTATTAAAACAGATATTCCTTATAGCACATATTCAAATATGCACACTAGAAAATCGGAAAGTATTTCAATGCGAGCAATTGTAAAAATATCAAATTTTTTTAATGTTACTGTTGACTATTTAATGAGAGATGATTTACCTATTGAACCTATATTATATAAAAGTGATAGTATATCAACTTCATCTTATCAAGAATTGACAAAAGATAAAAAAATATTGCTTAATTCATATGATAAACTCAATACTGAAGGACAAGAAAAAGCAATTGAACGTGTAGAAGAATTAACGCAAATACCAAAGTATACAATAGATAATATTTCAGAAGAATTAAGTATAACAAGAGAAGATGTTAAGGATATAAATTTATATGAAATTCCTGCAAGTGCTGGTACTGGTATGCTTATAACAGACGATGTGCCTTATGAAATAAAACAAGTTGATTTAACCATAGCCCCACAAGCAAGGAAAGCAGACTTTGCTTTATATGTTCGTGGAGATAGTATGGAGCCTAATTACTATGATGGAGATATAGTATTTGTTAAAGAACAACCATATATTGATAATGGTCAAATAGGTATTTTTATTTATGACAATGAAACATATATAAAAAAATACTCTATACAAGAAGATGGGGTATATTTAATTTCTTTAAATAAAAAATATCCACCTATCAAAATTGAAGAAAACACTCTTTTTAAAATTTGTGGTATAGTTTTATAATTTTACACAAAAAAAGACTTAGAATAACTAAGTCTTTTTTGTATATTTAAATCTGATTAAATAATTTATCAAATAATATTTTATTTCGCATTTGAGAATCTTGTATCAATTTAGTGTATGGTATTATCTCCATATAAGCTTTATAAGAATCTATATATTTATAATAACCCATATTGTCCGGAGTTGGCTTTAAATCATCCATCTTTGCATACTTCTTCATAGTTTTATTAATATCACATAAAATGTAACAAAAAAATCTAATATTTTGTGTATCGCTTAAAAATTCTCCATCCTTACTTTTTATCTTTCCTTCTATAATATCATCCATATATTCTTTAACTTGTTTAATAGGATTTTCTTCATCTGTATAATGTTCTCTTCCAGGTCTTTTAAATTCTATTATTGTAATATTCCTATATGGTTGAGTATTTTCATCTGTAAATGCAAAAGGTGAATCAAATATAATTATATCTGGCTCTTTTCCACTGTCTGATTTAATCTCACTCATAGATTTTAGCTTAGTATCAGATGCCAAATAATGATGATATGCTAATTTTTCATCTATTATCCAAAGATTATGTTGCATATAGTCTATATCATCTGAAGTTTTTGTCATAGGGAATATTAACTGATGTATGTTTTTTTCATATGAATAAGCTCTCTGGTTACCATCTTTATATTTTAAATTTTGTGATAATATATCCAAAACTGCTTTTCTATGCATAACATAATCCACTAAATTACTTTTACCCATATCAGATAATTTTTCTGCATATTCTATAGATTTTTTAGTATAAGATTCATAATCAACTGTATCACTATTTATTTCTTCTTGTAATTTTTTCCCTTCTTGCTTTAGTTCAAGCTTATAACTCTGTTCTTGTTTAAATAGCTCTAATTCTAATTTTTCTTCATCATCAATCCAAGGGATATTTGAAAAAAGTTGGGGATAATTTTTTATTAAATTTCTATACTTAGGATTTTTATTATTAACATATTCTTTTATAAAATTTGATTTTTCTTTTTCTAATTTTTTTATATCGTTATTTAAAAAATCTAATACTTCATATTCAACTTTTTCTATTAATTCTTTCATACCAATATTATCTAACAAATTTGCATTTTCTGGTAAATTAAATTTGGTTCTTTCGTTATTAACATTATTATCAAGTATTTTAGATACTACAAATGCTTTATAAGTAAACTCACCATTCTCATCACTTAATTTATTACTAATATTGTTTAACTTTTTATTTAAATTTATCGATTGAACAACTCTTTTATGCGCACATAAATTTATTTCTAATTTATTTTTTGAAATATAATTTTTTGAATGAATGACTATTAATTCATTACCCTCAAGGTTTATTTTTTTTACTTTTATATTTTTTTTAGCATATTCTTTGTAGAAATCATCTAAATCAATTACATCTTTTTCATCTTTAATAATAATTTTAGGTACTTTATCCAATACATAATATACAAAGCAATGATTAAATATTTCTCTTGCCAAAGTTTCTAATTTTTTAGGACAGTTTTTTTTATAATCTTTTTTGAAATTACATAATTTTATAATTGTCTGAAAATTATTAAATTCATCTAATTCCTTTATATTCATATTACTTATTGCGTTTTGCTCATCAAAACTAAAAGTTCTTTTTAATATTTTTCCGCTCTCTTCATAAGTGCTATCAATTTCTACATTACTATAAGCTTTAAGCCAAATTATTCTTCCAACACCTTTACATCCCTTTAAAAATTTTAACTCACTTGCATATGTATTAAATGAGTTATAGTTTTCATCTGTAAATCCTATACCATTATCTTTTATTATTATACTTTCTATATCTGATTCCCAAGTATCACTAATTGAAAGCTGCTTATCACGTTCAATAATAACTTCTATCCTGCCATTTTCTTTATTAGAATCTTCTATACTCTGTATAGAATTGACTATGGCTTCATAAACCGGTAATAATGGCATTGTAATAGGTAATGTATGAACTCTTACTAATCCTTTAAAGTTCATCTTCATCTCTAACCACCCCTGTCTAATTATTATTATAATTAATCTATATAAAAATTTCAACCTATAAATTAAAATTTTATATAGTAATATTTATTATTATCTATTTTATGCTATAATATAAATAAAATTAATACTATATAAATTAAGGAGTTGATTTTATGAGTACAGCTTGTGCATATATAAGAGTTAGTACAGACGACCAAGTAGAATACAGTTTAGATGCACAATTAAATGCAATAAAAAAATACGCAAAGGAAAACAACTTAATATTGCCTAGTGAATATATATTTGTAGATGATGGATATTCTGGCAGAAAGGCAGAAAAAAGACCTGCATTTATGAAAATGGTAGCTACTGCCAAAAATAAACCAACCCCATTCAATACTATACTAGTGCATAAATTTGATAGGTTCGCTCGTAATCGTGAGGATAGTGTAGTATACAAATCATTACTAAAAAAAGAATGTAACATAAAAGTAGTTAGCATAACAGAAAGTATAGAAGATGATAAGTTTTCAATAATATTAGAAAGTATGCTTGAAGCTATGGCAGAGTATTATTCATTAAATCTAGCAGAAGAAGTAAAAAAAGGTATGGCAGAAAAAGCAAAACGAGGAGAATATCAAGCATATGCACCTTTAGGATATGATAATGATAAAATTAATAAGACACTTATAATAAATGAAGAAGAAGCTAAAATTGTAAAATATATTTTTAATGAACTTTTAAACTCTACATCTATGCAACAAATAACAAAAAACCTTAATGATTTAGGGTATAGAACAAAAAGAGGAAATAAATTTGAAAGACGTACAATAGAATACATATTGAGAAATACAGTTTATATAGGATACACTACCTGGTGTGAAGATGGTCAAAGAAAAAGAGACTATACAAAACCAGCACATATAGTTAAAGGTAACTATCCATCTATTATAGATGAAGAAACATTTGAAAAAGTGCAACAAAAAATAAATATATATAAAGAAAGATACAAACCAAAACAAAGACCTATAACAGAATTTAAACATTATTTAAGTGGTATAGTAAAATGCTCTTATTGTGGTTCTAGTTTATCCATGGGAGGTAAATATACACAATGTATAGGATATAGTCACGGAAAATGCAAAGTATCTAATGCAATACCGATTAAAACACTTGAAAGGTTATTTTTAGAAGAAATTAGTAGTATATCATCTAGAGATTTAAGTACATTAAATTTAAAATCCAGAAATGAAAAAAGTCAAAATGAAGAGACAAAACTTCTTAATTTAGAACTTAATAAATTAAATAGTAAGCTAGAACGTGCAAAAATTGCATATTTAGATGGTATAGATACTTTAGAAGATTATAAACAAAATAAAACATTAATTGAAAATCAAATAGAAAATATAAAAAATAAGTTAAATTCTTTTAATGAAAATAAGGAAATAAATTTAGATAAATTTAAAAGCAATATAGAAAAGTTAAGAAAGCTCATTATAGATGAAAAAGCATCCAACCTTGATAAAATAGAATATGTAAAAAATTGTATTGAAAAAATAATATTTAATAAAGTAAGTAAAACCCTTGAATTTTACTATTATTCCTAAAGTGTAAAGGGTTTTACTCTTAGGAATATTTTTTATATCCTATAGCCATATAGTCCTCCATATTGTGTTAAAATAAGTTTAGCAAGTTCAGGATTTTTCTTTTTGATTTTTACAGGGAATTCAAGTTTTTTTTCATATATCCACATTAGCACATTTCTCCTTTCAAATGATAATTAAAGCAATCTTGCCAAGGCCAAGGATTATCAATCCATTTAAAATGATTACTATCAGACATAGAACGGTAAGAACATAAAGGTCCAAAATGTTCTTCATAAATACAACGAATATTATTAGCCTCTTTTAATATTTGGTTATATATCTCTATTGCTTCTTTATCATGATGGTGAATATCAAGATATAATGCCATATCAACAGCCATAAAATCTAAAGCTGTTAATCTGCTTAAAACTTCATCTCTCTCCATATTTTAGTCCTCCTAAAAATAAATTATTAAAAAAGTCTATAAGGTGATGGTCTATCTTGCATTTTATCACAGCAAGGGTTTTGTTCTTGCATAGTACCCTGATGTTTACTACAACAAGGATTTTCTTCTTTCATAATATGTCTGTGTTCTTTACAATAAGGTCTTGCTAGCTCAGGAAATATAGTTCCTTTAATCATAGCTTCATTTTGGTCATATATACTACATAAATTTTGAAAAGGAACATAAGCTCTTGCAAGTTCAACAACTTTTATATATTCTTCATAAGGAATACATTCTTTATTACAATCCACAATTTAAACCTCCTTTAATAGCTGTTAGGTTAGCTTCAACCTAATTTTATAATATTCATATAATATAAAAATGTTACAATAGTATTGACTTTTATATAAAAAAGTTATACCTTATAGATATTAAAATAATAATGAGGTGATACAATGTCTTTTTTAGAAAATAAAGAAAAAATATTAAAATTATTAAAATTATTTATATTTTTAATATTAATTTATTTATTTTTAAATTATATAGGAGGTCTCTTTTTACCATTTATAATTGGATATATTTTGTGTGTTATTTTATATCCTTTATTTAAAATACTTAATAATAAATACAAAATTCCAAAAGCTATAAGTAGTATTATATGTATATCTACTTTAATATTTTTAGTTGTATTTTTAGGGATTGGTATAATAGGACAAATAGTAAAAGAAGGTAAGGAATTTGTAAAAGATTTACCTTATTATATAGATTCTATAAAGGATACTTTTAATGAAATAAATACTAAAATTCAAGATTTAATAAGTGTATTACCATATAGTTTAGAAAATATATTATTCAATTTTTTTGAAAATTCTTCATCTCTTATAGGTGAATTTTTAGGTAGTGGTGTAAAAGATACATCTATAAGCTTTATAAAAAAAGTACCAAATGCCCTTATGATAGTAATTCTAAGTATTATATCTTGTTATTTAATGCTTATAGATAAAGAAAATATACAAGCTTTTATTCTAAGACAACTTCCTAAAAAATATTCAGAAAAACTTAATATCATAAAATCTGGTATAGGTGATGCTGTTTTTGGGTATATAAGAGCACAGCTTATAATAATGTGTTTAATAGCAACTATTTGTTTTATTGGACTAGCTATAATAAAAGCTCCATATGCTTTATTTGTTGGATTTATTATAGGTATAGTAGATGCACTTCCTGTATTTGGTAGTGGATTTATACTTTGGCCTTGGGCTTTATATAATCTCATAACTAGAAATTATGGTATGGCAATAGGACTAATTATTATATATGTAGTAATTCTTGTAACAAGACAATTTTTAGAGCCAAAAGTATTAGGTAAACAAATAGGTATACATCCATTAGCAACATTAATGTCTATATACATAGGTCTTCAAATATTTGGAATTTTTGGTTTTATAATAGGCCCTGTTCTAATGGTTATAATAAAAGCACTTCAAAATGCAAGTGTACTACCAAAGTGGAGGTAATTATGGATAGACCTATATATAATACTCTTAAAGATTTATCTAATAAGAATATATACCCTTTTCACATGCCTGGACATAAAAGAAATAAAAAATTTTTAAATGATTTTTATGATTTTATAAATTTAGATTTTACAGAAATAGATGAAACAGATAATATGCATAAACCAGAAGGTATAATAAAAAATTCTAAAAAAATAATAGCCAAAACTTTTGGAGCAGAAGAAAGTTATTTTCTCATTAATGGTAGTAGTTGTGGTATAATAGCGTCAATAATGGCTTGTTTATCTCCAAATGAAAATATATTAGTTGCTAGAAATTGTCATATAAGTGTATATAATGGAGTAGTTTTAAGTGGGGCTTCGCCTATTTATATTTATCCTACTATAAAATATAATATTCCTTGTGGAATAGACATAAAAAACATAAAAAAAGCTGTAGAAAAATATAAAAATATAAAGGCTTTTATTTTGACAAGTCCTACTTACGAAGGATTTGTATGTGATATAGAAAAAATATCAAACTTTTTACATAAGAATAATATAATCCTTATAGTAGATGAAGCTCATGGAGCACATTTTAATTTTTCTCATAATTTTCCTAAAAGTGCTATACAATGTGGAGCAGATATTGTTATACAAAGTTTTCATAAAACACTACCTTCTTTTACACAATGTGGGGTATTACACCTAAATAGTAAAATTGTAGATAAAGATCAATTAGGAAAATGCCTTTCTATGTTGCAAACTACTAGTCCTTCTTATATATTTATGATGAGTATAGAGTATGCTACAAACTTTTGTAAAAATAATAAAGCACTTTTTGAAGATTATACTTTATTTTTAAAACATTTAAGGAAACAACTAAAATTGTTAAAAAATATTAAACTTATAGACAATGATATTCTGCAAAATAGTAATATTATAGACTTTGATATTAGTAGACTTACATTTTTAATAAATAGTAATATTAATGGTGATTATATAAATAATATATTAAAACAAAATAATATACAATTAGAAATGTATGGTGAAAATCATATAATAGCCATATCAACCATATGTGATGATTTTAATACCTTAATAAAACTTAAAGATATATTATTTAAAATAGATAAAAATTTAAAGTTTATGGATAAACAGTATAAATATATAAAAGATGACTTAATTATAAAACCTAATATAACACCTAGAGAAGCGTTTTATAGTAATAAAACTTTATTAAATATAGATTTATGTGAAAATAAAATTTGTGGAGATTTTATAATACCTTATCCACCTGGTATACCTGTTTTAGCACCAGGTGAAACTATAACTAAAGAAGACATTTTAAAAATTAAATCCTATAAAAATAATAATATTAACATTATAGGTATTAATAAAAATAATGAAATTTATATTATTAATCATATGTAAAAAATGAGAGACTTTCTTCTCTCATTTTTTACATATGGCTTGGTAATATTTCTATCCAGTATCCATCTGGGTCATTTATAAAATATATTCCCATATTTTCGTTTATGTAGCAAACGCAATCCATATCTTTGTGCTTTTGTAAAGCCTTTTCATAATCGTCTGTATAAAGTGCAAGATGAAACTCATTATCACCTAAGTTATAAGGCTCTTTTCTATCTCTAAGCCATGTAAGCTCTAAAAAATGACTAGTTTGATTATTATCTCCTAAATATACTATTATAAAGCTACCATCTTCTGGCTCTATTCTTCTTGTTTCTTTTAAGTTTAAAGCTTCTTCATAAAATCTTAAACTTTTGTCTAAATCTAAAACGTTAATATTATTATGATAAAATTTAAAGTTCATTTTATTATCTCCTAAACATTAGTTTTTTTAATAGCTTTTAACAATGGTTTATATAGAATATATATTAAAAGTCCATTTAAAGCTCCTTTTATTATATTAAAAGGTGTTATTAATGTAAATAGTAATTTTACAGTTTCTTTTAATCCTACGCTCATATATATAGGAGTTATAAAAATATTAAATATAAACATACCTATACTCATAAGTACAGTTCCTAATATTATACCTTTTATTATAGAGTTATTTTTATTATATAAATAGCATATTGGCAATATATATAAAACACTAGATATAAAGTTCATAAAAAATCCTATAATTCCAGAATCACTAATAGTTATCATCTCTAAAATAGCAACTACAAATGTTATTATTATACCATATGTTGTACCTAAATAAATAGCACCTATCGTTATTATTACATCTTTTATTTCATAAGATAAAAAAGAGATAGGAATTTTAAAAACTATCATAGATAAATAAGCTAAACAGCTTATAAGTGAAATAATTGTTAATTTTTTTACTGTCATAATTTTTTCTCCTTTAAAATATAAAATTTTTATAATATTTTTGTTTATTTAAAAATTAAGTCATATTTTAATTATAATAATAAAAAACCTAAAGGTAATCCTTTAGGTTAATATTTTATACACAAATAACACTGCATAAATAATAATGCATTAAAAACACACTACTATATATACATATATAAAATATCCTTTTCCATCCAGACTGTAACTGTCGGTTTTGGAATCTCACCAAATCATGCTAAAAAGCTCGTGGACTATAACCACCGATAGGGACTTTCACCCTTCCCCAAGGATAACACTATATTAAATTTTTAAACGGTTTTTTATTATAAAAATATTTTAAATGATTAAATTACTTAATTTTAAAATCAACTTTATATTATTATATACATAAATATTAATATATGTCAATAAATATTAAAATAATAATTAATTTAAAAATTATTTTTTAAATATCTAATATAAATTATGAAAAAAATAATAATGTATTCCTAATTTATCTAACTTTCACCATATTAACTTAAAATTTTATATATTTAATACTGTCACTTTTGGTCTAGACATTGCTTCTATAGAATATTTTACCCCTTGTACACCTATACCAGATGATTTAACACCTAAAAATGGGAAGCTATCTGGTCCACGTTCTGTTTTGTTATTTATTTGAACAGTACCTACCTCTAATTTGTCTGCTATATTAAGCGCTTTATTTATATCTTTTGTAAAAATTGAACTTTGTAAACCATATTCAGATTTATTAGCTATTTCTATTGCTTCCTCATAAGATTTAACTTTTATAATAGGTAAAACTGGCCCAAAAGGCTCTTCCCATGCTACATTCATATCTAATGTAACATCTTTTATAAGTGTTGGATAAATAAGGTTACCTTCTCTCTTATCTCCATAAAGTATAGTTGCTCCTTTGCCTTTAGCATCATCTATAAGACCCATAACAAAATCAGCTGATTTTTCATTAATTAAAGGTACTACCTCAAAGTTATCATTAATAGGATTTCCTACTGTTACGTTTTTTATTTTATCTACAAGTTTATCTACAAGTTCATCGTGAACTTCTTCCATAACAAGAACTCTTTTTATAGCAGTGCATCTTTGACCTGAATAAGAAAATGCTCCAGCTATAATTTGACTTGCTGTATGTTCTAAGTCAGCATCTTCTAAAACTATACCTGCATCTTTACCACCTAATTCTAATATAACTGGAATCATACCACATTTATTAGTTATTCTCTTACCTATGGCAGTACTACCTGTAAAGTTTATAAAATCTATATCTTTATGAGATACAATATAATCGCCTATTTCGCTTCCCTTTCCAGTTACAGTTTGTATAACACCTTCAAAAACTCCAGCTTCTTCAAAAACTCTAACAAGGTGTAATCCACATATACTCCCTTGTGTAGAAGACTTTAAAACAACTGAGTTACCAACAGCTATAGCTGGAGCTATTTTAGAAGCTGCAAGGTTTATAGGATAATTAAATGGAGATATAGCTAAAACAACACCTAATGGCTCTCTTTTTATTATACCTGTTTTTTTAGGGCTTCCACCATAAAATCCATCTCCTAATAGACATTCACTTGTCATAGTTCTAATAGTATCTGCTGTATATCTTATAAAATCTGCTGTTCTTAAAACTTCTGATTTACAACTTTTTCTATCTTTACCTATTTCGTGTATCATACTTTCTACAAATACGCCTACATTTTTTTCTAATATTTCTGCTGCTTTATATAAAATATTGGCTCTTTTATCTAAAGAAGTGTCTTTCCATTTTTTTTGAGCTAGTTTTGCTTTTTCTAATACAAAATCTACTTCTTTTTGACTCATAGTAGGAACAAAGCCAACAGTAGAATTATCTAAAACAGATTTTATTTCTATATAGTCATTAGTTTCACTAGCTATCCAACTTCCATTTACAAGATTTTTATATTTGTTATTTTCCTTTATTCTTTCAAACATATTAATACCTCCTTAATTAATAATTCCCATTTATTTACTACATTTTAACAGAATTAAGTATTTATTTCAAGATATTTGTATCATAAATTTTGTTATATACTCATCTGGTGTTTTAAATGTTGCATCGTCAAATAAATATTCTTCATAACAATATTCACCTACTTTTAAGTTTTTACTTTTTAAATATTTTTTTGCAGTATTATAAATTTTATAAAATTCTAACCAATGACCTTTATGATAAAAAACTAAATATTTACCTTTAGGTTTTATAAAGTAATCTACTCCATTTATTTTTGTATCAATTTTTGTATAAAAATAAGAATAGTTTAAATAATCACTATTTATAATTTGTTTATCCTCTATTATAGCCCCAAATCCAAATCCACTATATAAATTAGTTTGATAACTTTTAGATACGTGCTCACATAATATCTTAGCAGCAAATAATTCAGATTTATGCTTTATAGGTTTTGATAAAACAAAGTATTCTTCCTCCATATTTTCAATTACCATTTTGTCTAACTCTATGCTTTTATACGATTGTAAAATATCTAATTTATTTTTTATAATATTATTTATTCTGTTAAGTTCTTGCATTTGCCTTTCTATATTATTTTTTTGTTCTAATAAAATGATATTTAACTCTTCTACACTTCTTTTTTCTAAATATTGTTTTATACTTTTAAGTGGCATACCAAGCTGTTTTAATATTAATATAACCTCAAAAAGTCCTCCCTGATGTATTGTATAATATCGATAGCCATTTTCTTTTACAAAAGCTGGCTTAAAAAGTCCTATTTCATCATAATATATTAATGTTTTTTTATTTACATTGTACATTTTTGCAAACTGACTTGTTGTAATATATTTCTCAAAAATTTCTTCCATAAAATTTGATTCTCCTCTTGACTATCCAGTTACTGTATAGTTTATCATATCTTGTAGACTAAATCAATTATATTAAAAGGAGCTTAATATGGAAAATAAATTTAGACTATCACAAATTTTTAAACTAGTTATACCTACAATTTTAATGATGTCATTTATGTCTCTATATACAATAATAGATGGAGCTTTTGTATCTAGACTTATAGGTACAGATGCTCTATCTGCTATTAATATAGCGTATCCATATGTTAATTTCATTTTAGGTATATCTATTATGTTAGGTACAGGTGGTTGTGCTTTAGTTATGAAAAAAGTTGGAGAAGGTAAAAATGATGAAGCCAAAAAGGATTTTTCTTTAATAATATCTTTTGCCTTTACTTTTAGTGTTATTCTTTGTTTTTTAAGCATCTTATTTATAGAACAAATATTAAAATTATTAGGTACAACAAATAGTTTATACCAATATACAAAAGATTATTTATTTTATATGATAATATTTGTTACACCTACTGTATTAAAATTTATTGTAGAACAATTTTTAGTAGCTACAAACAAACCTAAAACTGCTCTTTTTCTTTCTGTTTCAGGTGGTGTTTTAAATATTGTTTTAGACTATGTTTTTATAGCATTACTAAGTTGGGGTATAAAAGGTGCTGCTATAGCAACAGGTATAGGATATGCAATACCAGCTATTATAGGTTTATCATTTTTTATTAAAAATTCTAATTTATTACATTTTAAAATACCTAGTAAAAGCCCAAAAGTTATATTAGATTCTTGCTTTAATGGATGCTCTGAAATGGTATCTCAATTATCTAGTGGTATTATAACATTTTTATTTAATATAGTTATGCTTAAATATATAGGAGAAGACGGTGTAGCCTCCATAACTATTGTTTTATATATTCAATTTTTAGTAACAGCTATATTTTTGGGATATTCAATAGGAGTTTCACCAAAAATAAGCTTTTATTATGGAAATAAAGATATAAATATGTTAAAAAGTATTGTATCTCTTAGTCTTAAGTTTATATGGGTCATATCTGTTATTATATGTATAGCTATAATTTTAGCATCACCTTTATTAGTTAGATTTTTTACGGAACCAGGAACAAATGTATTTAATATAACAATAGAAGGTTTAAAAATATATTCTTTTAGCTTTTTATTCGTTGGTACTAATATTTTTATGTCGGGTATGTTTACTGCATTTTCAAATGGTAAAATATCTGCTCTTATATCTTTTTTAAAAACATTAGTTTTTGAAAGTTTAGGAATTATAATATTTCCATTAATACTAAATATTATTGGCATATGGCTAGCTGTACCTGTCGCTGACTTTTTAGGTGTTATAGTATGCGTATATCTTTATAAAAAATATAAAAATGTATATAATTATTAATATTATATTAATTTAATATATAAAAACTAAGAAAGATATAGTCACTAATAATTAGTAACTATATCTTTCTTAAATTAGGCTGTGACTTTATTATAAAAATAAAAATTATAAACTGAGTTTTATTTTGATTTTTATATTATTGAAATATCAAATTCTTCCATATTATTCATTCTATATTTATTATTTAAAATATGAATTTCTAATTTAATTATTATTTTTTATTAAAATACTAATAATAACCCCACAAAATATAAATGAGATAAACTGTAATATTAAGTATAAAATATAATAAACTTGATTTATAATAAATACGTTAAAATAGAAAAAATAAGTCAATAAAACGTAAATAATTATAATAAGAAATAAAATTATAACACTATATATTTTAAATTTTTTAGATATTTTAAAGTTAATAAAACAAAAAACTATGTATGATACAAAAGTTGTTATAATAGTTATTAAAATAGGATATTTTATAAAGCTATATATCATATGATAAATAGTATAAGTAAATTTATTTTCTTTATACGCATTATCTACAATAAATTGTTCAATACTAAAATAAGAATATAAAGAAATAACTACTAATAAAAATAACGCTACTATTTTAATAATATTGATAAATTTTTTATTCATAGTATTCATCTCATATGTTATGCCTCCCTTATAAATAAATTATTACATGTATATATATTTATAATACTATTATAGCGTAATTAGATACTAAAAAAAGTCTTTTTTTTAATATCTAGTTATGCTATAATTAATAATTAGTGGAACATATATATTATAAACTTAAAATAATTATTTTAATATATTTTTTATTTTAATTAAATTTTATATATAGCTTTATTATAGCCTTTTAAAATAAATAACCAAATTTTTTAATTATACAATAAGTAACATATAAAACTATTAAATTTTAATATTTTTTAAATTAATTTAAGTTATTAAATTTACCTATTAAATAAGGTTAATAGTTTAGTACCTATTACTAAAAAATTATTAAGTAATAATTTTTTATATTTTTATATAAAATACTTGACGATATGGAGTATTTTTAATATAATAAAGCTAGTGCTTGTGCATATATAGATAACAAAGGAGGTTTTTTAAGATGAAAATGACATATCAACCAAAAAAGAGACAAAGAAGTAAAGTACACGGTTTTAGAAAAAGAATGAGTACTGCTAATGGTAGAAAAGTTTTACTTAGAAGACGTAAAAAAGGCAGAAAGGTTTTATCTGCTTAATTAACATATTGTTACCAATATATTCATAGTTTTTATTGGTTAAATAGCCCGCTATTTAGTGGGCTTTATATTTTAATTAAAATATTATATAGGAGATGAAAACGTGCTTTTTACAAAATCTCTTAAAAAAAATTATCAGTTTAGATTTGTATATAATAAAGGAAAATCTATAGCTAACAAATACTTAGTTATGTATGTTGTAAAAAACAACTCTTTAGAAAATTATATTGGTATATCTGTTAGCAAAAAAGTAGGAAATAGTGTTGTGAGGAGTAGAGTAACTAGACTTATTAGAGAGAACTACCGCCTTAGTGAAAATAAGCTAAAAAATGGGTATAGCCTTGTTGTTATAGCTAGAAACCCTGCAAGCACAGCTTCTTATCACGATATAAATAAGGCTATGAACCATCTTTTTTCAAAACATAACTTATTTAACCTTGTTAGCAATTAATCGAAAGGGTGTCCTATGCTAAAAAAATACTGTATGTATATTATAAAATTTTATCAAAAATTTATTTCTCCTATGAAAAAGCCATGTTGTATATACTATCCTTCTTGTTCTAAGTATGCATATGAGGCATATGAAAAATACGGCTTTTTTAAAGGTACATATCTTACAGTTTGGCGTATATTAAGATGCAATCCTTTTAGCAAAGGTGGATATGACCCTGTTCCATAAAAATATTAGGAGGATATAATTTTGTTTAACTCTATTTTTATTTTAACTAACTTAATAGAAAAAGACCCTGGTTTTATTGTTGGACCTATATCTAAAATTTTAGGTATTATAATTAACCTTGTTTTTAAATTTGTGTATACAATAACAACAGACCATTCACTTGGTTTAACTATTATATTGTTTACAGTTGTTATTAGATTATTATTAATCCCTTTAAACTATAAACAACAAAAGTCTATGTATATAATGCAAAAAATACAACCAGAGATGAAAAAAATACAAGAAAAGTATAAAGGTAATAAAGACCCCGAAGTAGCTAAGAAAATGCAAATGGAAATGAGCAAGCTTTATTCAAAACATAACTATAATCCAATTGGTGGTTGTTTACCTTTATTTATACAGTTACCTATATTTGTTGCGTTATATTTTATAATGAAAAATTCTTACCTATTTGTTACAGACATAGGTAATTTATATACAGATATTGCAAATCAAATTTTAGCTACTCCAAACTATGCTGATGTTTTAGTACCAATAGTAAAACCTCTTGTTCCTAACGGTATGACAATAGATATTAGCCAACTACAAGATATGCTTAAAGCTATAAATAAGTTTAGTCCTGCCGATTGGGAGGCTGTACAAACTGGTCTACCTTCGTTAGATATATCTAACCTTTTAGCACAAAAATCTAGTATAGAATATTTCTTAGGCATAAATTTAGCAGAAACAGTTGGCTTCTCATTCCCTAAAATATTACTTGCTATTTTATCTGGTATTACTACATTCCTATCTAGTTGGGTAATATCTAGGAAAAATAAATCTGATGACCCTACTTTAAAAATGCAACAAAAAATAATGAATATTGTTATGCCTCTTATGATGACATTCTTTACTATATCTATTCCTTGTGGTGTTGCTATATATTGGATTGTTGGTAACATAGTTCAAATTATTCAACAAATATTCTTAAGTAAATACTGTGAAAAGAAATTTGCTGAAAATATTTAGTTTCAAACCGTTTTATTTTATTAAGGAGGAGTTTTATGCAAGTACAAAAAGTTGCTAAAACAGTTAATTTAGCTATTGACGAAGCTTTAAATGAGCTTAATACTACTATAGACAATATAGAATATACTATTTTACAAGAACCATCTAAAGGTTTTTTAGGTATAGGTAGTAAACCAGCTAAAGTTTTAGTAAAGTTAAAAGACCCTATTAATTCAACAAACATAAGTACTGAAAATATTAATGAAAATATAAAAGAAAAGATAGAAGATGAGAATGTTATATCTAAACCTAACAATAATACATTAGAAAAAAGAATACCTAAAATGGTTAGTGAAGATATCTTTAAAGAAACTATAAAACAGGAAAAACCTAAAGAAATTAATAAAAATGCACCTATCATAGCTACTAATTTTCTTAAGCAAGTTTTTAATAAAATGAATCTAAATGTAGAAATAAATACTACATTAACAGATAAAAATACTTTGTTAATAGATTTAAAAGGTAATGATATTGGTGTTGTAATAGGTAAAAGAGGTCAAACTTTAGATTCTTTACAATACCTTACAAATCTTGTTGTAAATAAAGGTGAATATGCATATGTGTCTATTAGTATTGATACAGCTGACTATCGTGAGAGAAGAAAGCAAACTCTTGAACAATTAGCTATAAATTTAGCCAAAAAAGCTAAAAAGACAAGAAGAAATGTTAATCTTGAGCCTATGAACCCTTATGAAAGAAGAATTATACATGGTGCTTTACAAAATGACCCAACTATAAAAACATATAGTGAGGGTAATGAGCCTTTTAGATATGTTGTTATATCACCTAAATAAACTTTATTTATATTATATACCTTTGCTAAAAGCAAAGGTATTTGTATTAATAAAATTAAGGTACTCTTAGTATTTTATTAATTAAAATTATAAATCAATTTTTTTGATACTTAGTATTAAAAAATAGCTATTTCTATTATTCTTGGATAACTTTATAATTTTTTAAATTAGATATTGCAATTAAAAAAATTGCAATAGTATTAAAACCTAAACCCGTTTATAATTTTTACCTCCAATAATAAAGTAATAGCTTAACTACATTAATAAGTTTATATTTTAATAATAAACTATTTAGTAATATATGTTTTTAAATGTAAAATATTTAAAAACTAAATATTAATATTTAGATGGGACTGATAAAATGAAAATTAAAGAATTTGATACCATAGCAGCCATCGCTACTTCTTTTGGTGAAGGTGGTATAGGTATTGTTAGAATAAGTGGTGAAGATGCTTTTAATATAGCCGATAAAATATTTATACCTTTTTCAAAAGAAAAACAAAATTTAAAAATAAGTGATTATCAAAGTCATACTTTAACATATGGTGTTATAAAAGATAATGATGATATAATAGATGAAGTTTTATTAACTGTTATGAAATCACCAAAGACTTATACTTGTGAAGATATAATTGAAATAAACTGTCATGGTGGTAAATCTTCTGTAAAACGTGTTTTAAATACAGTTTTAAAAAATGGTGCTAGAATAGCAGAAAATGGTGAATTTACAAAACGTGCATTTTTAAATGGTAGGATAGATTTGAGTAAAGCAGAGGCAATAATAGATATAATAAATGCAAAAACAGATATAGGGCATAAAGCTGCAATAAATAGATTAGAAGGAAAGCTTAAATCTAAAATTGATGAGTATAGAAATGATATTATTACTATGACTGCTCATATAGAAGCTTCTATTGATTATCCAGAACATGATGATGAAACTATGACATATAATATGATAGAAGAAAATACTAAAAATCTTATATCAAAAGTTAACAAATTATTAAAAACTGCCGATACTGGACGTATTATAAAAGAAGGTATAAAAACAGTTATTTTAGGCAAACCAAATGTTGGAAAAAGCTCTATATTAAACATTTTATTAAATGAGAATAGAGCTATTGTAAGTGATATAGCTGGTACTACAAGAGATGTATTAAAAGAGCACCTAAATATAAACGGTGTTGCTCTTAATATTGTAGATACTGCTGGTATTAGAAAAACAGATGATGAAATTGAAAAAATTGGTGTAGAAAAGTCTAAAGAATATGCTAAAGACGCTGATTTAATACTCCTTGTTTTAGATAATTCTAAACCTTTAGATAAAGAAGATATAGAACTATTAGATTTTATAAAAAATAAAAAATTTCTAACTCTTATTAATAAAACAGACCTTTCTCCTAATCTTAATGTAGATACTTTAAAAAAATATGTTAAACAAGAAAATATATTAAAACTTTCAGCTAAAAAAGATTTAGGCTTTGATGAGCTTAAAGATAAAATAGAAACTTTATTTTTTGAAGGTGAAATAAATATAAGTGAAGACGTTTTAATATCTAACGAACGTAATAAAAACTCTTTATATAACTGTATTCAAAGTCTAAAAAATGTTTTAAACACAATAGAAAATAGAATGCCTGAAGATTTTTTATCTATGGACTTAATAGAGGCTTATAGATACTTAGGGGAAATAACAGGAGAAAGTCTAGATGAAGATGTTATTGACAAAATATTCTCTGAATTTTGTCTAGGAAAATAAACTAGAAAGGTGATTATAATGAACATATTGGCAGAAGAAAATGTAGATGTTGTTGTTATAGGGGCTGGACATGCTGGCTGTGAGGCGGCTCTTGCAACTGCAAGAATTGGGTTTTCTACAGCTTTGTTTTCAATAAATTTAGATAGTATAGCAATGATGCCTTGTAACCCTAATATAGGGGGTAGCTCAAAAGGACACCTTGTTAAAGAAATAGATGCTCTTGGTGGAGAAATGGGAAAAAACATAGATAAAAGTTATATTCAAACTCGTATGCTTAATACAAGTAAAGGTCCAGCTGTATATTCTCTTAGAGCACAAGCTGATAAAAATAAATATCATATAGAAATGAAAAAAGTATTAGAAAATACAGAAAATTTAGATATAGTACAAGGTGAAATCACAGAAATTATTGTTAAAGATGGTGTTGTTACTGGTGTTTTAAAAGAAGATGGTATTTTATATAACGCTAAAGCAGTTATCATTTGTACTGGAACTTATTTAAAATCTAAATGTTTATATGGAGATATGGTTATAGAAAGTGGTCCTAATGGACTTAGACAATCTATATCTCTTAGTAATTGTCTTAAAAATATGGGTATAAAAATGTATCGATTTAAAACTGGAACACCAGCTAGAATAGATAAAAGAACAGTAGATTTTTCTAAAATGTCTATACAAAATGGAGATGAAAACATTGTTCCTTTTTCATTTGAAAACACTCCAGAAGATATAAAAAGAGAACAACTTCCTTGTTATCTTACTTATACAAATGAAAATACACATAAAATAATAAATGATAATCTTCATCGTTCGGCTATGTATGGTGGTATGATAGAAGGTACAGGACCACGATATTGTCCGTCTATTGAAGATAAAATAGTAAGATTTGCTGACAAAGAACGTCATCAAATATTTATAGAACCAGAAGGTGAAGACACTAATGAAATGTATGTACAAGGTATGAGTACCTCTTTGCCTGCTGATGTTCAATTAAAAATGTATAGAAGTATAGAGGGACTTGAAAATTGTAAAATAATGCGTAATGCTTATGCAATTGAGTATGATTGTATAGACGCAACTCAATTAAAACTTAGCTTAGAATTTAAAAATATAAAAGGTCTTTTTAGTGCTGGTCAATTTAATGGTACTTCTGGATATGAAGAAGCTGCTGCACAAGGTATTATTGCTGGTATTAATGCTACAAAATATTTAAAAAATGAAGCCCCTTTAATACTTGATAGGTCACAAGCTTATATAGGTGTTTTAATAGATGATATTGTAACAAAAGGTAGCTTAGAACCTTATCGTATGATGACATCTCGTGCCGAGTATAGATTATTATTAAGACAAGACAATGCTGATTTAAGACTTACAGAAATAGGCTATAATGTTGGGCTTATAAAAGAAGATAGATATAAAAAATTTTTAGATAAAAAAGAAAAAATTGAAAAAGACATAAAGCGTATTAAAAAAATATCTATTGCTCCAACAGATGAAGTAAATCAACTTTTAGAACAATATGGTAGCACTCCTTTAACAAATGGTATAAAATTTACTGACCTTATTAAAAGAACAGAACTTTCTTATACTATTCTTGCACCTTTAGATAAAGACAGACCTAATCTTTCTTATGATATAGAAGAACAGGTAAATATTCAAATAAAATATGAAGGATATATAGATAAACAAATGCGTCAAGTAGAACAATTTAAAAAATTAGAAAGAAAACGTATTCCAAAAGATATAGACTACTCTAAAGTAATGAGCCTTAGCTTAGAGGGAAGACAAAATCTTGAAAAAATTCGCCCTGAAAGTATAGGACATGCCTCTAGAATAGCTGGTATATCTCCAGCAGATATAAATATGCTCTTAGTTTACCTAAATCTTTAGTTATTAACATTTTATATACTTATGAATATTTTATATAATAGCTAAAATATATAAAGGAGTGATAGCTTGATTTTTTTACCAATAAAAAATAAATATATACAAAAAAGTTATTTTCATATAGATAATAGCAAAACTCCTTTTTTTAGTATATTAACTCATCAATATACTAGCAAAAGCTTTATTGGTCTTATTAAAAAAAATAGAATTTTAGAAGCAAAAAATTTTATAAGTAAATCTTTTGCAGATGATGTAAATATATCTATATTAAAAGAGTTTTTTAACGATGATTATATATATAAAACATTAGATAAAGTATGCTTTTATAAAAATAAATATGAAAGAATAAATGCTTTTTTAATAATGGATAAAAACTTAAAATTTAAAGGTATAATAAACTTTTATATGATAAATGAGCCAGACCAAATTAGTAAATGGAAAATATATAAAATAACAAAAGAAACTACTTTTTAAGGAGCTTTTATGAAAAATTTATTAAAAAACGCTTGTAATGAGCTTAACATTAATATAGATAACAGTCAAATAGATAGCTTTTTAAAATATAAAGACCTTCTTTTAGAATGGAATGAAAAAATAAATCTTACAGCTATAACAGATGATAGAGAAATTATATTAAAACATTTTATAGATTGTTTGACTGTATGTAAATTTGTAGATTTTAATAATAAAACTTTTATAGATGTAGGTACAGGGGCAGGGTTTCCTGCCTTACCTATCAAAATATTTTGTGAAAATTCTATCCCTACCCTACTAGACTCTTTAAATAAACGTATAAACTTTTTAAAAATAGTAGGCAATAAGTTAAGTTTACATAATATAACCTATGTTCATTCTAGAGCAGAAGATGCTGGGCAAAATATTAATTTTAGAGAAAAATATGATTTTTGCGTTTCTCGTGCTGTTGCTAATTTAAGTGTGTTAGCTGAGTTTGACTTACCTTTTGTAAAAGTTGGTGGATACTTTATAGCTTTAAAAGGTCCATTATTAGATAATGAGCTTGTAGATGCAAAAAAAGCTATTATTACTCTTGGTGGAGAAATAGAGAAAATAGAAACTATAAAAATACCTTTTACAGATATAGAACATAGGCTGGTTTTCATAAAAAAATTAAGACAAACTCCAAAACAATACCCTAGAAAAGCTGGAAAAATATCTAAAATGCCTATAAAGTGACAGTGTTTATAGCAATTTATAGTAGTATTTTGTAAATATCTTTTTGTTCAGAATTTTCTGATAATTGGAAATGTATGGGAAATATATGATATAATTCATCTAAAATATAATATTAAATGAGGTGCTATATGCAAAGTTTAAATAATAACCAAAAAGAAATTATATATTTAGATGTAGAAAAAATATATCCTAATCCATATCAACCTAGAAAAATTTTTGAAGAAAATAGCATAGAAGAATTATCCATATCAATAGAAAAGTATGGGGTTCTAGAACCTATATTAGTAAGAGAAGTTAAAGGCTCTTTTTATGAACTTGTATCTGGTGAGAGAAGGCTTAAAGCATGTAAAAAAATAGGCATAGCTAAAGTACCTGCTATAATTACTAATATAAATAAAAAAGATAGTGCTTGTATGGCTTTAATAGAAAACGTCCAAAGAGAAAGACTTAATTTTATAGAAGAAGCTGAAGGATTTCAAACCCTTATGGTAGATTTTGGTTATACTCAAGAAGAAATTGCTAAAATTATTGGAAAAAAACAGTCTACTATATCTAATAAGCTTAGACTATTAAAACTAAAAAAAGATATAAAAAGTACTATTATTCAAAATAAACTTACAGAAAGACACGCTCGTGCCCTATTAAAATTAGATAATGAAAATCTACAAAGAGAAGTTTTAGAAAAAATTTTAAAATTTGACCTTAATATTCAAAAAACCGAAGAACTTGTAGAAAATACAATAAAAAGATTAGCTGGTAAAAGTTTAAAAACCGAGAAAAAAATTAAAGGATATATTGGTGATTTAAGAATTTTTACAAATACTATAAAAAGTGCTGTAGATGTTATGAAAGATTCTGGTGTTGATACAAATTATTCTGTTGTAAAAAATAAAAATGGATATGAAATAAACATTAAAGTTACTATGGATTAATAATTCAAATAATAATTTTTCCTTGAAAAGTAAATTGATAACCTAATTTTAAATAATCATTTTTTAGTACCCTATACTAAAAACAGTTATTCCTATTATTCTTCTTCAATGTTTTTGCAATTTTCCAAATTGTAATATTATTAAAATAAAAACCATTTATAATTTTTATTTTGAGTAATAAAGTCACAGTTTAATTACATTAATTAAAACAAAAGTAAATTTATAATTTTTTCCTTGAAAAATAAAGTTATAACCTAATTATAAATAATAATTTTTTAGTACTTTGTACTAAAAACGGTTATTC
>CAMMEG010000016.1 GCA_946495765.1 uncultured Eubacteriaceae bacterium
TTATAATTCTGCTACTCTTTCTACAGCCACAAATACTTTAGATATTTCATACCAAGTAGAAAAATCTACTATACCAGATTGTGGCATATTAAAGATTTGTTGAAAAGTTAAAACAGCAGTTCTTGTTTGGTCACCAAAGATACCATCTGCTCTGAGTTTGTTAATAGCTGGGTAGTTATTTGAAATGGAGTTTAGCTGATTTTGTATTGTTCTAACGTCTTCTCCACTAGAACCTAGCTCTAAAGGGTATCCAGGATAAGAGGATGGAACTCCACTTACTTTTTCAGCATTGTCTAAATATATGTCATTTCCATAATAATATCTTAAAATTTGTATAGCACTATATCCTTGGTCTGCTAAATATTTAGAACCCCATTGACTAAGCCAGTTAGGACAGCTAACTCTTTGACCATCACAGTATTGTGTAAGAAGTGGTTGTCTTTGATTTGGCCTTTTAATATATGTTGTAAACATTTCATCAACTATTATGCTAATATCTTCAAATATATTTCTACCGTATACAAAAAATTGGTCAAATCTTGTAGAATTTGTTATAGTAAAATTTTTACCTCTTGACCTATACCATTCAGTATAAACTCTATTTAATGTAAAAGAATTTATAGCCAAAATATTTGCTCTTATAGCCGCATCAGGCCACGTAGAATATATTTCACTAGATGCTACATTTTTAATATAGTCTTTATAAGGTACCCAATAATTAGCTGCTGTATTATCATTTGGGTCTCCATCATGGACAACTATAAATTCAGGAATAACTACTCTATCTAAAACTACAAATCCAGATTCTGCAGGCAAGTCTTTTTCTTCAGACTCTGGTATTTTATCAGGATATTCACCATAAATAGTAGGTGGTGGAATTATAATAGTTTCTCTTATTTCATTAGTTGATGACAAAGGCTTCATATATACATCTTGTATAGATTCATTATTTGCATATATTTGTATACCCTTTATTTCTTCTATTTCATATCCATCAGCCGTAATTAAGGCGTTATATGTGCTGTAAGGTGTTGATACACTATTTGGGTCTAAAGAATAGTCAACAGATGGTGTTTCTAAAGCTATAACATCAGTTTGACCAGACTCATTTGTAAAAACAGTCATTATATTTTGGTTATCATCACTTATTATAATTTGTGCACCTTCTAGTGGTTTTGCAATAGTTATGTCAAAAACTCCAAATATTAAATATCCAATATTTGTATTATTAATTTCTGAAGTACTTATTTCCTGTGAAGTTTCAAAATTATTTGTATTTTGAGAAGTCTGTGTAATATTTTTATTTTCCAAAAAAAATCCTCCTTAAAAATAAAACAAATCTTATAATATAATATGATAAAAATTTGTTATAAATTACTATAAAAATATATTGCTATTTTTTTTATAAATGTGATATAATAATAACATACTAGACAATTAGGTAATTTAATTTTTAAAAGGGAAGTGGATGTTTTTTAATGAAAGCTATTTGGTCTAAAAGAAAATTAACTAATAATGAAGATGAATTAGCAAAAGAATTTATGGAATGTATTAAAGATATAATACATTTAGATGAAATAAAAGAACTAGATAATTTTGTACAACATTGTAATACTAGTAGATTACAACATAGCTTAAATGTTTCATATTATAGTTTTTTATGGGCTAAAAGAAAAGGTTTAGATTATAAATCCGTTGCTAGAGCTGGCATTTTACATGACTTATATTTATATGATTGGCGTCAAGTAGAAACAGAACAACATCACGCTTTTCATCATCCAAAAGAAGCTTTAAAAAATGCTGAAATGTTGGTGGAGCTTAATGAAATAGAAAAAGATGCAATAGTAAATCATATGTGGCCTTTATCTGAGGCTTTCCCTAAATATAAAGAAAGTTATATTTTAAGTTGGGTTGATAAATACTGCGCAGTTGTAGAAGTGGTTGAACAAGGATATAAAGCTATAAGTAGACTTAAAATGTTTTCTAAAGGTGCTATATCTGAATAAAATAAAAAAAGTTAGATTATCAAATAATCTAACTTTTTTTGTTAATATAGTTAAATTTATTTAGAATAAAAATTATAAATTTACTTTTATTTAAAATTTTGTTTAAGAATAATAGTAATAGCTTTTTTATTTTTAATACAAAGTATCAAAAAAACTAATTAGTATAAAGTATCAAAAAGGTGCTTTTAAATTATTCAGTTACAATATTATAAACTTGACGTTTTAAAGCATCTTTATCACTTTCTAAATATTCATCATAAGTTGTTTTCTTATCAATAAGTCCTTCATTTGTAAATTCCATAATTCTATTAGCAGTAGTTTGTACTATTTGATGGTCTTGTGATGAAAATAATATAACACCAGGGAATTTTATTAAAGCATTGTTAAGAGCAGTAATAGATTCCATATCTAAGTGGTTGGTAGGTTCATCAAACATAAGTATGTTTGCACCAGACATCATCATTTTAGAGAAAAGACAACGTACTTTTTCACCACCAGATAGTACATTTATTTTTTTAAGTGCTTCTTCACCTGAGAATAACATTCTACCTAAAAATCCACGAACAAATGTAGTGTCCTTTTCTGGAGAATATTGCATAAGCCAATCTACTATTGAATAATCACTTTCAAACTCTTCATTATGGTCTTTAGGAAAATATGCAAAGGAAGTTGTTATACCCCATTTAAACTCACCTTCGTCAGGTTCTATTTCACCTGCTAATATTTTAAATAAAGTAGTTTTTGCTATTTCATTAGAGCCAACAAAGGCAACTTTATCTTGGCTAGATAACATAAATGATATATTGTCTAATACTTTTACTCCGTCTATTGTTTTAGACAAATTAGTAACGGTTAAAACTTCGTTACCAATATCTCTATTAGGTTTAAAATCTATATAAGGGTATTTTCTGCTAGATGGTTTAATTTCATCTAATTCTATTTTTTCTAGTGCTTTTTTTCTAGATGTTGCTTGTTTAGATTTTGAAGCATTAGCACTAAATCTTTGAATAAACTCTTGTAATTCTTTAATTTTTTCTTCTTTTTTACGATTGGCATCTTTCATTTGTCTTATTAAAAGTTGGCTAGATTCATACCAAAAGTCATAGTTACCAGCATAAAGCTGTATTTTAGAATAGTCTATATCCGCTATATGTGTACAAACTTTATTTAAAAAATATCTATCGTGAGATACTACAATAGTGGTATTTTCAAAGTTTATTAAAAATTCTTCAAGCCAATTTATAGCTAAAAGGTCTAAATGGTTTGTAGGTTCGTCTAATAAAAGTATGTCTGGCTTACCAAATAGTGCTTGAGCAAGTAAAACCTTAACTTTTTCAGGGCCAGTTAAGTCTTTTAGATATTTATAGTGAAGCTCTGGAGCAATACCAAGCCCGTTTAAAAGGTTAGCGGCGTCAGGTTCAGCGTTCCACCCGTCCATATCGGCAAATTCTTCTTCAAGTTCACTTGCTTTAATACCGTCTTCTTCAGAAAAATCTGCTTTTGCATAAATTGCCTCTTTTTCTTTCATTATTTCATAAAGACGTTTGTTGCCCATAATAACTGTGTCTAAAACCATAAATTCATCATATTTAAAGTGGTCTTGTTGTAAAAATGAAATACGCTCACCATCTGATACTACAACATCACCAGAGGTAGATTCTATTTGTCCAGCTAATATTTTTAAAAAAGTAGATTTACCAGCACCATTAGCACCAATAAGTCCATAACAGTTACCCGGTGTAAATTTTATGTTTACATCTTCAAATAAAGCTCTTTTACCAAGCCTTAAAGTTACATTATTAACACTTAACATTTTTTACCTCCAACTATGCTTTTTTTACAACAGAAGATTTTAGTTTCATAGCACCAAAACCATCTATTTTACAGTCTATATCGTGGTCATTAGGTGCATCATATATAAGTTTTATATTTTTTACTTTTGTTCCTACTTTTATTGAAGAAGATGCACCTTTAACTTTTAAGTCTTTTATAACTATAACGCTATCACCATTATTTAAAACATTACCATTAGTGTCTTTTATAACATTTTCTTCTTCTACCATATCTTTGTTCCATTCATATGCACACTCTGGACATATAAGTAAGTTTCCATCTTTATAAGTATATTCTGAATTACATTTTGGGCAATTTGGTAATTTATCCATTTTTATCCTCCATTTACATAATAGTTATTAATATATTTTTATTTTGATTAATTGCTTGATTAAAGAAACTTTTTAACTCATAAAAAGCCATTTCCATTTCTTCAAATAAAAGTTCTTTATCTTCTTTAAGCCATATATTAGGGAAAATTTGTTTTTGATTAAAATCATTAGGGTCAAAAACAATAGAATTAATATTTATTTTTTCTATTTCTTCTAATATTTTTTTAATTTTATCTTTTTTTATATAGGATATATAATCTTGTAAGTTAAAAGTTATATCTCCAAATATAAAAGCACTTTTTGCATAATCTTCAAAAACAGTTTTATCATATATAGGGTCTAATTTTGAAGAAATAAGATAATAAAGACCATTATATATAGTGTCTATATCACAGCAAGGGTATAAATCATCATTATCTAATATATACTCTATTTTGTTATATAGGCTATTGCTATCAAGTTTTTCTAGTTGTTTTAATAAAAAGTCGTCTATAATAAAATAATTAGCTATCATTTTATTTACCTTTCTTTTTATGAACATTTCTTATTGTTTTTTTCTTTTTAAACTCTTGTTTTGTATCTTTTGAGTTTAAACTTTTAGATTTTTTTGTAACATTTTTCTTATAAAAATCTTTTTGAGCTAAACTTTTTCGAGGTTTAATTAAGCAATGTTTTTCAAAGCCTACTAAGTCCATACGATTTGCCTTTTTTAATGCCTCTAAAACTAAATCATAATTTTTAGGCAGTTTATATTGCATTAATGCTCTTTGCATAGCTTTTTCGTGTAGATTTTTAGGTACATATACAGGGGTCATATCCCTTGGGTCTAGCTCTGTATAGTACATACAAGTAGATAAAGTCATAGGAGTAGGGTAAAAATCTTGTACTTGTTCTGGCATATATCCTAAATCTCTTAAATATTCAGCTAACTCTATTGCAGCGTTTAAGTCACTACCAGGGTGACTGCTCATAAGATAAGGTACAAGATATTGTTCTTTACCTATTTGTTTATTTATATCATAATATTTTTTTACAAATTTTTCATATACTTCTTTATATGGCTTGCCCATTTTTGATAAAACTCTATCGGATATGTGTTCAGGAGCAACTTTTAATTGACCACTAACGTGGTGTTCACAAAGTTCTTCAAAAAATTGTTGATTGTTTTTATCGTGAATAAGATAATCATATCTAATACCAGAACGTATAAATACTTTTTTCACTTTTGGTATTTTTCTAAGTTTTTGCAAAAGTTTTAAATAGTCTGTATGGTCTATTTTTAACTTTTTACAAGGTTCTGGAAACAAACATTGTTTATGTGTACAAGCTCCTTTATCAAATTGTTTATCACAAGCAGGACCTCTAAAGTTTGCAGTAGGTCCACCTACATCGTGGATATAGCCTTTAAAATCTGACTCCCATACTAGCTTTTCAGTCTCTCTAATTATAGACTGGTGACTACGCCCTTGCACAACTCTACCTTGATGAAATGTTAAGGCACAAAAATTACACCCACCAAAACAACCACGATTTGATATAAGACTAAATTTTACTTCTTCTATAGCTGGTACTCCACCGTCTTTTTCATATATAGGGTGATAATTTCTCATATATGGCAAACTATAAGAATTATCAAATTCGCTTGTTGTAAGAGGCATGGAAGGCTTGTTTTGAACAACATAAATATCATTATATGGTTCAATAAGCATTTTTGATAAGACTGCATCTGTATTTTCATATTGCTTTAAAAAGCTTTTTGCATATACATTTTTATCTTCACAAACTTCTTTATATGAAGGGAGCATTATATAATCTTCATATATGTTTTCCAATGTTTTTGTTTTATAAACCGTACCTTTTACATATGTTATTTGGTCTATTGGTATGCCACTTGCTAAACTTTCAGCAAGTTCAACTATTTGGTGCTCTCCCATACCAAACATTAAAATATCCGCTTGAGAGTCTAAAAGTATAGAACGACGTACTTTATTATCCCAATAGTCATAATGAGATAGTCTTCTAAGGCTTGCCTCTATACCACCTATCATAATAGGTATATTTTTAAATACTTCTCTTATTTTTTGACAGTATACAATAGTTGCTCTATCTGGTCTAAGTCCACCTTTACCACCAGGAGAGTATAAATCTTTTTCTCTTCTTTTTTTAGCAACACTATAATGATTTACCATAGAATCTATGTTGCCACCTGTAACAAGAAAAGCAAGTTTAGGTTTACCTAACTTTTGAAAATCTTTAGTATCTTTCCAGTTTGGCTGAGCTATAATACCTATTTTAAATCCTTTACTTTCTAAAAGTCTAGCTATTATGGCAGCTCCAAAAGAAGGGTGGTCTACATAAGCATCACCTGTAATAAGGATAAAATCTAGTTCTTCCCAGCCTCTTTTTGCCATATCTTCTTTACAAATTGGTAAAAAATCCATATTAATCTCCTTAAATTCTCCAACCAGCTAAATATTTGTTTTTTAGTCTGCCTTTTTGTACTTTGCCCCAACCAATAGGATAATTATCTATACAAACAAGATGCCAACCATCTTTATTAGTATTAACGGCAAAGCTTTCTCCTTTTAAATATCTGATTAAATTTTCATCATCTATATTAAATGAAATAGTATGTTTTGCATCTTCCTTTTTTAAGCCCATAGCAAAGGCTTGAGATGGTTCAAAGCGTTTAGTTTTAATTTCTCCTAAATAAAAACCACTTCTTACAACTCTAAGTCCACTTAAATCTATACCATTTGGAATTGAAAATACACTTGTTTTATGAATTTCTATATTGTTATACATTGGTATATTTAGATTTTCTTTAAAGAAAGTTTCCATATCTAAAAGATCTTTTTTATTTATTTCTTTTATTTTAGACACATCTTGATTTTTTGGATTACCTTTTTTTCTAATTAAGGCTAAAAAGTGTCCCTCACCTTTAATTTTATAGGGCATAAGACGTCCTGTTTTTTCAATTCCATCTATTATTTTGTCGTCATTTATCCACTCTTTTCTCCCATTTTCAAATCCAGAAGATTTATCAAAGTCTATAAGTTCAAAGTCATCATTTTTAAGTAAAAATTCATTTATCATTTGTTCATTTTCTTCTGGTGCAAAGGTACAAGTAGAATAAGCTATAATACCTCCATTATCAAGCATATCTTTTGCATAATATAAAATTTCTCTTTGTAAATTACAGCAAAATTCTGTTTTATGAGTTTCCCAGCTTTTTATAGCATCTTTATCTTTTCTAAACATGCCTTCTCCAGAACAAGGAGCATCTATTATTATTTTATTAAAATATCCTTTAAATTTTTTAGATAAATTTTTAGGTGTTTCATTTGTTACAATAGCATTACACACTCCGTTTATTTCTATATTTTTAAGAAGGGCTTTACACCTTGTAGCACTAATGTCATTTGTGACTAAAACACCTGTACCATTTAATTTTGAGGCTATTTGAGTGCTTTTCCCACCAGGAGCAGCACACATATCTAAAATTTTATCTCCCTCTTTTATAGGTAATATAGCACCTGTTGACATAGCGCTAGGCTCTTGTATATAAAATAAACCAGCATTATAGTAAGGGCTTTTAGCAGGACGTTCATCTTCATAATAAAAACCAGTATCACACCAAGGAATAGAGGTTAAATTAAAATTTAATAAATTTTTTAAATCATTGGGGCTTATTTTTAATGTATTTGCTCTAAGTCCTTGATAATTTTTATCTCCAAAACTTTTTATATAAGCGTCAAAATCTTTACCTAAAAGATTTTGCATTTTTTCTATATATTTAATAGGTAAATCCATTTTTTCAGTCCTTTTTATAAAATTATATCAATTTAGTATATAATATTTTTAATAATATGTAAATAATATAAAATAAATTTGCCTATGCTAAATAACATAGGCTTATGATTTAATCAATTTTTTAAAAATTCATTTATACAGTTTTATTTTTATTATATTGTTCTAACATATAAGTTTTTTGATATTCTAAAACTTTTGGGACATAATTTTGAGTTTCTTCAAAAGGTGGAATACCGCCGTATTTAGTAACATTACCAGGACCAGCGTTATAAGCTGCTAAGGCAAGCTCTGTATTATTGTCAAAACGGTCAAGTTGTTTTTTTAAATATTGTGTACCACCGTCTATATTTTGTTCTATATCATAGGCATTTGTAACACCAAGACTTTTTGCTGTATTTGGCATAAGTTGCATAAGTCCCATTGCTCCGGACGAAGATTTAGCATTAGGGTCAAAGTCACTTTCTTGACGAATAACAGCGGCTATAAGGCTTTCATCTATACCATATTTTATAGAAGCTTCTGTTATTGCCTCTTTTATAGCTTCAGAAATTTGATATTCTGGAATACCGTTTTCTTCATAATCCATTAAAATTTCTGAAAAAGATTTTTCTCCTGATTTACTTTTTACATCATCTATGGTATTATTATATTGATATGTTTTATTTGTAATAGGGATAGGTATTTTAGATTCTATACTGGAAATAATCTCATTATAGATACTATTTACATTAATATTCATAATAAACTCCCTTCCTTATATTTTCATACAGCATATATTTTATTGTAATACAAAATAATAAAAAATTCAACTATTAATTTATGTTATTTATAGAGGTAAAAATGAACGAAAAAGCTTTAAAAACTTTAGAATTTGATAAAATAATAGAAAAAGTAGCTAGTTTTGCAAGTTCTTATGTTGGTAAAGATATGGTAAGAACTTTAAAACCTAGCAATAATATAGAAGAAATAAAAATATGGCAAAAAGAAACTTCACAAGCTGTTAGTATGATTTTAAAAAAAGGCTCACTAAAAATAGGTGGACTTAGGGATATAAGTCCATTTTTACAAAGAACTGCAATTGGAGGCAGTTTAAATTTTGAAGAACTTTTAAACATAGCAGACTTTTTAAGTGCTTGTAAAAGAGCAAAAGATTATGCTAAAAGTGAAAATAAATATGATGTGTATGATGCAATAGACCCTAAATTTGAGCTTATAGAGCCAATAGAAAGTCTAGATAAAGAAATAACTAGATGTATAATATCTGACACAGAAATGTCTGACGATGCTAGCCAAAAACTTAGGGAAATAAGAAGAGATATAAAGCAAGCTAATGAAAGAGTAAGAATAGAACTTAATAAAATAATACAATCTAGCACATATAAAAATATGCTACAAGAGCCAGTTATTACTGTTAAAAGTGATAGATACTGTATACCTGTTAAGTCAGAATATAAAAATTCTTTTTCTGGTATGGTACACGACCAGTCTGCAACAGGCTCTACTGTATTTATGGAACCTACAAGTGTTGTTATGCTTAATAACAAAATAAAAGAGTTACATTCAGACGAATTACAAGAAATAAATAGAATACTTAAAAAACTATCTGAAATGGTAAATGAAAATAGGGATATTTTATTAAGTAATTTAGAAATATTAACTGAAATAGATTTTATATTTGCAAAAGGGGAATATTCTATAAGTATTAATGGTACAGAACCTATATTTAATGAAAAAGGATATATAAACATTAAAAAAGCAAGACACCCATTATTAGACCCTACTACTGTTGTATCCACTGATATATACCTTGGAGATGAGTTTACAACACTTCTTATAACAGGACCTAACACAGGTGGGAAAACTGTATCTTTAAAAACAATAGGTTTATTTACATTAATGGGACAGTCTGGACTTCATATATCTGCATTTGATAAATCAGAGCTTGCTGTTTTTGATAATGTATTTTCCGATATAGGTGATGAACAAAGTATAGAGCAAAGTCTTAGTACATTTTCTGCTCATATGACAAATATTGTTTCTATTTTAGATGAAGTAACAGATAATTCTCTAGTGCTTTTAGATGAGCTTGGAGCTGGAACTGACCCAACAGAAGGTGCTTGTCTTGCTATGGCTATTATACAGTATTTACATGATAGACAAATTAGAACAGCTGTTACTACTCATTATAGTGAACTTAAAGTATTTGCCATATCAACAAAAGGAGTGTCTAACGCGTCTTGTGAGTTTGATGTACAAACTTTAAGACCAACTTATCGCTTACTTATAGGAGTACCGGGGAAAAGTAATGCTTTTGCTATATCTAAAAGATTAGGATTACCAGATTATATTATAGAAGATGCTAAAAATTTACTTAGTAAAGAAGATACAAAATTTGAAGATGTTATTACAGACCTTGAAATAAATAAAAAATCTCTAATTATAGAAAAAGAACGAGCAGAGAGCTATAGATTAGAAGCAGAAAGACTTAAAAAAGACGTAGAAAATCAAAAACAAAAAACAAGAGAACAAAAAGAAAAAATACTTTTAAAGGCCACAGAAGATGCAAAAAGAATAGTAGCACAGGCTAAAATAGACGCCGACAACATAGTAAAAGAAATACAAAAATTAGCCAAAGAAAAAGCAAATCAAAATGATATTAACAATGAAAGACAAAAACTTAAAGACAGATTATCTAAATTAGACGATAGACTTGATAAATTTAACAATAAAAATGCACAAAAACGAGTTGTACCTAAAAATCTTAAAAAAGGCGATAGAGTTTTTATTCATTCATTAAATCAATCAGGGACAGTCACATCAGAACCTAATACTAAAGGAGAAGTAATGGTTATGGCTGGTATTATGAATATAAAAACAAGCCTAAAAGATTTATCAATTGATACAAATTATGTAGAACCTAAAAAAGAAACACCAAAACCTAAAAAAATTGGAAGTTTTAAAAATAATAAGTCTATGACAGTATCTTATGAAATAGACTTAAGAGGACTTTATGTAGACGAGGCAATAGAAAAGGTGGATAAATTTATAGATGATGCTTTTTTAGCCGGTATGGACACTATAAGTATTATTCATGGGAAAGGTACTGGTGCTTTAAGAACTGGCATACACGAATATCTTAGACGTCATAGTAGGGTAAAAAAATACCGTTTAGGTGAATTTGGTGAAGGTGATGCTGGTGTTACTATTGTTGAACTTAAATAATATTTTTTAAAATTAAAAAAATATTCATTTTTATTTAAAATTTATATGTTAATCTTTTATAAAAAATTTGTAAAAGGGAGAAATAATTATGAGTAAATTAAAAATACTTGTTGTAGATGATGATGAACATATTGCAGAGCTTATAAGTTTATATTTGAATAAAGAAGGTTATGAAACAAAAGAAGTGTATAATGGGAGAAAGGCTATAGAAGAATTTTCTAATTTTTCTCCCCATCTAGTTTTATTAGACATTATGTTGCCAGAGATAGATGGATATCAAATATGTAGAGAAATTAGAAAAATAAGTTCTGTTCCTATAATTATGCTTACTGCTAAAGGTGAAATTTTTGATAAAGTTTTAGGTCTTGAGCTTGGAGCTGATGACTATATAGTAAAACCTTTTGATAGTAAAGAACTTTTAGCAAGAGTAAAAGCAGTTCTTAGAAGGTTTGATAAAAAAGAGCAAAATTCACAATCAAATCAAATAGTTGTTCCTAATATGACAATAAATCCATCTACATATATAGTGACATATCATGGAACACAATTAGAATTGCCACCAAAAGAATTTGAACTATTGAATTTTTTAGCTCAGCATCCTAATCAAGTTTTTACTAGAGAACAGTTGCTTGATAAAATATGGGGATATGAATTTATAGGTGATACTAGAACAGTCGATGTCCATGTCAAAAGACTTAGAGAAAAAATGCCTTATGAGGATGTTTGGAGTTTAAAAACTGTTTGGGGTGTTGGATATAAATTTGAAAATAAGTAAAAGAGGAATAAATGATGAGGCTAGATAAAATTACATTAGAAGATATAGTACTTGTTAATGTTTATGGAGAAAAAAGCATTATTAAAAATTCAAAATCTATTATAGACTTAATTATAAATATAATATATGAATTTGAAACGGATAATGTAATTATTGACAAAAATATAATAGATGAAAAATTCTTTATTTTAAGTAGTGGTATAGCTGGAGAAATTACACAAAAAATTATTAATTATAATATTAAAGTAGCTATTTATGGGGATTATGCAAAATATAATAGTAAGTCATTAAGAGATTTTATATATGAAAGTAACAATGGAAAAAATATATTTTTTGTTGAAAATAAAGAACAAGCTATCTTAAAATTAGCTAAAGTGCACAATAAAAATATATAGTATTAATATAAAATTAAAAAATTTTGTTGATATATACTTTTTATTGTGATAGAATAAAAGAAGTGATTTTTAGGAGGTAAAAAAATGAATGATAATGTAGAAAATAATATAGAAGAAACCACTGTTTCTGATACAAAACAAGAAACACCTTCTATTGAAACAACACAATTAAATAATCGAGAAGCAACAGAAGAAACAAGTGTCCAACAACAAATAGGTATAGAAGGAGAAATTTTACCAGACGAGACTACATCAGTTGATGAAAGTGTAGATACATCACAAGATGTAGTTTCTTCGGATGAAACTACAGAAACAACTAGCTTAATAGAGGCTGACCCACAGCCAGCTAATATGAGTATACCTTTCATTGGACTTTCTGCTATACAATGTGTAGTTGCCTTTTTCCTTATTGTAGTTGTTTTACAACAATCAAAATCAGCATCATCAATTACATCTGGTGCTATTGTTGGAAGTGGCGACAATCAATCATATTGGAGTAAAAATAAAGGTAGAAGTAAAGAAAGTAAATTAGCTAGAACAACTGTTATATTAGGTTTAATATTCTTTATTATAACTATTGCTTTAGGGTTTATAAGATAAATAGTTAAAGATTAATTATTAAAAATTATTGCTACCTGTTTAAGATTATCTTAGATAGGTAGTTTTTTATAATTTTAATAATAAAAATTTTGTATAATATTTGATTAATTATAAAAAAATAATAAAATGACACATAGGAGGTGTTAAAATGAATGACGTAGATAATAATATCTTAGAAGAAAAAAAAGAAAAGATAATTGGATTTGTAAATTCTAAAGAATATAAACCAATGAAGATAAATGATATTATGATGTTTATGGAAGTACCTACAAAAGATAGAGATTTATTTTTAGAAATTATAAATGACATAATTTTAGATGGTAAGCTTGTCTTAACTCAAAAGGGTAAAGTAATGACACCTGAAAGTTTAAATATGGTATATGGTACTTATACTAGCACATCTAGAGGATTTGGCTTTGTTATAGTAGAAAATAATGATATATATAATAAAAAAGATATTTTTATAAATGAAAAAGATGCAAATGGGGCAATGCATAAAGATAAAGTACTATGTCAAATTATAGAACAAGATACAGGTAAAAGACCTGAAGGAATTATTATAAAAGTATTAAAAAAAGGATATAAGCATATAGTCGGTACTTTTGAACAAAGTCAAGGATTTGGATTTGTAGTTCCAGATGAAAAAAGAATGTATAATGATATTTTTATATCTAAAAAAAATACATTAGGTGCTGTTACAGGACATAAAGTTGTAGTAGAAATAACTAAACAAGCTGAAGATGGCAAAAAACCAGAAGGAAAAATAACAGAAATATTAGGACATATAAATGACCCAGGTGTAGATATTTTATCTATAATAAAACAGTTTGACTTACCAATGGATTTTGATGATTTAGTTTATAAACAAGTAGAAAATGTACCTAATGAAGTTTTAGAAGAAGAAAAAATAAATAGACTTGATTTAAGAAGTATACAAACAGTAACAATTGATGGAGAAGATGCTAAAGACTTAGATGATGCTATAACCATAAAAAAATTAGACAATGGGCATTATAAATTAGGTGTTCATATAGCCGATGTTACTCATTATGTAAAAGAAGGAACTCCTCTTGATAGAGAAGCATTAAAAAGAGGTACAAGTGTATATTTAGTAGATAGAGTTATACCAATGTTACCACATAAACTTTCAAATGGAATATGTTCTTTAAATCAGGGCGAAGATAGGTTAGCATTAAGTTGTATAATGGAAATAGATAAAAATGGTTCGGTAAGTAATCACCAAATAGTAGAAACTCTTATAAAAGTAGACAAAAGAATGAGTTATACTATTGTAAATGATATTTTAACAAATGAACAAAGTCCTTATTTAGAAGAAAATAAAGAGTTTTTAAACATGTTTAAAACCATGGAAGAACTTAGAAATATTTTATTACAAAAGAGGATAAAAAGAGGTGCAATAGAGTTTGACTTTGAAGAGGCTAAAATAGTTTTAGATGAAAATAGAAAACCAGTAGAGATAAAATTATATGAAAGAAATGTGGCTACTAGTATAATAGAAGAATTTATGTTAGCAGCTAATGAAACTGTTGCTGAACATTATTTTTGGTTAGAGTTACCTTTTGTATATCGTTCACATGAAGAACCAGATATTGAAAAAGTAGAAGAAATGGCAGAATTTATATCTAAATTTGGATATAAATTAAAAGGGAGTAATATACATTCTAAAGCTTTTCAAAAATTATTAGAAAAAGCTAAATCAACTCCAGAAGAAATGATTGTAAGTAGAGTAGTGTTAAGAAGTTTTAAACAGGCAAGGTATACATTTAGAAATGAAGGTCATTTTGGACTTGCTGCTAGTTATTATTGTCATTTTACTTCTCCTATAAGACGATATCCAGACTTACAAATACATCGTATTATAAAAGAAAATTTAAATGGAAAATTAGATGAAAGAAGAATAAATACTTTAAGTAAAAGGTTACCAGATGTTTGTCTAAAATGTTCTAATAGAGAACGTGTAGCAGATGATGTAGAAAGAGAAACTTGTCTTGTTAAAAAAGTTGAATATATGGAAGATAAAGTGGGACAAATATTTGAAGGCGTTATATCTAGTATTACTAGTTGGGGAATATATGTAGAATTACCTAATACAATTGAGGGTATGGTATCTCCAAAAAGTATCGAAGATGACTATTATTATTATGATGAAAAAAACATGCAGTACTTTGGTGAAAAAACTGGAAAAAGATATTCATTAGGAGATATTGTTAAGGTTAAGTTGATAGGTGCAAATTTATATGAAAGAACAATTGACTTTAAATTTATATTAGAAGATGATTTATAATCAATTTTTTTGATACTTTTTATTAAAAAGTAGTTCTTAATATTATTCTTCAATAAAAATTAAAACTAGTTTATAATTTTTATTTCTAAAATAATAAAGTCATAGCTTAAATGTAATAATAATTAAAAGACCATTTAGATTAATGGTCTTTTAATTATTATTACATTTTTATTTCAAATAAAAATATAGTTGATATTATGTCAAATTTTTTGTTATAATATAAAAAGGACAAGAAAAATAATGGAGGCTACATATGTTTAAAACAAAAAATCTTTTTTTAACCTTTTTTACAATAAGTTTAATTTTTATGATTAATATTTGTGCTTTTGCAGCACCTTATGTAAATTTTAAAATAACTTATGATGGTAAAACTTATACATATAACAAAGAAAGAGTATACTTATACGTTAATTCTAAACAAGTAGAAAATTTACCATTAGAACCTATTATATTAAATGATTATACACTTGTACCAGCTAGAGAATCTTTTGAAAAAATAGGAGCCAGTGTTACGTGGATTAAAGATACAGATCAAGTACAAGTAGTATATAAAGATATGGTTGTACTTATGAAAATAAATGATAATAATGCAACAGTTAATGGGCAGTTATTTAATATGAGTATACCACCTAAACTTATAAACTCTAAAACTATGATACCTGTTAGATTTGTAAGTGAAGCTATGGGACTTACTGTAAATTGGGATAATAACACAAGAATAATAAATATTAGTGAACCTATTGTACAAGATACTACTACTGAAACTACAACTATTACAGAAACTACAACACAAGTGCAAAAAGCTGACATAGAAATAGAAAAGATAGAAATGCCAGATTCTGACGAAAGAACATTTTCTATATATTCAAACAAAAAAATAGAAAAATTTCAACAAGTAATATTAGAAGATGGTTCTGTAGCTATAGACATATATAATTCTTATAATAGTATAAAAGAGACAAATATGGAAAGTATTACAGAATTTATATCTAATGTTACTATTGAAAATAAAGAAAATAACATAACAAGATTTATATTTAAAACAAAAAGCTCTGTTTTAAATAATAATTTCTTATCTGAAGATGGTAAAATATTATATGTAAACTTTGGTGGAAATCCTATTAAAAAAATAGAAGCCTATAATGATGGCACAAATGATATTTTAAAATTATATGGAGAATTTGCACCAGATGTTAATATTTCTAAAAATTCTACTAATGATTTAATCAACATAGAAATAAAAAATTCTGCTATTGTAAACTTAACAGAAAGTATTAAAGAAATGAAATATATTAATACTCTAGATTATAGTAAAAGCACAGATATTTTAGTTAATATTGAGGCTAGTATTAAAGAAGATGTTAGTTATTCTAATAAAAAGGAAGATAATATTACTGTTATAACAATAGGTAAAAATATAAGTGATACTAATAATAACAATAATAGTAACAACAATACTAATAATAACAACAACAATAATAATAGTAATAACAATAACATAACATCTAGTAGACAGTTTAAAATAGAGAAAAAAGATAATGTATCAATTAACATAAATAATATTAAACATACAGACAACTATTTAAATAAAAAGTATATATTAACTTTTGATAAAGATATAACTTCTTTAATAGATATGGGAGAACATAAGGTTAATAATGATCTTGTTGATAACATTTTAGTAGAAAATGTTAATGGAGTTACACAAATGGTTATTAATTGTAAAAAAATAACAGCTATTAATGTAACAGAAGATAATAAATATATTTATATTAATATGCTTTTACCTAAAGAAAAATATAAAAATATAGTCGTAATAGATCCAGGACATGGAGGAGCTGCACCAGGTACGTCTGGTAATGGACTTGTTGAAAAAGATATAAATTTAGACATTGCACTTAGACTAGATAAATTATTTGAAGCAAATTCAGAGGTTAAAGCTTATTTTACAAGATTAGAAGATGTAAATCCAAGTTTTAATGATAGAACTAATATGTCAAATGAAGTAGGAGATATGTTTATATCCATACATCAAAATGCATCAGGTAATGGCGGAAGTGGACCTAATGGCACAGAAGTATTTTATTTAAATCCTAATACAAGTGATAGAGGGCTAACTAGTAAAGCTATGGCTGAAATTTTACAAAAAACATTATTAGAGCAGCTTAATACACTAGATAGAAAAATAAAAACTTCTAATTTAATTGTTCTTAGAAATAATAAAATGCCAGCAGTATTATGTGAAATAGGATTTTTAAGTAATCCAACAGAGGCAGCAAGATTAGGTAAACCAGAATTTAGACAACAAGTGGCTCAAGCTATTTATGATGGTACTATGGAAATATTAGAGCAGTATCCTAGTGTAAGATAAACAAAAATAAAAAATAAGATATGATATTTTCATATCTTATTTTTTAGATTATTTGTTATTAAAATTTATTTGTTATTAAAATTTGTTTGTTATTAAATTTTTTTATTATTAATTTTATAAATACAATATTTTATATGATTTAGATTATTTTTATACTTATTTTATATAGCATTTATACTAAAAATATTAAAGAACAATTTTTTATTATTATAGTTAAATTATGATTAATTTTTAAACAAAAAAGTGTTGACATATTAATTTTTTTATTATATACTATACTAGTAATTTAGTTATGTTAGCGGACATGGCGGAATGGCAGACGCGCTAGACTTAGAATCTAGTTCCTAGGAGTGTGGGTTCAAGTCCCACTGTCCGCATATTAAAGGTTCCTTTTTAGGAACTTTTTTATTATGCATAAGTAATTGTGTTATTCATTTATAAACTATGAACTATAAAAATATATAAAATAATTATATTTAAAATATAAAATAAAGGTGGGAAAGTTAAAAGACTCTTTTCCGCCTATTTAATTTTTAGATATATTTAATAAAATAAAATATTACATAATAAAAATATATAAATTTTTAAATTAACTTTATTAATAAATATTTATTGTTTATGTTTATATAAATGATATATTAATAAGGTATTTATTTTTATTAATTATATTAACTATTATTAAGCTAATTAATAAAATTGCTTTATAAAATAAAAAAATGTTGTCTTATATTATAAATATGGTATAATAAAATTGCTAAAGAAAGGAAGAGATAAAGTGAATACTAAATCAAAAGGGTTTTTTAAGTTCGGACCATCACATATTATTGTTCTTAGTTTTTTTATTGTAATACTTATAGGAACATTATTATTAAGTTTACCTATAGCAAGTAAAAGTGGGGAAAGTGTAGGAATAATAAATGCAATGTTTACCTCCACATCAGCAGTATGTGTTACTGGACTTGTTGTTGTAAATACATTTTATCATTGGACTTTGTTTGGTAAAATAGTTATATTATTACTAATACAAATAGGTGGATTAGGCTTTATGAGTTTATTTACAATAATATTAGTTGTATTAGGTAAAAAAATTACATTAAAAGAAAGAATATTAATACAAGAATCTTTTAATCTATCAACTTTTAAAGGAATGGTAATGTTTTTAAAAAAAATAATAATAGTAACATTTTTAATAGAAGGTATAGGAGCGGTAATATTATCTTTAAGATTTATACCTGATTATGGGTTTATAGGTGGAGTATTTAGAGGAATATTTCATTCTATAACAGCATTTTGCAATGCAGGATTTGACATACTAGGTAATAATAGTTTGATGGATTATTCAACAGATTATATTATAAATATAACTATAATGATATTAATTATATTAGGTGGATTAGGGTTTACTGTTTTGATAGATATAGGAAAGTATATTAAATATAAAATATATAAATTACTAAATAAAAAAGTAGAATTATTTGTAATGTCAGTACATTCTAAACTGGCTCTTACTATAACATGTATATTAATTATACTTGGTGCTTTATTAACATTTATTATAGAATATAAAAATCCTGAAACATTATTACCTCTTAGATTTGACCAAAAAATATTGGTATCGGTTTTTCAATCTGTTACTTTAAGGACAGCAGGATTTGACTCAATAGGGCAATCAGATTTAAACTATGGTTCAAAATTTTTAGCTATAATATTAATGGCAATAGGTGGTTCTCCAGGTGGAACAGCAGGGGGTATAAAAACTGTAACTATAGGAGCTTTAATATTAGCTGTTATATCAGTTATAAAAGGTAAAGATTGTATAATTGCTTTTAAAAAGACTATAAGTATTTCTACAATACAAAAGGCTCTTTCTGTTATTATGATGATGATGACACTTATTTTTACTGCTACAATAATTTTAACAATCACAGAAAAAAACATAGGTATAGAATATGAATTTATAGATATTTTATATGAAGTTGTTTCAGCCTTAGGAACAACAGGGCTATCTACTGGTTTAACACCTAATCTATCATTTATAGGTAAAATAGTAATAATATTATGTATGTTTATAGGTAGGCTTGGACCTATGACAATTGTATTAGGTTTATCATTTAGAAAACTTAATAAGAAAAATGTTATACATTATCCAGAAGAAAAAATAATAGTAGGATAATATTTGGAGGATAAAATGGGAAGAAATAGACAATTTGCCGTTCTTGGCTTAGGTAGATTTGGACAAAGTTTAGTAAAAACATTAGTAGAAAATAATTGTGATGTTTTATGTTGTGATAAAGATATTGAAATAGTAAATGAAATGTCTAAATATGGATGCCACTCTATACAAGCTGATGTTACAGATGTTCATGTTTTAGAGCAATTTGGTATAAATAACTTTGATGTAGTAGTTGTTGCTATAGGTGAAGATATGGAAGGTAGTATATTAGCTACTATGATGGCTAAAGAATTAGGTGCAAATTTTGTTATAGCAAAGGCTAAAAATGATATACAAAAATCTATACTAGAAAAGGTAGGAGCAGACAGAGTTGTATTACCTGAAAGAGATATGGGTGTTAGGATAGCTAATACACTTATTACTACTAATGTTATAGATTACATAAATTTATCTGACAAATTTGCAATAGTTGAAATAGAACCACATAAAAATTGGATTAATAGTTCTATATTAGATAGTAATATACGAGCTAAATATGGTTTAAATATAGTAGCTATAAAAAGATATAATGATATAATAGTATCTCCGCTACCAAATGAAATAATACAAGAATACGACATATTAGTAGTAGTAGGACGTAGTGATGTTATCCAAAAAATAAATAATTAGTATTTTAGGTGAAAAATTTTGATTACAAGTGATAAAAATAAGATAATTAAAGATATATTAAAGTTAAAACAAAAAAAAGAGCGAGATATAACAGATAGTTTCTATATAGAAGGACAACGTATTATAGATGAGATACCTTCTAATATAGAAATAAAGAAATATATTTTTTCAGAGGAATTTTATAAAAATTTAAAAAATAAAGAAAAGTATAAAAAAATAGAAAATATAATAGTATCAGATAGTGTATTTAAAAAAATTAGTGATACAATAAATCCACAGGGTATAATGGCTATTTGTAGTATATCTAAAAATAATATGAATAGTATAAAAATAAAAGAAAACTCAATTTTTGTAATATTAGATAGAATATGTGACCCGGGAAATATGGGTACTATTATAAGGACAGCGGAAGCGCTTGGTATAGATTCAATATTTTTATCTAAAGGTTGTGTGGATTTATATAACCCAAAGGTAATAAGAGCAACTATGGGAGCTATTTTTCATATTCCTATTATTCAAGATTGTGATATACCATATTTAATAAAATATTTAAAAAGTAACAATGTAAATATTGTATGTACATATTTAGATGGAGAAAAAGCTCCATATGATATAGATTTTAAAAAATCTACTGCAATATTAATAGGTAATGAAGCAAATGGTGTTTTAGAGCAATATAAAAATGAATCAGATGAACTGGTGAAAATACCTATGATAGGTAAAGTAGAATCTATGAATGCTTCAATATCCTCTGCTATTATATTTTATGAAGTATTAAGTCAGAGACTAAAGAGGTGACATTTACAAAGAGTTATAAAGTTTATACGTCTTTGCATGTAGAAAATAATAAAATATTCATTTAATGATGTTTCTAAAACAAATAATAAATGTGGATATAAAATTAATTGTATTATTAGAGAAGTATCTAGATGAACTTAATGATAGACTTATGAAATGATAAATATAGAGTTTGTATTATTTGAATATAAGGAGTAAATTATGAATAAAATAACAACAACTATTTTTGAAAGAGCTTATCAATCCTATCTATGTGGTGGAGATATATATACATATAGATTTGAATCAAAATCTTCATTAATGATAAAAAAATACACAGATGCAATAAAATATTTAGAAGATAATGAATTAGTTATTGTAAAATTTATGTCTAAGGATAAAGTTAGATTAACTCTTACAAGTAAGGGAATAGAATATGGCAACTCAATTTCATTATAGAATAAAATATTTATCTATAGTTTTATTTTATTAAGTGTGCACTTTTAATTATTTTTGATTGTGTTAGAAAGGGATAAAAAATGAAGTATATTGAAGAAGATGAAAAAATAGTCATGACAGAGTTTGAAAGTTTTAATATAAAAGAAATACTAGAATGTGGCCAATGTTTTAGATTTGAAAAAATAGATGAAATGCATTATATAATAGTAGCTAATAATAAGGTCTTAAATATAAAACAAGCTGATGAAAGGGTTGAGTTTTATCCTTGTAATAAAAATCAATTTGAAAATATATGGATAAATTATTTTGACTTAGAAACTGACTATAACAAAATAAAAAAACAGTTAGAAGATGACCCTATTGTAAAAACAGCAATAGAATATGCAAAAGGTATACGTATTTTAAATCAAGAGCCATTTGAGTGCTTAATATCTTTTATTATATCTCAAAATAACCGTATACCTATGATAAAGCAAGTTATAAAAAATATATCAGAAAAATATGGTGTAAAAGAAGGAGATTATTATCTTTTTCCTACATTAAACCAATTGAAAAAAGCTACATCAGAAGAACTTAAGTTATGTAAAACAGGATTTAGAGATAAATATATATTAGATGCTATACAAAATATTGAGAATAAAGTAATAAATTTAGAACAGCTATACAATATGACCGCTGAAGAAGCAAAAAACCAACTTTTAAAAATAAAAGGTGTTGGAACTAAAGTGGCAGATTGTGTATTATTATTTTCATTAAAGAAAAATGAGGTCTTTCCAACAGACGTTTGGGTAAAACGCGTTATGGAACATTTTTATTTTGATGAAAAAGATACTAATATAAAAGAAATACATAATTTTGCTAAAGAAAAGTGGGGAGATTTAGCAGGATATGCTCAACAATATCTTTTTTATTACGCCAGAAGTGAAAAGATTGGTACTAAATAAATAAGATATAAAAATATAAGAAAATTAAAGAAAAATTAAGTATATGTTATATAAATAATTAAAAATGGGTTAAAATACTTAAATATGGATATTGCATAAACATATATATTAAATTACTATATACTTATGGTTAGCACTCTTTTAAGATGAGTGCTAATAAGACGACTTATAAATTTTAATAATTAAAATTAATGTATATAGCATAAATTGCCTTATTTTAAACATATAAATATGCTACATACATAAATAAATATTTGGAGGTAATAAGATGAACATTAAACCATTATCAGATAGAGTTGTTTTAAAACATTTAGAGGCAGAAGAAAAAACAAAAGGTGGAATTATATTAACAGCCGGAGCTAAAGAAAAGCCTCAAGAAGCAGAAATATTAGCAGTAGGTCCTGGAGCTATTGTAGATGGTAAAACTGTTCCTATGCAAGTTAAAGTGGGAGATAAAGTTATTTATTCTAAATATTCTGGAACAGAAGTTAAACTTGATGGTGAAGAATACGTTATTGTAAAAGAAAGTGATATTTTAGCTATTGTTGAATAGATATTAAATGTTTTACTTTTAAATAAAGATATATAGTAATTAATAATAAAAACTTTTTAGGAGGATATAAAAATGGCAAAAGATATTAAATATGGTGTTGATGCTAGAAAAGCTTTAGAAACAGGTGTTAATAAACTTGCAGATACGGTTAAAGTTACTCTTGGACCAAAAGGAAGAAATGTAGTTTTAGATAAAAAATTTGGAACACCTTTAATTACTAATGATGGTGTTACTATAGCTAAAGAAATAGAACTTGAAGATGTTTTTGAAAATATGGGTGCACAACTTGTTAAAGAAGTTGCTACAAAAACAAATGATGTAGCTGGTGATGGTACTACTACAGCAACTGTTTTAGCTCAAGCTATGATACAAGAAGGACTTAAAAATATTGCTGCTGGTGCAAATCCTATTATTTTAAGAAAAGGTATGTCTAAAGCTACTGAAAAAGCAGTAGAGATAATTAAAGAAATGAGCCAAAAAGTAGATGGTAAAAATCATATAGCAAAAGTAGCATCTATATCAGCAGCAGATGAAGAAGTAGGAGCTATGATAGCAGACGCTATGGAAAAAGTATCTAATGATGGTGTTATTACAGTAGAGGAAAGTAAAACTATGCATACAGAACTTGACCTTGTAGAAGGTATGCAATTTGATAGAGGATATTTATCAGCTTATATGGCAACAGATATGGATAAAATGGTAGCTGAGCTTGAAGACCCATATATTTTAATAACAGATAAAAAAATATCTAATATTCAAGAAGTTTTACCTATATTAGAAGAAATTGTTCAAACTGGATCAAGACTTTTAATTATTGCAGAAGAGGTTGAAGGTGAAGCATTGACTACTCTTATTGTTAATAAATTAAGAGGCACATTCAATTGTGTAGCTGTTAAGGCTCCAGGCTTTGGTGATAGAAGAAAAGCTATGCTTGAAGATATTGCTATCTTAACAGGTGGTACAGTTATATCAGATGAACTTGGACTTGATCTTAAAGAAACAACTATGGATATGCTTGGACGTGCAAAAACAGTTAAAGTAGACAAAGAGAATACTATAATTGTTGATGGTGCTGGTGATAAAAACTTAATATCTAGTAGGGTTAACCAACTTAAAGAACAAATAGAAGCTACAACATCAGAATTTGATAAAGAAAAATTACAAGAAAGATTGGCAAAACTTGCAGGTGGTGTTGCAGTTATTAAAGTTGGAGCAGCAACAGAAATGGAACTTAAAGAGAAAAAATTAAGAATGGAAGATGCACTTGCAGCTACTCGTGCAGCAGTAGAAGAAGGTATTATAAGTGGTGGTGGTTCTGCTTATATCCATTGTATCCCAGAAGTATCTAAAATTGTTGAAAACTTATCAGGAGATGAAAAAACAGGTGCAAATATTATCCTTAAAGCTTTAGAAGCCCCTCTTCGTCAAATAGTTAATAATGCAGGTCTTGAAGGTTCGGTTATAGTTAGTCAAGTTAAAGATAAAGAAGTTAACTATGGATTTAATGCTTTAACAGGTGAATTTGTAAATATGATAGATGCAGGTATATTAGATCCAGCTAAAGTTACAAAAAGTGCATTATTAAATGCTAATAGTGTTGCCTCTACTGTTTTAACAACAGAAGCAGTAGTAGCAGATATTACTAAAGAAGAACCTATGATGCCAGGTGGCAATCCAATGGGTATGATGTAGATTACGTATACAGATATAAATAGATTTTTTTGATATAAAGTATGAAAAAATATCTATTCTTATTATTCTTCTTCAATAACTTTGTAGTTTTTCAAATTACAATATAATTAAATCAAAAACTCATTTATAATTTTTATTTTAAAGAATAAAGTCATAGTTTAATTTCATAAATAAAAAGGTATAGTTATTAACTATACCTTTTATTAAATATTAATTATTATAAGAATTTAAAAAATTAATATTTAATATATAGAAATACTAGTGGAAATAAAATATATTATTAATACTATATTACTCTAAATAATCTCTAAGTTTTTTACTTCTACTAGGATGTCTAAGTTTTCTTAAAGCTTTTGCTTCTATTTGTCTTATTCGCTCTCTTGTAACATTAAATTCTTTTCCAACCTCTTCAAGAGTTCTAGCTCTTCCATCATCAAGACCAAATCTTAATCTTAAAACTTTTTCTTCACGGTCTGTAAGTGTATCTAAAACTTCTATAAGTTGTTCTTTTAAAAGAGTAAATGCAGCAGCATCAGAAGGAGCAGGAATATCTTCATCAGGAATAAAATCTCCAAGATGGCTATCTTCTTCTTCACCAATAGGAGTTTCTAAAGATACAGGTTCTTGAGCAATTTTTCTTATCTCTCTAACTTTTTCAATAGGCATATCCATTTCTTTAGACAGTTCTTCGTCAGAAGGTTCTCTTCCCAATTCTTGTAAAAGTTGCCTAGACACTCTGATAAGTTTATTAATTGTTTCTACCATATGAACAGGTATTCTTATAGTTCTTGCTTGATCAGCAATAGCTCTTGTTATAGCTTGTCTTATCCACCATGTAGCATAGGTACTAAATTTAAATCCTTTTTTATAGTCAAATTTTTCTACAGCTTTAATAAGTCCTAAGTTACCTTCTTGTATAAGGTCTAAAAATAGCATACCTCTACCTACATATCTTTTAGCTATGCTAACAACTAATCTAAGGTTAGCTTCTGCTAAACGTTTTTTAGCTAATTCATCACCTTCAGACATTTTTCTAGCAAGTTCCATTTCTTCATCAGCATTAAGTAAGTCAACTTTGCCAATTTCTTTTAAGTACATTCTAACATGGTCATCTATATTTATACTAGTATCGGCTAAGGTTAAATCAATATCTTTTTCTAAGTTTTCTAAACTTTCTAGAGAGTCTAAGTTTTCTATGTCATCTAAACCATCAATAATATCATCTTTATTATCTTCCATTAACTCAATATCAATAACTTCAATATTTTGGAGCTCTAGATATTCATATATTTTATCTAAATGTTCAGCTTCTAAATCCATATCGGATAGGATTTTCATCATATCTTTATATTTTATAATACCTTTTTTCTTTTTACCTAAAGAAACTAGTTCTTTTATCCTGTTAGTAAACAAGGTTTCATCTATAGTTTTCAATATTTTTACTTCCTTTCAAAATTAAATATTAATATATATTTTATCAAATAATTTTTTTTCTTTTAAGACTTGTTGTATTTTTTCAGAATTTTTATCTTCAGTTATTATTTTATCAAAGTAAGCTTTTTTTATAATTTTTATTTGGTCATTTATAGCTTTTTCTAATTTATCATCATTAGAAAAATCTAATTTTAGCATAAAAACTTTAGATATTCGTTTTTGTTCTTCTGTTGTCTGAAATTTTAAAGCTATTTCAGCAGGGTAAATAACTTTATTTTTTTCATTATATTCAAAAATCATTTCTGCAAGTTTAACATATATATCGTCGAAAAAATCATAAGGTTTAATATAGTTTTTTAACTTATTATATATATTAATAT
>CAMMEG010000017.1 GCA_946495765.1 uncultured Eubacteriaceae bacterium
TACGCCCCGCCGCCCAGTCCTCATACATCCGGGCAAACAGGGTATCGACTTAGCGTCTGACTACGGATCAGAAGGTCGAGGGTTCGAATCCTTTCGCATACATATATAATGTATAAATTTTATAAAGTTGTATACTACTTTTAATTGAAGTCAAAGGTTAATCAATTTTAAATAGAGTACAACTTTTTTATTATGTAATTTATAGTAAATAATTTAAAGGTTATTTACCTTTTTTAGTGGCGTTTAAAATATTAAATAATAAAAATATATCTTTATATATTATTATTTTAAATATTTTAGGTTAAATGTTATATAAAATAATGATATTTTTAATAAAAAATATATAAAATATTAAGTTTATATATTTTTTATGAGTATATTTTAATAACAAACAAACTTTCGCCACAACTATTGACAAACAACCAATTTAAATTGTATTATAAATAAGCTTATAATAAGATATAAAGTATATTTATAATAATTATGATATTCAGGATAATAACAGTAATAATAATTATATTTTTTATTGACATATAATTTAAAGATATGTATTATGTTATAATAGTGTTTTTAATAGGGGTATAAAAAATGAACAAATAGTAGTAGAATTAATTATGGCTTTGGGTATATTTTTGGAATTATAGTATTGCTTGTTTTATATATACAATATGAATAAGAGGTTTTAGAATATTTTAATTACAATCTATGTTTAGATGAAAAATTTATAGTTAGTTTTTTTATTTAATTTTGTTATTGATTTATCTAGAGTTTCATTTTATTTTTGATTTTAGAGAGCATATTTTATATTATCAAATGTAGTAGATTTGATTAATTTCTTGTATAGACAATAAAAAAGAAAGATATGGAGCAAATTTTTTTATTTTATTTGATATAATTGAGTTATTATGACTATTCAAAATAAAAATCATAAACAATCAAAAATTAATATTAAAAGGCTTTTATTAAAACTATAAATTAAAAATATAGTATTAATAAAAGCCTTGAAAGATATTAAAGTATTTTTAATATAACTTTTTTATTTTCGTATGATGCAGCAGATTTTATAACAGTTCTAATAGCCTTAGCTATTTTACCTTGTTTACCAATAACTTTACCTACATCATCATTAGAAACAGATAGCTCTAATATAATAACATCATTTTCTTGACGTTCACTTATTTTTATAGCATCTTTATTATCTACAAGGTTTTCTACAATTACATTTAAGAGTTCTTTCATAAATGTTACCTCTTTCTAAATAAAATACTATTCAATAACTCCAGATTTTTTTAATAAAGCACGAACAGTATCAGTAGGTTGAGCACCATTACCAATCCACTTTTTAGCATCTTCAACATCAACTTTTAAAACAGCTGGTTCTTTAGTAGGATCATAATAACCTATTTCAGCAATAGATTTACCCCCTCTAGGTGTTCTAGAATCAGCAACAACTATTCTATAAAAAGGTGCTTTTTTTGCTCCTAATCTTTTTAATCTAATTTTTACCATTTTTTATTCCTCCTAAAATTTAAAAATTTATTAATTATTTATTTGAAAAAAGGAAGATTAAATTTCCCTTTTTTTCCTTTCATCATGCCATTCATCATTTTCATAGCATTTTTAGCATTTTCAAAATCTTTAAGAAGTTTATTTACTTCTTGTACAGTTCTACCAGAACCTTTAGCTATACGTTTTTTTCTAGAACCATTAATAATATTTGGTTTCTGTCTTTCTTCTTTTGTCATAGAATAAATAATAGCTTCTGTATGGGATATAGTTTTATCATTTAGATTTACATCATCTAAATTTATTTTATTCATACCAGGTAAAGGTATCATACCTAAAATATCTTTTATAGAGCCCATTTTCTTAACTTGTTGCATTTGAGTTAAAAAATCATTTAAGTCAAAATCTAATGTACGCATTTTCTTTTCAAGTTCCAGTACTTCTTTTTCATCATAGACTTGTTGAGCTTTTTCTATTAATGTTAGGACATCACCCATACCGAGTATACGAGATACCATTCTATCAGGGTGAAAAGCCTCAAGGTCTTCTAATTTCTCACCCATACCAACATACTTAATAGGCTTTTTAGTAACGGCTCTAACAGATAGGGCAGCACCACCACGAGTATCACCATCTAATTTAGTAATTATTGTTCCATCTATACCAAGCTTCTCATCAAAAGATGATGCAACATTAACAGCATCTTGTCCTGTCATAGCATCTATAACAAGTAGTATTTCTTGAGGACGAATTTCTTTTTTTATGTTTTCTAATTCATTCATAAGTTCTTCATTTATATGAAGTCTACCTGCAGTATCTATAATAACAATGTCGTTACCATTTTCTTTAGCATATTCAATGGAAGCTTTAGCTATATCAACAGGATTTTGTTGTCCCATAGAAAATACAGGGATATTATATGTTTTACCTACAACTTCTAATTGTTTAATAGCAGCTGGTCTATATATGTCACAAGCTACTAAAAGTGGTTGTTTGCCTTGTTTTCTTAAAAGTCCAGCAAGTTTACCAGTAGTAGTAGTTTTACCAGCACCTTGTAATCCAACCATCATATAAATAGTTGGTGATTTAGAAGAAAATGTTAATATACTTTGTGTTGTTCCAAGTAAGTCTATAAGTTCGTCTTTAACAACTTTTATAACTTGTTGACCAGGATTTAATCCTTCTAAAACTTCAGTACCAATAGCTTTTTCAGTAACATTAGATATAAAATCTTTAACAATTTTAAAGTTAACATCAGCTTCTAAAAGAGCCAATTTAACTTCTCTAAGAGCTTGTTTTACATCCTTTTCAGAAAGTTTACCTTTACCGGTAAGATTTTTAAAAACATCTTGTAATTTTGAAGATAAGTTTTCAAAAGCCATATTTATAAGCCTCCTTAATCTAACAAAGAGCTTAAAGAAGTTTTTATATCAGATAGTAAAGATATATTAGACTTATTTAAGCTATTATTAGATATTATATTTTCTATACTATTAATTATTTTATTAATAATTTTTTTTTGGTTTAAATACTTTTCAATTAAGGAAAGCTTTTCTTCATAATGTAATAAAGATTTTTCAGTTCGTTTAATACTGTCAGAAACGGCTTGGCGACTAATATTATATTGAGAGCTAATTTCATAAAGAGATAAATCGTTAAGATAATAAAGCTCAAATACTTCTTTTTGTTTATTAGTTAAAAGGTCACCATAAAAATCATATAACATTGTAAGAAATAATATTTTATCCATAAGATCACCTTCCTGTAAAGGTAGTGTACTTTACAATAAAACATTTTATATTAATTTTTATAATATGTCAAGTATTTTTTCTTTACATTTATAAAATTAAAAAATTTTAAAAATTTATTTTAAGATAGTTGACTATTTTATAAATATTGTGTATAATTTTGTAGTGCATGTTGCATGTAAAAATGTAACTGGAGGGAGGGAATTCAATGTCAGAAGTTAGAGTTAAAGAAAATGAATCTTTAGATAGCGCTCTTCGTAGATTTAAAAGAAGTTGTGCTAAAGCTGGTATTATGGGCGAAGTTCGTAAAAGAGAAGCTTATGATAAACCTAGTGTTAAACGTAAGAAAAAGTCTGAAGCAGCTAGAAAACGTAAATTCAACTAATAATAAAAGGGATGATGTGTATGTCATTAAAAGAACAGCTTTTTGCTGATTTGAAGGAGGCTATGAAGCAAAAGGATAATATCCTTAAAGATACCATTCAGATGGTTCGTGCTGGTATTCTTCAAATCGAGAAAGACCAAAAAATTGAACTTGAAGATGACGGTGTTATTGAAGTTATTATCAAAGAAATTAAAAAATGCAATGACGTGCTTCCTGACTTTGAAAAAAGTGGCAGACAAGATTTAATTGATGAATTAAATCATAAACTCATGATTTTAAAATCTTACCTTCCCGAACAGTTAACTGTTGAAGAAATCAATGAAATCGTTTTATATGCAATAAAAGAAACTAATGCTAGCTCTATGAAAGATATGGGTAAAGTTATGTCATTAGTTTCAGATAAGACAAAAGGCAGAGCAGATAACAAAACAGTAAGTGAGGTTGTAAAAAAACTTTTACAAACCACATAAAAATAAGGGCTTTAAAGCCCTTATTTTTATTATTTCAATTAAGCTATGACTTTATTATCCAACAGAAAAATTATAAACTTAATTTTTTTTTATTTTTCTTGTATAATAATATTAAGAATAGCTGTTTTTAATATAAAGCATAAAAAATTTGATTAACTTTTATTTTGTATTTCTGGTACAGGTTGTACTATGTTTTTATTAGAATGATATTTTTTATTACTTTCTGTTTTAGGTTGACTATTTTTACCTGGTCTTTTCATACCTGCTTTTGCCATAATTAGTACCTCCTTAATATTGATATAATTATTATCTATAAAAATATTAAAAATTATTCATTAATTTTTGATAGAATGTATTCTTTTATACTGTAAGCAGTTTTTCTAGCTTCACGCATAGCCATAACAACAGTATCAGGACCATTTACTACATCTCCAGCAGCAAAAACACCATCTATATTTGTCATACCAAAAGGAGTATCTAATATTTTTATACAACCCCAATCATCTAACTCTATTAAATTATCATTTATGATAGGTTTAGAGCCAATAGCTGTTAAAGCTATTGTACAAGGAATCACAAATTCTTCTTCTGTGTTTAAATTTTTCACTTTTAATCCAGTAAGTTTATTATCTTCGCCTATAAATTCTAATGGGCTACATCTCCACATAAAAGTTATATTATCTTTTATAGCTTTTTCATATTCTTCCATAGATGCTGGCATTTCTTCTTTTGTCCTTCTATATACAACAGTTACATTATTAGTTAAAGTTTTAGCAGTTCTAGAGGCATCCATAGCAACATTTCCACTACCTATGACTAATACAGCATCTGAAGAAGAGATATTTATATTATTTTTAGCATATTCTGTTAAAAATTGATTAGCATGTATAACACCATAAAAGTTTTCACCATTAATATTAATATATTTTGGCATATTTGCACCAGTAGATATGAAAATTGCATTATAACCTTTATTTTTTAATGTATTTATTGAAAAATCTTTTCCTAATTTACTATTTAATATAAATTTAACACCTAAATTTTGTAGTTTTTCTATTTCTCTATCAACTAAATATGTAGCTAATCTAAATTTAGGTATACCATAAGATAATATACCTCCAGCTTTTTCTTCCATTTCATATATATCTACATTAAAGCCTTCTTTAGCTAAAATATATGCACAGCTAAGACCAGCAGGACCAGAACCAACTATGGCTACACTTCCTAAGTTATTGTATAGTTTTTCATTATTTATAAGATTATTTTCATATGCATAATTTGCTATAAAATTTTCTATTTTGCCAATATTTACTGGAGTTTTCTTTTTAGATAATATACAGCTACCTTGGCATTGTTTTTCATGGTTACAAATTTTACCACATATAGCAGGCAAGTTTGTTTTTTCAGATAATATATTATAGGCAAGTTTAATATTATCATCTACAACAGCCTTTATAAACTGAGGAATATTGTTTTTTATAGGGCAACCATTAACACAAAGCGGTTTTTTACAATTTAAACAACGTTTTGCCTCTTCTAATGCTTCTTCTTTAGTTAAGTCTAACATATCTAGATTTATAGTTTTATTTAACATATAGCACCTCTTATGATAAAATATTTTTTAATTTTTTTATTAGTATTTTGTTATATTCTTCAGAAAGTATACAAAATCTAAAAAAACTATCATCTAAAAATGTAAAATTTTTAGCATCTCTTATTAAAATATTTTCTTTTATTAGTTCTTCAAAAATTTTAGTAGATGTAGTTTTTTTATTTAAAATTTTACATAATATAAAATTAGAGTTACTTTTATAAAGCTTTAAATTTTTTAATTTAGAAAGTTCTTCAAAAATATATTTTTTTTGACTAAAAACTAAATTTTTGGTTTTTTCTATATAATCATTATCGTTAAACATAGTAATCCCTATTAGATTGGCAATGGAATTAACGCTCCAAGGGTCTTTATACTTATTTATTTTTGATAAAATACTTTCATTTTTACAAATACCATACCCAAGTCTTATACCGGGAACAGCAAAAAATTTAGATGTACCTCTTATAACAAAAAGGTTATCATAATCGTTTACAAGAGATGTAGCACAAATGTTTTCTTTATCAGATGAAAATTCCGCATAAGTTTCATCTATCATTAAAAATTTACATTTATTTAATATAAGTTTAATAGTATTATTGTCTATTCCAGTACCTGTAGGGTTGTTTGGATTACATATGATAACTAAATCTATTGTATTATCTATACAATTTAAAAGTTTGTTTACATTTAATAAAAAATCTTCATTTTCTTTTAAGTTAAAAAAAGTTATGTTACAGTTATTATTTTTAAGTTCTCTTTCATATTCAGAGTAAGAAGGAGAAACGATAATAGTATTTTTAGGTAAGAGATTTTTTATAAATAAAGAAATAATTTCAGTGGCACCATTACCTACAATAACATGATTTATATTGCAATTACAATAATTTGATATAGATTGTTTTAAGTTTATATAATTTTTATCAGGATAAGTTGTTATAACATTTAAGTTGTTTTTTACGGTTTCCTTTATTTTATCAGACATACCTAATGGATTTATATTACCACTAAAATCTATAATATTTTTTTTAGGTATATTATATTTTTGTTCTATAATATCTAAATCTCCACCATGCTCAATCATATTTATACTCCTTTATTTCAAAATTTATATTCAATATATATATTAAATTAAAAATGTATTTATTTCAATAATTATTTGTATAAAAAGTTGATACTTTTACTAAAATCATTTATAATAAAAATAATACTATTTAGAAAATATTAGAAATTTAAATTAAAGAAGGTAAAAAAATGGATTTAAAAGAGTTTTTAGAATATCCTTTACCTATTATAAAAATAGATGTAGATAAAATTGCTATAAATATGAACGAGAAAAATAGTGGCGTTATAAATATTAAAAATGTAGGTGGAGGAACTTTATTAGGTGATATTATATCTAATACAGATTGTATAATATTAGATACAGAAGAGTTTAGTGGTAATAATGTAAGTATAGGATATAGCATTGTTCCGTCTATATATTATAGTGGAGATTTTATAAAAAGTGAAATAACTATAATATCTAATGGTGGACAAATAAATATTCCTGTTTATGTTACTATTTCTAATTTTGATTATTTAAAATGTAACCAAGAAAAAATTTATACAATAAAAGGATTTTATCAATACTATTTAAAAAATTATATTGAGGCTATAAGAGTTTTTTATTCTTATGATTTTATGATTTGGCTAAAAAATATAAATTATAAACATATAGATATTGTAGAAGAATTGTTAAAAGATTTAAATAAGCAAAGAGCAATAGATAATTTTTTTATTCTGTCTAAAATAAAAGAAAAGGCATATATAGAAATTTTACAAAAAAATTTTAGATATAAATATTTTAATACAAAGTCAGACTCTGAAATAATAGGATCTATACCAATAAAACTTATAGGTACAGGTTATTTTGAAGAAGACATTACATTAGAAGATGTAGATTTTATAAAATTAACTAAAAATAAAATAACAAACAGAGATTTTGATGAAAATGGTATTTTTAATTTAGAGTTTATAATAATAAAAAATAAGATAAATAGTTTTTTTGAAAGAAGAAAAGTTATATTTAATAAAACAAATAAAAGTGTTATAATAGAGATTAGTAAAAAAAATCCAATAGAAATAATATTTGAAAGAAATTATTTTAATCCAATAGATAAAGGTGTTTTGAAAATCTTAAATAATACAGACGAAGACGTTATTATTGAAATTATAGCAAAAGATACATTTGTATTTTTTGAAGGTAAAAAGTATCTTATATCTAAATATACAGAAATAGAATTTGATATAAAATTAACAGGGTTTTTAAAAGCACAGATGGACTTTACTAAAAAGCCTAATATAGAAAGTGAGATACTTATAAAGGCTATTTTAGGTGATAGTGTATATAAAATGCAAAAAAATATATATATTGGTAATAGTTTAATATAGGAGTATTAGTATGGAATTTATAGAAAAAAGCATTTATAATACAGAAAAACAATATAATAATAAAAAAAATAAAAAAAGACTTATACTGCTTTTAAATAGATATTATTTAGGCTTTTTGACTATGGATAGAATAGAGTACCTTAATAAAGCCTATAACTGTTGTGCTGAATATTTAAATAAAAATAAGTCAGATTTTGATATTTTGCTTGCTATACTTTTCTTTAGCATAAATATAGGTGATAAAGAAAAAATAGATTACTTTAATGGCAACGTTAATAAATATAAAAAATATTTAAAAAATAATGACAAAGATAAATATACTTTTTATTTATTTTTACAAGGATTAGTAAAATCTAATAAAGGCTCAATAAGAGGTACAAATAAGTATATAAAATATTTACAAGATATAGATAGTGATATAGCTATATTATATACAGTATTTTTAAAAAATAGTATTTCCAACATAGATAGAGACATTATAGTTTGTATTGAAAAAATTAATGAAAATAGCTATTGGAAAAATCTAGTATTATATAATATTTTTGAAAAAAATTCTAAATTTATAAGCTTTGAAAAGGATACATTAAAAAACTATATAAAATGGGCAATTTATAATGGAATAAATATAGAAAAGTCTATATCTAGATATGAAAGTAGTATAATGTTTGATTATAAAGATAATATATTTAATCAAAAAATTTATAATGAATATAATATAGATTTCATATTATTAAAAATATGTGAAACATATCTTAAAAATAATATTCATAATAACTACAGTTATTTCTTCTTTAAAGAAGCTATAAATAGACAAATATCTATAAATGGTCTAAATACAAGTTATATAAAAGCTTGCTATAAAAATAATATGGAAGACATAGGGGTATATCCAATAAGTCAGTTTTTAAGCCAATCTAATACAGACTTAGAAATAATTGCTGTTATATATTACATTATTTTAAGTGATAAAAAATATAATCATTTGGTATCACAATATAAGAATAAAATTTTACAATATGGTTCATATTTTATGGAAAAGGGTTGTACTGGCAGATATTATTATACAATATATAAATATATGTTGGATTTTGTAAAAGAAGAATCTAAAGAAGAAAAGAAAATAATGGATATTTTATATCCTAATAATTTTTTATATGAAATTTATATAGAAGACAAAAATGCAAAAACTATTCTTATAAAAGATTATGAAATAGATAATATTAAAGAATATGATATTAAAAGTAATATGGCTATTATAAGTGCAATTTCTAATAATTTTTATTATTATGTTTTTTCTCAAAACAAAAAAGATATATTAAATTGCAATATAAAAATAAAGAAGCTTGTAGATGGTACTAATGGAAAATATTTTTACAAATTTTATAAACAAGGTTATAAAGATAAATTTACACTAATAAATACAGTAAAATACTATTTAGAAAATAATGATTTTAAAAATATAAATATTGAATTATTAGAAAATTTGTCAGAGATAAATAACATATCAATAGACTTTAAAATGAAAATATTATTAACATTAGGAAACATTAATTTTTATAATAATAATTATGAATTAGCAACATTTTATTATAAAAAGATTTTAGAAAAATATATAAATGATAAATATATAGATAATATTATTAAATCTTATATAATATGTAAAGAATATGAAAAGTCTATAGAGATAATAAAGAAAAAAGCACATGTTTTAGATAACAATATATTATTTTATGCTATAAAAACTATAAGTGAAGAAAAGAAATATGATAGAGATATAGCAATATTTGCTTATGAACTTTTATTACGCTCTAAAATAGATAATCTTTTTATAGATATCGTTTTAAAAAATTATAAAGGTGGACTAAAAGATTGGATTGAACTTAGAAAAACTTTAGAAACAATAGGAATTGGTAGAAAAGAAATAGATGAGCATATATTAAAACTAACAATATATACTCATAGTATAAACTCATATAGTGAAGAAGTATTTATAAAATTATATAATGAAGATGTTGAAAATGTGGTAATAGAATATTTTTTAAACTACTGCATGTATGAAGCTTTTAACGGAGAATATAAATTTAGTGATGAGATTATTTATATTATGGAGTATATTTTTAAAGAAACTAATCATAACATAATAGGTTATGCTCTTGCTCATATATATTTAAAAGGAGATTATGATTTAGAAAATAAGTATAGTATATTTAGAAAAATTATAGAAAATATGGAAAAAGATAAAATTAATTTTAAAATATTTGAAAATAATAGAGACAAATTTAAAAACTTCTCGTATCTTTATAAATATAAACCTTTTATTTATAACTCTTCGCCTAACAAAGATATTTATTTATATTATAAAAATGTTAATCAAGATAAATTTTTATCTATAAAAATGAATTATTTTAAATTTGGCATGTATATTGTTACTTTACCTATTTTTTATGGTGAAGATATAGAATATTATTTTGTAGAAAATATGAAAAATGGAAATATATCCACAAAAAGATTTTTCACTACTAATAATAAAAATATAATATTTGAATTAGATGATGAGTATTTTAAAATAAACAATGCTTATATATATATTTATGAAGGAAAATATAACCAAGCACATCAGGCAATAGAAGAACTTATATTAAAAGATTATAATTTAAAAGGAAAGATATTGTAAAACTAAGGAGGAAATAAAATGGGAACATTAGGTCTTGATTTAGAAAGAGGATTATTTTTAGGAATAGATTTTGGAACAACAAATTCAGTTGTTAGTATATTTGATTTTAAAGATGGTGAAGTACAGACTATACCAATAGATGGTAGTAATATTTTTCCTACTGCTATCCAATTTGAAACAGATATAGAAGATGAAAATAAATTATCTAAAATATTTGGAGTTCAAGCTAAAGAGGCGGCTATGATATATCCTCAAAGCACAGTTCTATCTATAAAAAGATTTTTAGGTACAGATGAAAATATTGTAATTAATGTAGATGATAAAGAATTTACTTTTAAACCAGAACAAATAGCTGGAGAAATAATGGGATATCTTAAAAGAATGGCAGATGAATATGCAAGAGAAAAACTTAATATATCAGGTGAGTTTTCTGGTTGTGTAATTACAGTACCTGCAAATTCAACAGACAAACAAAAGAAAATGACAAAAGAAGCAGCTATATTAGCAGGATTTGATGAAAATAGTGTATATTTAAGATTAGAACCAGCTGCTGCTGCCATAAGCTACGCAGTAAATGAAAGAAAAGATAAAAAAGTTTTAGTATATGACTTTGGTGGTGGTACATTTGATGCTTGTATATTAGAAATAAAATTAGATGAAAATGATGAGCCTAATATATCTATTTTAAGCACATATGGTGATAACAATCTAGGTGGTAATGATGTAGATAAAATATTAGTAGATATGATTTATGAAGAATTTAAAAAACTTACAGATAATGAAATAGACTTATATGATGAAAATATAGATGATGGTGTTTCTAAAAGACAAAAGAAAGTTGCTTTAGTACGTTTAGCTCAAATGGCAAATCAAGCTAAAGAAAGATTATCTCAAGCAAAATCTACAAAAATAGTTTTAGCTCCATTTATACAAGAACCTAAAATTGTAAATATAAATATGGAAATAACAAGAGAAGACTTTTTAAATCACAAAAGAGTAAATAAACTTAATGATAGTGATGAAATATTTGCAAAGTTTGAAGGCAAGTCTGTAATAGATATGATAAATGAAACTATTTTATGTGTAGATAAATCTTTAGAAACAGCAAAAATAAGCTCTGAAGATATAGATGAAATATTTTTAGTAGGTGGAAGTTCATCTATGCCTATTGTAAGTGAAAAAATTAAAGAAAAATTTAATAAAGAACCATTTAAATCTAAAATTAGCCCAGCACTTAGTATATCTCAAGGAGCGGCTCATTATTGTAATATGATTATGATGCCTACTGTAAAAGGTCCTGTTGTTCATGAAAAAACAATACACCCAATAGGATTAGAAATAGCTGGTAGACGCTTTATGGAGATAGTAAAAGCTGGTATGGATATACCTAAAGATAATCTTATAGTTGAAGCTCCAGAACCATTAGTTACTAACTTTGATAATGTAAGTAGTATGGCTATCGTTGTTTACGAAAATACTATACCAGATGATAGTAAAATAAATAACTTTGTTACTAATGATGGTATGAAAAGACTAGCAGGTACTTCTTTAAGAGGAATTCCACAAGGAGCTAAAGGACAAGAAAAAGTTAAAGTAATATTTAGTGTAAGTCCTGATAATATGCTTAAGGTTACTGCTAAAAGTATGAGTGATGATGGTATTGTTACAGAATTGTCTGTTGATGAACTTTATTAATAAAAACATTGTATGAAGGGGGGAGCATATGTGTAAGTCAGCCATAGAAATAGAGTTTGAAAAAATTTTTATGGAGCAAAGTTCCTTTAAAGAAGAGTATATTTTAATGCTTAAAGAAAAAATAAATTCTAATAATAAATATTTAAAAAGAATTATTTTATCTATCTTTATTAATAATATATCAAATAGTAAAAGTTTGGCTTTATTTGATGAAGATATTTTTAATATATATAAAACTATTATAGATAACTATATAAATTTTTTAAATAGAACAGAAAATATAGAATTTAAGTTTAATAATGAAGTATTAAAAAATTTATCTGGAATAATCTCTGTTTTAAAAAGCCAAGTTAGCTTTTTTTGTGAAGATAAAGATGTAGAAACAAATCCTATTTATACAGAAAAGAAAACTATAACAGCAAAATATATAGATAATGTTTATAAAAGTATAGACAATTTAAGTAATATAGATATTTTTAATAATAGTATGGATATTAAAGATATAAAACAATGTTTTATAGATGAAATTATAAAATATATAATGTATAGTTATAAAACAAATCTAATAGATTGTTTTAATGCTATTAATGATATAGAAAATAGGAAAGAAATAAAATATTTTAATGATGTACTTGAAGAAGAAAGAGAAATTTTAGCATCTATAATAAAACTCCAAATAAAGGCTCTAGAAGATTTATGTAAAGATGAAACAGAAAAGTCATCAATAGAAAGTTTATTAAAGCCTATAATAGAAACTTATCAACAAACAGGTAAAAGTTTTGAACTTCTTAATGAAAAAATAAAGACAATAAATAGGGTAATAAATATAGATTTTGAAACAGATAGTAAAGAAATAGAGCAAGTTATTTATAATATATATAAAGAAGTAAAATTGCCAGAAGATGAATATAAACAAAAAATATTAGAAATATTTGAACAATATTTATTAAACTTAAAAGAAAATATTATTTTAGAACAAAGAGAAAATATAGATTTAGCTAAAAGCCATATAGAAAACTCTTTAAATCTAGCTAATAATATTAAAAATATGTTTAATCAAATAAGCCAATATATAAATAATAACAGAGAATATTATAAAAATAATGATTTATATAATATAATAGATGGAATATGTGAAAGTATTAATATTAAAGTTGATAATATACAAGAAAAGCAAGATGAAGTATTTTTAAATAAAAATAAAATATATTTAGATATAGATAATAATTTAGATAAAATTAAAAATCTTAATATAGAGTATGATTTTAATATTATTTATGACAGTTTAAAAAATGATTTTAATTTAGAACAAATTAAAAAGTATATAAATACAAAATCCATAGTATTTGATTTAGAAAAATTATATAATTCTTATATAAAAAAAATAGATGATTTTATAAAAAATACTATTTTATTTGAAATAAGCACATTTCAAGAAATAATGTATTACTCTGTTGTAAGACTTAGAGAATGTTCAGATGAAAAAATAAAAGATTTTACTAAATATATAGATAACATGGAAGATAAAATGGAAAACACATTAATGGAAAATAATATTTTACTAATAAAGCCAAATCCTCATGATATGTTTGACCCAAAAGAGCACGAAGTTTTATTAGCAGAAAAAAATGAACAATTTTTAAAAGGGCAAATAATAAAAGTTGTAAATTATGGCTATAAGAAAAAAGATAAAGGTATTATAAAAAGAGCTACTATTATAGCAGCAAAGTAGGGATTTTATGACTAATGAAAATAAATTTATTATAGGTATAGATTTAGGAAATTTAACATCAACAATATCTTATTTTGATTTTAATCAAATGGATATAGAAGTTGTTGATATTAGCGGGGGGTATGGTAAGGCTAGTGTACCAACAGTTGTTTCTTACAATATAGATACAGAGGATTGGATTTTTGGTGAATATGCTATATTAAGTAAAGGCTTTGGTAATGAACTTATAATAGAAAATATAATAGATAATCTTGGAAAAGGATTAACTTATACAATTAATGATAAAAATATAAGTTTAACTCTTGCGCTTAGTAAATTTATACTATTTTTAATAGAAAATATAAAAAATATTAACCCTAATGCTAATATAGAAGGTATTGTTTTATCTACATCATGTTATACTAACCAAGATATTATTAATGATATAAAAGAAGCATTTAAACTTGCTAATATAGAACATTTATTATTAAAAATAGCTAATGATAAAGAGTGTATACTTAAAAGTTATTTTTATGAAAATGATATTTTTGGTGATAAAATAATAATTATTGATTATAGTAATAGACAGCTTAGAGCATCTATTTATAAAATAGAAGAAGAAGGCAAAATAAGTTGTATAAAAACACATTTTAAAGAACATATAGGTCAACAAAGATTATTTAATATAACTAAAAATTTAATAATAAAAAAGTTTTTAGAAGAAACTGGAAAAAATGAACTTACAGAATATGAAAAAAATAATCTAGACTCTTTTGCATACCAACAGTTTGATATTATATTTCAAAAACAAATATTATCAGATATAAAATTATATTATAACTTTTTTTATCCACCTTTTCAAAAAGTAATAACTAAAAAAGAGTTATTTGATATAATATCTTTTTTTGAAAAAGAAATAAATATATTTTTTTATGAATTATTTAAAAATATAGATATTAAAGAAAAAGAAATAGAGAATATTATTTTATCAGGTGGAGGTATAGAAATAGATTTTATACACAAATTTATAAAATCTATATTTAATTTAGAAAAAAATTTTAAAGGCAAGGCAAAAAGGTTTATATCAGATGGAGCTTGTATAATTGCCTGTCAAGAAATAGGTATATTACCTAAAGACAAAATGTATATCGAGGATTTAGACCAAATAAAATATAATATAGGAATATTTATTAAAGATTTAGATAATTTAAAATTTAACTCTTTTGTATATAAAAATAGTTTTATATGGCAAAATTTTGATAAAAAAGTTTTTTCTTTAATAAATAGTAAGAATATAGAGTTTGACGTAGTTTTAGAGGAAAATAATAATTTTAAAACAGTATCAAACATAAAAATAGATTTAAATCAATATGAGTATTTTAAAGATAGAGATATTAAAACTATAAGATTTTTAATGTATGTAGAGTTTAAAAATCAAAAAGAAATGATTTTTAATATAGAAGATTTTGGGTTTGGAGAAATATATCCAAAGACAAATTTTAAAAAACAATTTATAATAAACATATAAGCTAAAGAAAAAGAGGTGAGATTATTGAAATGGACAGAATATAAGAAGCAAATAGAAGAAAATAAAAGCTTATCTGAAGACTATTATATATTAGGTATAGATCTTGGTACTACAAATTCTATAATAAGTTATTGGGATATGATTAATGAAAAACCAGAGCCTATTGACATAAGTAACGGATTTGGTAAAATACCTATGCCATCTGTTGTTCAATATAGAAAGGACGAGGAAGGTGAAGGTGAATGGGTTATAGGTGAAGAGGCCTTTCGCTCTATGAAAATATACCCAGAGTCTACTATACGTTCTATAAAAAGAAAAATGGGAACTAATGAAACAGTAGAATTAGATGGTAAAAAATATTTACCAGAAGAAATATCAGCAAAAATATTAATAGAGCTTGTAGAACATTGTAAAAGTCTAAATCCTAAAGCAGAGATAGCAGGGCTTGTTGTATCTGTTCCTTATGATTTTGATGATGCAGCCAAAAAAGCTACTATGAAGGCGTGTGAAATAGCTGGTATATCTGAAAAGCTTATTTGCCTTATAGAAGAACCAAAAGCAGCAGCTCTTGCATATAATTTTAGACATCAATTAAGTCAAGATGAAAAAATAATGGTATTTGACTTTGGTGGCGGAACATTAGATATAACTTTGTTTAATGTATTAGAAAAAGATGATAAACATATAAAGTTACAAGTTATAAGTGAAGGTGGCAAAGCTTATCACGGAGGAGATAATGTAGATGAATATATTTTAAATAAATGTTATGAATTCATAGAAGAAAAAGCCAATCAAAAAAGAGAAGATTTGAGTCCTGAAAATATGGTTGAACTTATTTCTCGTGCTAGAGAATCTAAAGAACGACTTTCTGGTGTAAAAGCTTTTAGAATACCATTTACATTTTGTATACCACCTTTTGTAGAACAGTTGACAAGAGAAGATTTAGAAGAAATAATAAATCCATTTATAGAAGAAACTAGAAAGCTTGTTTTAAAGGCTTTAAGAGAAGTATACACAGGAGCTCTTAATCCGGATGATATAGACAGAGTTTTATTAGAAGGTGGCTCTTCTCAAATGCCGTGGGTTAAAGATATGCTTATAGGTATTTTTAATAATGAAAGTAAGATTTATACCTCTGAACGTCCAGCACTTGATATATCACTTGGAGCCACATATTATGCAGCTATGAAAATGGGACTTTTATCATCTCAAGATATAGAAAGTGAAAAAATGTCTATTGAATTTGAGGTTACTGTACCTCACGACATAGGATTAGAAATAGAAAATAACGGAGTTAAGTCTTTTTATACAATGATTAGAAGAGGAACTCCTTATGCACTTGCTAAAAAAGAACAAATTTTTACTCTTTCTGGCATGGAAAAAGAAGATATGACTAGCTTTAGCTTAAAAATTATGGAAAGAATAAATAAAGAAGATACTATTGAAAAATGTAAACTTATAGGTGAAGTTTTAATAAAAGACTTACCAGAACGACCTAGTGGTAAAACTAGACTTAATATAACTTTACAAGTAGAAGAAGAAGGGGGACTTGTTAAAGGGTCTGTTACAGATATGGGATATGGTACAGAATATGAACCTTCTGGATATAGTGAAAGTTTTGACCCAAGTAGATTTAATAAAACAGTTTTGGAGGGCTAAAAAATGGCATATTTAGGAATAGATTTAGGTACAACAAATTCTGTTGCTACCATATACAGAGATAAAGATGATAGTATAGAAATAGTAAAAATAGATGGTACAGATGAAGTTTTACCTTCAGTTGTAAATTATCCTACATTAGAGAGCGAAGAAGTAGTAGTAGGTTCAGAGGCAAAGCTTTCCTCTGTTATATATCCAGAAAGTACAGTTATTTCTATAAAAAGAAAAATTGGTACAGATAACAAAATAATTATAAATGGAGAAGAAAAAACACCAGAACAAATTAGTGCTGAAATATTAAAAAAATTAAAAAAATCGGCAGAAGAGCAGTCAGGAGAAACTTTTGATGAAGTTGTTATAACTCATCCAGCTTATTTTAATGATAGACAAATATTTGCTACAAAACAGGCAGGTATATTAGCAGGATTTAAAAATGTATATCTTTTATCAGAACCATTAGCTGCTGCTATTGAGTATGGTTATAAACAAGGATATGCTCAAACATTGCTTGTATATGATTTTGGTGGTGGTACATTTGATGCTTGTGTGTTAAAAGTTAGTATAGATGAAAATGGCGAAGAAATTTTTCAAGAGCTTTCAGATGTGGGAGATATGAATCTTGGTGGAGATGACTTTGATGCTGAACTTATAAGATTTATGAAAGAAAAATTTAAAGAAGATAATAATATAGATATAGATACTCTTGATGATTTAGGTAGAAAAACTGTGATTCAAAAATTAAAACAAGAGGCAGAACAAACAAAGAAAAAATTATCAGGTACTAGTAAAGTTTCTATAAAAATAAATCCACTTATTATACATGAAGGTGTGCCTAAAAATTTATCAGTTGATATAACAAGAGAAGATTTTGAAGCTCTTATAAGAAAGTATGTAGAAAGAAGTAGAGAAATATTAGAAGAAGCTTTAAAAAGAGCCAATAAAGAACCAGATGAAATATCTAAGGTTATACTTGTAGGTGGATCTACACTTATACCAATGGTTAAAAGAATGGTAGCAGGGTTTATTAAAGAACCATATAGAGCAACAGACCCAGCGAAAAGTGTAGCTATGGGAGCATCTATTTATAACTATCTTATACATTTACCTAATAGAAATGTTAAAGTAGGACAAATTACAAGACAAATTTTAGGTACAGAAGCTATAATAAATATTGATACAATGGAAAGAGGACTTATACCTATTATTCCTATGGGAAGTCCTATTCCTAGTAAGTTTTCAGATTCTAAATTTTCTAATGCAAATGGTGCTAGTACAGTTGCTGTTGATGTTTATCAATGGGAACAAGGAAATGAAGAAAATAAAAAATATATAGGAACAGCTATTTTAGACGGTCTTAAAGGTAATTCCCAAATAGAAATAACTTATGCTATTGACGAAAATAATCTTTTTGAAGTATATTTAAAAGATATAAATACAGGAAAAATAAAAATTAAAGAGTTTGATAGAACAAAATTTTCAGCACCACCTAAAAAAGATGAAGTTAAACCAGTAGGTTCGGAAAATGTTAATGTAACATTTTTAATAGATACAACAGGCAGTATGGATAGTTATATAAATGGTGTTAAAGATAGAGCAATTGAGTTTTCTAATATTTTAAGTGAAAGAGGAGCTAAATTTAAGCTTGGACTTATAGGATTTGGAGATTTAAATGAAAAAGAAAAACCTAGTGTTTATAATTTTACAGATGATGTTGAAAAATTTAAACGTCAAGTAAAAAATATACCTAGAACATATGGTGGAGATATACCAGAATCTTCTCTTGATGCTTTAGAAACTGGTGTACAACTTTTAGAAAATTCAGTTTTAGATACTGGTAGTCAAAATATATTTATATTAATAACAGATGCGCCACCACACGTACCAACAAAAAGTGGTAAAAGTGTAGAAGATATTTGTAATATGTTAAAAGAGGCTAAAGTAACAACATATGTGGTTGCAAGGCGTGATAAAGAAAGTTTAAAATCATTTGACCCTGTTACAATTCCAAATGGAAAGTATTATGACTTAAACGATAAATTTTATGATATATTAGATAACATAGCAAGAAGTATAACTGAGTTAATAAGACTATAAAGAAGGTGTGGTATGGAATCTAACTTAAAGCTTAGTATGGCAGAAGATAGAGAGATATCTCCATACAGACTTACAAATGGAATAAATATTTATTCGATAGAAGAGGCAATATACCTTTTTTATAAAAATTTTAAAGATTATAGTACTGATTTTTTTGAAGATAGGTTTATAAATTGGGTATATAATGAACTTTTAAATATAGATATTGCAAATAAGCTATTAGATATAAAAAAACAACAAAATTTTTATCAAAAAAGTATAGAATTTTTAACACTTAATAATTTTTATACATTAGAAGAAATAGAAAATATTTCATTAGAACTTTTTAATTGGGAAAAAAGAGGACAAGTAGAAAGAAAAAAAATAAAAGGTGATAGACTTTTTAAAGAAAATATGTTTGAAAAGGCTATTGAAAGTTATAAAGATGCAATAGATTTTGACATTTCAAATCCTATTTTATATAATAATATAGGTATTTGTTATATAAGACTTAAAAAATATGATTTAGCTTTAAGATATTTAAAAAAAGCTATAAATATAGACCCTAACAATATAGATATAATATTTAACATTATAGAATTGCTAATAGAAAAAGAAGATTTTGAACAGGCAAAAGAACATATAAATAATTTAAATGAAAGTATGATATATAATAAATATTACTATTTAGGAGAACTTTATTTTAAACAAAAATATTATGATAAATCTAAAATCTCATTTGCTAAAGCATATTTATTCAATAAATCAGGTGATATATTATTAAAATTTGCTAATTGTTATATAAAGCAAGGATTATACGACAAAGCTATAAAATGTCTTGAAATTGTAGAAGATAATAGAATTGATATTTTAATAGCTAAAAGTGATATATATGAACAATTAAATAATATACCTATGGCTATAAAAGTTATTGAAAAAGCTAATTTTTATGATAGAAATAATTATATTTTATGGCTTAAGCTAGCAAAGTATTATAGACAAGAATATAATCTTTTAAAGGCTGAAGGGGCTATATATAAAGCTTATACATTAGAGCCACATAATGAACAAGTATTATTTGAGCAATCTCTTATAAAAAAATCTCAAGGTAAGTTTAAAGAATATCAAAATATTTTATCTAAAATAGTACAAAAATCTAGTGAAGATTATAGAGAAAATTCATATATTAATGATAATAATAAATAAAAATAAGTATTAATATTCTAATTAAAAGCTAGTTATTTTTAGTAAAATACTAGCTTTTATTATTAATCCAGTAATAATTTTACTATTTAGAAAGAAAAATTGTTTTTAATCTTTTTAGTGATAGTTAAAATACTAACTAATAAAGTATATAAATAGTATATTTAAATAAAGATAAAATTAATAAAAAATATTATTTATGTAAAATTAATTGATATCTAATTTTAATAATGAACAAATTTTTCATATAGTTAATGATAAATAATTATTTAAAAATTTGCATATATACAAATTTTATGATAAAATTATAAAAAATAATTAGTTTTACTACATAGTACTACTAAGGACTAATTATTCCTATTGTTTTTCAAAATCAAGATTAAAAAATACATTTTATAATTTTTATTTTGAAGAACAAAATTATAATCTAATTATAAAAAAATATATACAAAGGAGAGATTTTAATGGAAGTACACACGGTGGGAATTTTATCTTTAATTCCACCAATAATCGCTATTATATTAGCGCTTAAAACAAAAGAAGTTATATCTTCACTTATTATAGGAATTTTATCTGGAACTTTAATATATTCTATATATGACACAGATGGTATTGTACAAATAGGGGCAAGAACTGTTGAAGTTACTATAAAACTTATGTCAGAAAAATTTTCAGAAAATAGTGCTATTATAATATTTTTAGGATTGCTTGGTGCAATAGTTGTTGTTGTAACAAAAGCTGGTGGTTCTAAGGCATATGGTGAATGGGCTGTAAAAAAAATAAAGTCTAGAAAGGGAGCAAAATTATCAACATTTATATTAGGCATAATAATTTTTATTGATGACTATTTTAATTGTTTAGCAGTTGGGACAGTAATGCGTCCTGTTACAGACAAGTATAAAATATCTCGTGAAAAATTAGCTTATATTATAGATGCAACTGCAGCTCCTATATGTATAATAGCACCTATTTCTTCATGGGCAGCATCTGTTATATCTCAAATGAGTGATGTGGGATTAAATGGTATACAAGACTTTGTAAAAACTATACCATTTAATTTATATGCACTATTAACTATTATTATGGTTTTAATAGTAAGTTTAACAAAAATAGAATTTGGTAAAATGGCTAAATGTGAGCAATTATCACTTAGTGGTAGTAAAAATCAATATTTTGATGAAGTAGATGAAGATGATGAACTTAGTAAAATAAATATATCAGAAAAAGGTACAGTTTATGATTTAATAATCCCAATATTAGTTTTAATATTTTCATCTATAGCATCTATGCTTTATATAGGGGGTTATTTTAATGGTGGTATAACTTTAGCTGAAGGATTTGGTAATACAGAGGCAGGGCCTGCTCTTGCCATAAGTGGTTTCTTTACATTAATAGTTACTTTTTTATTATTTGTACCACGAAGAGTTCTATCTTTTAAGGAGTTTATGTCGAGTATAGCTACAGGTGTAAAATCTATGGTTTCAGCTTATATAATACTAACATTAGCGTGGACTATAAGTGGTGTTTGTAGAGATTTATTAGACACAGGTGGATATGTAGGTGGACTTGTAGCAGGTTCTAGCTTAGCAGGTATGTTAATACCAGTTGTAGCATTTTGTGTAGCAGGTTTACTTGCCTTTTCTATGGGCACATCATGGGGTACATTTGGTATACTTATACCTATAATAGCAGTTGTTTGTCAAAATACAGCACCAGAGCTTACAATTATATCTTTATCAGCTGTTTTGGCAGGTTCTGTATTTGGAGATCACTGTAGCCCTATATCAGATACAACTATTTTATCATCTACTGGAGCTAGATGTAATCATATAAGCCATGTTTCAACTCAAATACCATACACTTTAGTAGTTGCAATAAGTAGTATTGTAGGGTATATTGTAGCAGGGTTAACATCTAATTTATTACTAACGTGGATTTTTGCATTAACAACTATGTTTATAATATTATTTATTTTATATTTTAAAAGTCAAAAAGAATTAATTAAAAATTAAAAAATACTTGAAATGTAAAAATATATATGATATAATTTGTAAGATATGTAATACGAATGTTCCGCTGTTATTATAGATAATTAAGAACATTTAATTTGAAAGGGGATTACTTATGAATAATATTATTAGAGAAATTGAAAACGAACAACTTAAAAAAGACATTGCTGACTTTAATGTTGGTGACACTGTTAAAGTTTATGCTAAAGTTGTTGAAGGCACAAGAGAAAGAGTTCAAATGTTTGAGGGTACTGTTCTTAAAAGACAAAATGGTGGTGCTCGTGAAACATTTACAGTAAGAAGAATTTCTTATGGTGTTGGTGTAGAAAGAACTTGGCCTGTTCATTCTCCAAGAATTGAAAAAATTGAAGTTGTTAGATATGGTATTGTTAGACGTGCTAAGCTTAATTATCTTCGTGATAGAGTTGGTAAATCTGCTAAAGTTAAAGAGGATATTAATAGAAGAAGTAAATAATGATACTTTAAAAAGGGTAATAGATATCTATTACCCTTTTTATAAAACTTAAGATTTATAATTAAAAAGGAGTTAATAATGAACATACAATGGTATCCTGGTCATATGACTAAAACAAGGCGTATGATGCAGGAAAATATAGGTCTTGTAGATATTGTTATAGAACTTTTAGATGCAAGAATACCTTTTAGTAGTAAAAATCCAGAGATAGATGAACTTGCTAAAAACAAACATAGAATAGTAATACTTAATAAAGTAGATTTAGCAGATGATAAAAAAACAAATCTTTGGATAAAATATTTTGAAGAACAAAATTGTAAAGTTATATTAGTAGATTCTATAAAAGGCAAAGGTATCAAAGATATAACAGAAGTATCTAAAGAGCTTATGAAAGAAAAAGTTGAAAGATTAAAACAAAGAGGTCGATTATTTGTTCCTACTAGAGCTATGATAGTAGGTATACCAAATGTTGGAAAATCAACATTAATAAATAAATTTGTAGGAAAATCTCTAGCTAAAACAGGTGATAAGCCTGGTGTTACAAGAGGTAAACAATGGATAAAGATAAAAAAAGATTTTGAGCTTTTAGATACTCCAGGTATATTATGGCCAAAATTTGAAGACCAAACAGTTGGTTTAAAATTAGCTTTTACAGGAGCTGTAAATGACGATATATTAGATACTTATACACTTGCATTAAATTTGATAGATAATTTAAGAAAAATATATCCAAATAGTCTAAAAGAAAGATATAAAATTGATTTTAATGAGGAAGATAAATCAGATAAAATTTTGGAAAATATTGGTATATCTAGAAGCTTTAAAACTAAAGGTGGAGAAATAGATTTAAATAGAGTTTCGTATATATTAATAGATGAATTTAGAGGAGGCAAACTTGGTAAAATAACTTTAGAGCAGCCTATTGATTTTGAATATATAAATGTATAAAATTTACTTAAATAACTTTGCATAAAAAATAAATATATGATAATAATAACTATTGTAAGGTAAGTTAATATTTTTTAAGGTATTATATTAATAAAAAATATAGTACTTAAATATAAGCTAATCTTACTTTATATATTAGACTTTTTAAAGTCAATCTGTAATAAATATATTTATTTTTTTAGGAGGTATTTCTTATGGATAAGAAAAATAGTAAAAACTTAAAAGCAGATAAAAATAGCTCAAACAATAGTAGTTCTAGAGTAGAGTTTGCAGAAGATATGAATTTTGATTCTAGTAAAAAACACAATAAACACAATAATAATAACAAAAATAATAGTACTAATAGTACTAAATAATGATTTAAAATATATAATTAATAAACTCTAATATTAGACTGTAGATTTATCTACAGTCTTTAAATATAAATATAATAAATTGTAAGATAAAAATAAAAACTTACTTTTATTTTATAGGAGGTACATATTTTGAAAGTATTAAGAGTTTTTAAAATAATATTTAAAAGATACTTTATAACTGGATTAAATGGTATGGCGTTAGGTCTTTTTTCTACATTAATAACAGGGCTTATAATAAAACAAGTAGGATTATTAGTAGGTGGAGATATTGGTTTAATTTTTTCTAAAATAGGTATATTTGCATCTATATGTACAGGAGCTGGAATTGGAATAGGAGTTGCAAAGGCATTAAGTTGTCCAGACATAATTATATATTCATCAGCAGTAACTGGTTTTTTTGGTTCATATTCTACTCAAATATTTGCTGGTAAAATATTTGATGAAAGTGGCCAAATATTATTAAGTGGGGCTGGAGATCCAGTAACAGCATTTCTAGCTGTAATTTTTGGTATAGAATTAGGAAAATTAATACATAAAAAAACAATTTTAGACATAATAGTTACTCCTTTAACAACAGTTTTAAGTGGTTGTATTTTAGGATTAATTATATCACCTTTTGTTTCATATATTATAAATATTATTAGTAATTTTATTGATATATCAACAAATTTTCAACCATTTTTGATGGGAATAATAATTTCTGTTGTTATGGGAATATTATTAACATTACCTGTAAGTTCTGCAGCATTAGCTATTATATTAGGCTTGTCAGGTATAGCAGGGGGAGCAGCAACAGTTGGGTGTTGTGCCCAAATGGTTGGATTTGCTGTTATGAGTTTTAGAGAAAATGGAATAAATGGGCTTTTTGCTCAAGGACTGGGAACATCTATGATACAAATATCTAATATAATAAAAAAGCCTATTATATGGATACCACCTATAATAGCAAGTGCTATATTAGGACCATTAAGTACTATTGTCTTTAAAATGGAAAATATACCAACAGGAGCTGGTATGGGAACAAGTGGATTAGTTGGGCAGATTTCTACTTGGCAGACTATGTATAATGGAGAAAATGGATTATCTCTTATTATAAAAATATTATTGTTACATTTT
>CAMMEG010000018.1 GCA_946495765.1 uncultured Eubacteriaceae bacterium
TAAAAAATATATGGAAGAAAATGGTATTACAAGTTTGCCTATTTTAGATAATAATAATGTAATTGTTGATATAAAATTTTTAATAAAGGACATAAAACCATTAAAACAAAAAATAAATACACCAGTTGTTATAATGGCAGGAGGTAAGGGAACAAGATTAAAGCCATATACAAATATATTACCAAAGCCGTTAATACCAATAGGAGATAAAACTATTACAGAGCATATTATAGATAGTTTTAAAAAATACGGATGCAACGATTTTTATATGATAGTAAACTATAAGAAAAATTTTATTAAAACATATTTTTATGAAATAGATAAAAATCTAAATTTTATAGATGAAGAAACATTTTTAGGAACAGGTGGTGGACTTTATTTATTAAAAGGTATAATAAAAGATACTATATTTTTAACTAATTGTGATGTTTTAATAGATTATGATTACTCTAAAATATTAGATTATCATAAAAAAAGAGGAAATATTGCTACAGTAATTTGTGTAGAGAAAAATCAGCATTTACCATATGGTGTTATAGATATAGATGAAAAGGGAAATATAATAGAAATGAAAGAAAAGCCTAAGTTTTCATTTTTAGTAGATACAGGAATATATATTATAGAACCTAAATTTTTAGAATATATACCAAAAAATACTTTTACCCATATTACAGAAATAATAGAAAAATGTATAAAATTAGGTAAGAGTATAGGAACATATATTTTAAAAGAAGAAGATTGGCTAGATATGGGGCAATTTGATGAACTTGAAAAAATGAAAGAAAGGCTAGAAATATAAATATGGAAGATATTTTATTAATAGGCTTTGGAGGACATTGTAAAAGTATAATTGATAGCATAGAAAATAGAGGTATTTATAATATATATGGAATTATAGATATAAAAGAAAAAATAGGACAAGGATATAAAGGTTATAAAGTTTTAGGTACAGATGATAATTTACAAGAATTTTATAATAAAGGTATAAAAAATGTATTTATATGTATAGGATATATTGGGAATTCTAATGTTAGAAATAAACTATATAAAATAGTAAAAAATATAGGATTTAAATTACCTAATATTATAGATAAAACAGCTATTATTGCTAATAATGTAGATTTAGGTGAAGGAATATTTATTGGGAAAAGAGCAGTCTTAAATTCTAATGTTAAAATTTGTAATATGTCAATAATTAACACAGGGGCTATAGTAGAACACGAAAGTTATATTGGAGAATTTTCTCATATTTCTATTGGAAGTATACTATGTGGAAATGTTAAAGTAGAGGAAAATGTATTTATTGGTGCTAATTCTACTATTATACAAGGAATAAATGTAGGGGAAAATACAATTATTGGGGCAGGAAGCATAGTTCTTAAAAATATAATACCTAATAGTAAACTTTATGGGATTATAAAAAAATGATATATATGAATAAAGTTACCAAACAAAAAATATAGAACTAAAAAATACTAAAAATATTGAGAAGATTAAGTTTATATGTGTAAGATATGATAAAAAAGATAAAAAATTAATTTATTTAGCTAAAAAGTATAATATAGATATTTTATGTAGTCAGAATATTAATTTATATGACTTTGTTAATATTTTAAAAATATAATTGCTATTTATTTGTTTCTATGTCATTTAATCAAACTTTTAAGGATAAAATAATAAATTGTCATGAAGGTAAGTTACCATTTTACAGAGGTAGAAATGGAATAAATTAGGTCTAAGAAAGGAGGGTTTTTATGAATGTATTTATAATTGCAGAAATAGGTGTAAATCATAATGGAGATTTAAATCTTGCTAAAAAGATGATTTTAGAGGCAAAAAAGGCAGGAGTAGATGCAGTTAAATTTCAATCTTTTAAGGCGGATAAACTTGTATCCAAAGATGCAAAAAAAGCAGAGTATCAAACAAAAAATACAGAAAAAGATGAAAGTCAATATAGTATGATAAAAAAGCTTGAGCTAACAGAGCAAGACCATATTTATTTAAAAAATATTTGTGATGAAGAAAATATTAAATTTTTATCTTCTCCTTTTGATATAGAAAGCGCAGAATTATTAGTATCATTAGGTATAGATATTGTGAAAATACCTTCAGGTGAAATAACAAATTTGCCATATTTAGAAGCAATAGGTAAAATATATAAAAACATAATACTATCAACAGGTATGAGTAACTTAGAAGAAGTAAAAGAAGCTATTAATATCCTTAATAAATATGGAGAAAAAAATATTACAGTATTACATTGTAACACAGAGTATCCAACACCTATGGAAGATGTAAATTTAATGGCTATAAAAACAATGCAAAATGAACTAAAATTACCTATAGGTTATTCTGACCATACAGACGGCATAGAAGTAGCAATAGGTGCAGTAGCAATAGGTGCAACAGTTATAGAAAAGCACTTTACATTAGATAAAAATTTAGAAGGACCAGACCATAAGGCAAGTCTTGAGCCGAATGAGCTAAAGCAAATGGTAGATTGTATTAGAAATATAGAAAAAGCTTTAGGTAGTGGTATAAAAACACCATCTAAGTCTGAAGAAAAAAATATTGTTATAGCTAGAAAAAGTATAGTAGCTAAATGTGATATATTTAAAGGTGAAAAGTTTACTGAGGATAATTTAGCAATAAAGCGACCTGGAGATGGAATATCACCAATGAAATGGTATGATGTTTTAGGGCAAGTTGCAAAAAGAGATTTTTTTGAAGATGAAAGGATTGAATTATAATGAAAAAAATCTGTGTTGTAACAGGATCTAGAGCAGAGTATGAATTGTTAAAGCCTATAATGAATGCTATAAAAAACGATAATGAGCTTGTTTTACAAATAATAGTTACAGGTTCACATCTTTCAACAGAATTTGGACTTACTTATAAAAATATTGAAAAAGATGGATTTTTTATAGACGAAAAAGTAGAGATGCTTTTAAGTTCAGATACTAAAATTGGTATAAATAAATCTATTGGCCTTGCAATAATAAGTTTTGGAGAAGTTTTTGAAAGGTTAAAGCCAGATTTATTAGTTATTTTAGGTGATAGATATGAAATTTTAGCAGTTTCTATATGTGCTATGGTTTGTAATATTAAAATAGCACATTTACATGGAGGAGAGATAACAGAAGGTGCAATAGATGATGCTATAAGACACTGTATAACTAAAATGAGTCATTTACATTTTACTAGTACAGAAGAGTATAAAAAACGAGTAATACAATTAGGAGAAGAACCTAGAACAGTTTTTAATGTAGGTGCTATTGGTACAGAAAATATAAAAAAATTAAAACTACTTAATAAAAATGAACTTGAGGAAAAATTAAATTTTAAAATAAAAGAAAATACAATAATATTAACTTTTCATCCAGTAACTTTAGAACAAAAGTCATCTAAACAACAATTTAGTATTATTTTAAACGCTATTAGTAAGATACAAAATATAAATATTATTTTTACAAAGGCTAATGCAGACACAGATGGCAGGGTTATAAATAATATGATTGATGATTATGTATCAAAAAATAAAAATACAATAGCTTTTGATACAATGGGACAATTAAATTATTTTAGTGCATTACAATTCGTTGATGCAGTTGTAGGAAATTCTTCAAGTGGAATTATAGAAGTACCATCTTTTAATATACCAACTGTAAATATAGGTGATAGACAAAAAGGAAGAGTTTGTTCTAAAAGTGTTATAAATTGTAGTATAGATGAAAATGAAATAGAAAAAGCTATAACATTAGCTTTAGATAAAAATTTTAAAAATCAAGTAAAAAACTTTAAAAATCCTTATGAAAGACAAAATACTTGTGAAAATATAATGTTAAATATAAAACAGGTTTTAAATAAAAATACATCTAATATTAAAAAATTTTATGATATAAACTTTTAAGGTGAGATTATGATAAATAATAAGAAAGTTTTAGCTTTTATACCAGCTAGAAAAGGGAGCAAGGGAATAAAAAATAAAAATATAATAGATTTATGTGGAAAACCACTTATATCATATACTATACAAGCAGGGAAAAAAAGTAAATATATAGATAATATTATAGTTAGTACAGATGGTGAAGAAATAGCTAATGTTGCTAGAAATTATGGAGCAAATGTTCCATTTTTTAGACCTAAAGAATTATCAGAAGATAACTCTAATGTAATAACAGCAATAACATATACAATAGAGGAGCTAAAAAAAAGAGGAGAATATTATGATATATTAGTCCTTTTACAACCTACATCCCCATTTAGAAATGAAAAACATATAGATGAGGCATTAGAACTATTAATTAATAATAATTTAACAAGTATTTTATCAGTATGTGAATCAGATAAAAGTCCTACTTTAATAAGAAAAATAGATGAAAATAGAAAAATAAAACCATTAATAGAAAGTAATATAAGTTTAAGACAAAAAATGGAAAAGTATTACCTTTTAAATGGTGCTATCTATATAAATTATATTAAAGATATAAAAATTGATAAATACTTAAAAGATAATGAATATGGGTACATAATGGATAAGTATCATTCTATAGATATAGATGAGCCAATCGATTTAGAAATAGCTAAGCTATATTTAGAAAGAAACATGGTTATTCTTTAATATATAATGATTTATTTTACTTTATATAGGCTATTAAAATTTGTTGATAAAATTATTGAATATGTTTTATTTATATTATATAATAAAACATATTTTAATTTTTTTAAGTATTTTTTTATTTTAAGATGAAGGTTATTATATGATATGTAAAAACCTATAAAACAAATTAATATTATAAATAAAAAGCTAATACAAAATAGAAGCATAGTATTAGTAGAGCAAGATAATATAGAACATATTATAAATGATAATAAAAATCCTACACAACCAATAAAAAGACCAATAAAAAATTTTACATATAAATTCATAATATAACCTCCTTAAATAATTTGTCGTTTATTTAGATATTATAGCACAAATGTTCGAACGAATCAAACATTTGTTCGAACAAGATTTATTTTTGTTAAATACTAACAATTATATTTCTATTTTATAAATAAATTATATAAAAAATGAAAGAAGGAATAAAATTGAAATTATTATTTGCATCAGATTTACATGGTTCAATGTTTTATTGTAACATTTTAAAAAATATTTTTGAAAAAGAAAAACCGGATAAGTTAGTTTTATTAGGGGACATATTATATCATGGACCTAGAAATCCACTACCTAAAGATTATAATCCACAAAAAGTATTTGAAACATTAAATAGTATAAAAGAAAGTATAATTTGTGTAAGAGGAAATTGTGATTCTGAGGTAGACCAAATGGTTTTAGAATTTCCTATTATGTCAGATTATAATATATTAAATGTAGATGGTATAAATTTATTTTTAACTCATGGACATATTTATAATAAAGAAAATTTACCTAGTATTGAAAATAAAGATATATTAATACACGGACATACTCATATAAATACAATAGAAAAACTTGAAAAAGGTATGTATATAAATCCTGGCTCTATATCTATGCCAAAAGAGGAACAAGAAAATAGTTATATGATATATGAAAATAAAGAATTTATTATAAAAAATTTAGAAGGAAATGAACTAAAGTCTATTAAACTTTAGATAAGTATTATTATGGAAGTAAATGTTTATGACTTTGATAAAACTATATTTGATGGAGATAGTACACAAAAGTTTTACTTATATTTATTAAAAAAACAGCCACAAATATCAGTATATTTACCTAAACAATTTATATATTTTATACCTTTTTCTTTAGGTATTATGGAAAAGACAAAATTTAAGGAAAAATTTTATAGCTGTTTTAGTATAGTTAAAGACATAGATAAAGAAGTAGAAGAATTTTGGAAAATACATATTAAAGGTATAAAAAAGTGGTATTATGAAAAACAGAAAGATACAGATATTATTATATCAGCTTCACCAGAGTTTTTATTAACTCCTATATGTAAAAAATTAGGCATAAAATATCTTATAGCATCTAAAGTAGATAATAAAACAGGAAAATATACAGGACTTAATTGTTATGGAAAAGAAAAAGTAATAAGACTTAATAAAGAAATACCTAATATTATTATTGGAGAATTTTATTCAGATTCATTCTCAGATGAACCTTTGGCAGAGATTGCAAAAAAAAGCTACATAGTAGATAGAGATAATCTTTATCCTTGGTGGGAATACAAAAGAAATAGTAAATAATATATAATTTAAGTTTTATTTTTGAGCGGTTATATAAAACAAAAAGGAAAATAAGCAAAATGATAAAGATAACTAAATCCTAGTTTAATAAAGGTATATCTTTTAAGTTAGATAAATTATTTATACAGTAAAGTAAGATATTGAGAATATAAATAGATATTATTTGAAAAAGATAATAAAAGAAGCCTATTTATTGATATAGCGAAAATTTATGATATATAATTTATAAGTTTTATAACATTAAATTTATTTAGTATAAAGTTAAATATTTAGAAAATAGTACTTTTAATGCATAAAAAATAATGATATAATAATTTTAAAAAAGATATAACTTAAAAATAGATTATGTCTTTTTTAGACTATAAAGAGATAATATTAATTAAGTATTATATATTGGTAATTATTTATAAATTTTATATAGTAGTTTTAAAACATAAAATTTGTAAATAATGTACAAAAAAATATGTATAAAGTTGTATAATTTAACCTTTTTATTGTTTAAAATACTAAAATAGTTGACATTTTTATAAAATAGAGATATACTTTTTTTATGAATATAATAATATTTATGTTTATTTGTACTAAAAATAAGTATTATTAAAAAATATTATAAAAGTATATAGAATAATATTTTATTTTCTACAAAAAATAAAAATTATTAATAAAATCTAAAAATTGATTTTAATAAATTAAAAAGTATTAAAAGGAGAATAATATTATGATAGAAAAAACTATAACTATAAAAAATGAATCAGGGTTACATATGCGTCCAGCGGGGGAGTTTGCTAAATTAGCTACAAAATGTACATCAGATGTAAAAATCATTCATAAAGAAAAAACTATAAATGCTAAAAGTGTATTAAATATTATGGCAGCAGGAATTAAAGGTGGAGATGAAATTACTATTCAATGTGATGGTGACAACGAATCAGATGATTTACAAGTATTAGTAGATGCTGTTGAAAGTGGTTTAGGCGAATAAGAGGTGTTAATATGTCAAAAAAATTAGTTGTTGAAAAAACATCTTCTAAAGGTATTGTTATAGGAAAGGCCTATGTTATAGAAAAAGTAGATTTAACACCAGAAAATTATAATGTAACAAGCAAAGAGGAAGAAATTAAAAAGTTCGAAAAAGCTTTAAATGAAGCAAAAGAAGAAATTATTCAATTATCTCAAAATTCAGATATATTTGCAGGACATCATATGATTGTAGAAGATATTACATTATATGACTCAGTAACAGGAAAAATAAATGATGAAAATCAAAATGTTCAAATAGCTGTTTGCAATGCAATAGAAGAGATATCTAACATTTTTAAAATGATGGATGATGAATATATGAAAGAAAGAGCTGCTGACGTTAAAGACGTTGGTAGTAGAATTATGGCTAAATTAAAAGGTGTTAGTAATAATCCATTTGAAAATATTAAAGAAGAAGTTGTTTTAATAGCTGAAGATTTAACACCATCTGACACTGCTCTTATAGACCTTAATTTAGTTAAAGGATTTATAACTGAACTTGGTGGTGTTACTAGTCACGTTTCTATTATAGCTAAAAATTTAGGTTTACCAGCTTTAGTGGGTGTTAATGGTATAATGGACTCAGTAAAAGATAATGACATAGTAGCTATGGATGCTTCTAAAGGTAATATTATTATAAATCCAAATAGTCAAGAACTTGCAGAATATAAAAAACTTGAAGAAGAGTTTAAAAAAGAAGAAGAAATGCTTAAAAAGCTTGAAAATTTAAAAGCTGTTACAACAGATGGAAGAGAAGTACAATTATGTGCTAATGTAGGTAATATATTAGATATTCAAATGGCTGTTAAGCACAATATAGATGGTATAGGACTTTTTAGAAGTGAATGTGTATATATGGAAAATACTCATTTTCCAACAGAAGATGAACAATTTGAAGTATATAAAGAAGCTGCTATTTTATGTGAAGGCAAAGAAGTTACTATACGTACATTAGATATTGGTGGAGATAAATCTTTACCATACTATAAATTTGACTTTGAAGAAAATCCATTTTTAGGTTGGAGAGCTATACGTATATCTTTAGAACTTAAAGATGTATTTAAGGCACAATTAAAAGCTATTTTAAGAGCTAGTGCTTTTGGATATATAAGAATAATGTATCCTATGATTATTTCTATTGAAGAAATAGTAGAAGCTAATAAAGTTTTAGAAGAATGTAAACAAGAGCTTAGAAATTATGGTATTAAATTTGATGAAAACATTGAAGTCGGTATGATGATAGAAACACCAGCATCTGTTATATTGTCAGATGAATTTGCTAAATATGTAGACTTCTTTAGCATTGGTACTAATGACTTAACTCAATATATGCTTGTTGTAGACCGTGGTAATAAGAGAATATCTAATATGTATAATTCTTTCCATCCAGTTGTTTTACAAAGTATTAAAAGAGTTATTGAGGCAGGTCATAAACAAAATATCAAAGTTGGTATGTGTGGTGAATTTGCAAGTGATGCAAGAGCTGCTAAAATTTTATTAGGCTTAGGTTTAGATGAATTTTCTATGTCTGCATCAGAAATAAATAATGTTAAAAAACAAATATTAGAAACATCTTTTGAAGATGCTAAAAATTATGCAAATGAAGTATTATCAAAAACAACTGTTGAAAGTGTTATGGAATTTTTAAAAAATAAGAAATAATAGGCATAATAATTTGGAGGTATAAATATGTTTTCATTTTTAAAAAAAAATAAAAATAAAGATTTAAAAGCTTTTTTAAGTGGTAAAGTTGTACCTATTACTGAAGTGGAAGATGAAGCTTTTGCTAGTAAAAGTATGGGAGATGGTATAGGAATTATACCAACAGATAATAAAGTTTTAGCTCCAGCAGATGGAGAAGTTGTTTTAGTTATGAAAGATTCTAAACACGCTTGTGCTTTAAAACTTGATAATGATATGGAAATGATTCTTCATATTGGTATAGATACTGTAAATATGAAAGGCGATGGCTTTGAATGTTTAGTTGAAATGGGAGATAAAGTAAAAGCTGGTCAACCTCTTATTACTTTTGATATGGATAAAATTAAATCAGCTGGTTATAGCACTACAAGTATGTTAGTAATAACAGGCGAAGGTAATGCTAAAAATATAAATTTTAAAACAGGATTTGACGCAAAAGCAGGCGAAGATATCGTTGTAACTTTTGAATAATAAATAAAAAGGTGTATACCATTTTTTGAAGGTATACACCTTTTTATTAAGCTAATTCTTGAGTATTTTTATATATAAAAGTTGGTTTTTCTTCTTTATTTACAACTTTTTCTGTAATAATACATTTTTCAATATTATCTTTTGAAGGTATATCGTACATAATATCAGTCATAAAACTTTCTACTATTGCACGAAGACCACGAGCACCAGTTTCTTGAGCAATAGCTTTTTTAGCAATAGCTCTTATGGCAGGCTCATCAAATTCTAAAGTTACATTATCTAATTTAAAAAGATATTCATACTGTTTAATAAGAGCGTTTTTAGGTTCTGTTAATATAGATATTAAAGAATCTTCATCTAAATTATTTAATGTAACAACAACAGGCATACGACCTATAAGTTCTGGTATAAGTCCAAATTTGTGTAAATCTTGTGGTAAAACATCTTTTAAAATTTCACCGGATATTAAATCTTCTTTTGAATGAATCTCAGCACCAAAACCTATAACTTTATTTTTAGTTCTTTTTTGAATAACCTTTTCAAGACCACTAAAAGCACCACCGCATATAAATAATATATTAGAAGTATCTATTTGTATAAATTCTTGATGAGGGTGTTTTCTACCACCTTGAGGTGGAACAGAAGCAATAGTGCCTTCTAGTATTTTTAAGAGGGCTTGCTGTACACCTTCACCACTAACATCTCTTGTTATAGATGGATTATCAGCTTTTCTAGCTATTTTATCTATTTCATCTATATATATAATACCTCTTTGAGCCCTTTCTATATCAAAATCAGCCGCTTGAATAATTTTTAAAAGAATATTTTCTACATCTTCACCAACATATCCAGCTTCTGTAAGACTTGTAGCATCAGCGATAGCAAAAGGTACGTCTATAAGTCTAGCTAATGTTTGAGCAAGAAGTGTTTTGCCAGTACCAGTAGGGCCAATTAATAAAATATTACTTTTTTGTAATTCAACGTTAGCTTCTACTGGGTCAGAGGTTATTCTTTTATAATGATTATAAACAGCAACAGAAAGTGCTTTTTTAGCATCATCTTGACCTATAACATACTGGTCTAAATGTTGTTTGATTTCTTTTGGTTTAGGTAATTTGAAATTTTCTACTGTAAATTGTGTAGAAATAGGGTCGGTAGGAAATTCTTCATATATTATTTGACAACAAAGTTCTACACATTCATCACATATATAAATATTTCGAGGACCAGCAACAAGTTTTTTGGCATCATCTTGAGTTTTTCCACAAAATGAACAATATATTTTATATTCATCATTTTTTGAAGACATTTACTTCAACTCCTTAATTATTGTGGTTTTGTAATAACATTATCTATAAGTCCATAAACTTTAGCTTCTTCAGCAGACATATAGTTATCTCTTTCAGTATCATTTTTAATAGTGTCTAATGATTGACCAGTATTTTCAGATAACATTTGGTTTAATTTATTTTTTATTTTTAATATTTGTTCTACTTGTATTTGCATATCAGTAGCTTGACCTCTAGCACCACCTAAAGGTTGATGTATCATTATTTCAGCATTAGGAAGAGCATATCTTTTACCTTTCGCTCCACCTGCTAATAAAAAAGCACCCATACTAGCAGCAAGTCCTATACATATAGTAGAAACATCTGGTTTAATATATTGCATAGTATCATATATAGCAAGACCAGCTGTAACAGAACCTCCAGGACTATTTATATAAAGACTAATATCTTTATCTGGATCTTCAGCAGCTAAAAATAAAAGTTGAGCTACAACTAAACTTGCAGTAGTATCATTTACTTCTTCTCCTAAAAATATAATTCTATCTTTTAAAAGCCTTGAATAAATATCGTAAGAACGTTCACCAGCATTAGTTTGGTCAACAACCATAGGTACTAAACTCATAAAAATCCTCCTTAAAATAAAAATACATAAAATTTTCTAAATAATAGTATATCCCAAATTATGTAAAATATGCTTTATTATAATAATTTTTGAACTTAATATTTAATTTTATTTTATAAAACAAAAAGAGGCAATAAACCTCTAATTTGTTAAATATTTTTAAAATTATTCTGTTTCTGGTTGAATAGAATTTTTTACTAAAAAGTCAAGTGCTTTTTGAGTTTTTAAATCTTTAATAATATTTTCTTTTTCTTTTTCACCAAAGATACTTTCAATTTTTTCTTTATCTATACGATAAGCTTCTGCTATACGAGTTAATTCTTCATCAATTTCTTTTTCAGAAATTTTAATTTTTTCAGCTTCTGCAACTGCTTCTAAAGCTAATCTACCTTTAACTTGTTTTTCACAAATTATACGATAAGCTTCTCTCATATTTTCTAAGCTTTGTCCCATATAATTTAAGTAAGAATCTAAAGTTAAGCCTTGAGCACCAATACCATTTCTAAATTCGTTAATTTTATGGTCGATTTCAAGCTCAATCATAGGTTTAGGAATATTAACTTCAACTTTTTCTATTAAAGCTTCTAAAACAGATTCTTTCATTTTTTTGTCTGCTTCATCTTTTTTCATAGATGTAAGTTTAGATTTAATTTCTTTTTTATATTCTTTTAGAGATTCAAATTCAGTAGTATCTTGAACAAATTCATCGTTTAACTCAGGAAGAATTTTTTCATTAATCTCATTAATTTTTACTTTAAATACAGCAGGCTTAGAGGCTAATTCTTCTTTGCCATATTCATCAGGGAATGTAACATTAACGTCAAATTCATCACCAATATTTTTTCCAATTATTTGTTCTTCAAAAGTATCAATAAAAGTTTTAGAGCCTATTTCAAGGTCATATTTTTCACCTTTACCACCTTCAAAAGCAACACCATCTATAAATCCTTCAAAGTCAATATTAACTAAATCACCATTTTTAACAGCTCTATCTGTAACAGGATTAATTCTAGAGTGTTTTTCTCTTTCTTTGTTAAGATAGGCATCTACATCGTCTTTATTAACAGTAGTACTTGGTTTTTCACAAACTAATCCTTTGTATTCGGATATTTTAACTTCTGGTTTAGTGTAAACAATAGCAGTAAATACAACACCATCTTCTTTAGAAGCACTAACAACATCTATTTCAGGTCTTGAAACTATATCTAATTTGCTTTCTTCGGCAGCTAAAGAATAAGCATCTTGTAAAACAAAGTTAAAAGCATCATCATAAAGTACTTCAATACCATAAGTTTTTTCTACAATTTGTCTAGGAACTTTGCCTTTTCTAAATCCTTTAATATTAAAATGTTTTTGGTTTTTATTAAAAGAATAATTTAATCCTTCTTGGAATTTTTCAGCACTAACAGAAAATGTTAATTTGTACTTATTAATATCTATATTTTCGATATTATTCATTTATTGTATCCTCCTTAAAAATCGCAGTAAAAATTACACATAGTTAAAGTATAACATATATTTTAATAAAAATCAATTATTTGTTATAATATTGTTCAAACTTTTTAAATAAGAATATTACTGTTAATGAAATTATTATTCCTAATATAGAACCAACTATTACATCGCTAGGATAATGAACTATTAAAATAACTCTAGATAAAGCTATTAAAGTAGCCAATATATAAGCAAATATACCACATTTTTTATTAGCATAGAAAATACAAGTAGCACCAATAAAAGAACTTAGGCTATGTCCAGATGGAAAAGAAAAACTAGTAGGTGTCGTAATAAAAGGTTGTAAATTTAGCTGTATAAAGGGTCTTTGCCTTTTAAATATATTTTTTAAGAGGTGTGTTCCTAAAAGAGAGCCTAAAGCTAAAGTAACTAACATTAATATTCCAGTTTTTTTTGTTTTTTTATTTAATAGTAAAAATATTCCTATTATTATCCAAATAATACCAGAATCTCCAAGTTGAGTTATTGTAGAGAAAATTTTTTGGATAATGGGAAAATTAGGTAATATTTCATTGATGTATAATATAATGTTTCTGTCTATATTTAAAATTATATCCATAACTACCTCATATAAATTTTGTATTTTATCAATTTGTATATTATTAATTATAACACAAAATTTATATAAATAATATTTTATTTAAAAAATTTTAATATTAAAATTTTTATTAAGTATATTACTATTATTTATATTGACAAAAAATTTAGCTAATGATATAATATTTATTGTTTGCCGCACAGAGAGGTTTTAAGCTTAGCACCATATCTGGCGAGTTATATTTAAGGAGGTGTACTAATGTACGCAATTATTGAAACTGGTGGAAAACAATATAAAGTTTCTGAAGGAGACATTATCAAAGTTGAAAAATTAGATGTAGAAGCTGGAGCTTCTTATACTTTTGATAAAGTTTTAACAATAGCAAATGATGATGATGTTAAATTTGGTTCTCCTACTGTTTCTGGTGCAACTGTTAATGCATCTGTTATCGGTGATGGTAAAGCTAAAAAAGTTATCATCTACAAATATAAACCAAAAAAAGGGTTCCACAAGAAAAAAGGTCATAGACAACCTTTTACAATGCTTAAAATAGAAAAAATTAATGCTTAATATTAGGTTTTTAAAATGATACAAGCTTTATTTTTAAAAAATAATAAAAATATAATAGGCTTTGAAATAAAAAATCACGGTAGAGATATTGTATGTTCTGCTGTATCTATTTTATCTTTAAATACAGTTAATAGCTTAGAGGCTTTTACTGATGCTAAATATATTATAGATTATGATACTAATGGTGGTTTTTTAAAATGTATTATAGATGAAAGTAGTCTTTGTGAAAAGTCAATTTTATTATTATCTAGTTTGGAACTTGGTCTTAAAGGTATTGAGATAGAGTATCCAAAAGATATTTGTTTAAAATACAAGGAGGTGTAATGATGATTAGAATTAATCTTCAATTCTTTGCTCACAAAAAAGGGGTAGGTTCAACAAAAAATGGTCGTGATTCTGAATCTAAAAGATTAGGGCCTAAACGTGCTGACGGTCAATTTGTTAAAGCTGGTAATATTCTTTATACTCAAAGAGGTACAAAAATTCATCCAGGTGTAAACGTTGGTAAAGGCGGTAATGATACACTTTTTGCTTTAGTTGACGGTGTAGTTAGATATGAAAGAAAGGGTAGAGATAAAAAACAACTTTCTGTTCATCCTGTTTCTGAGTAATAAATAATAAAAAGGTATGGTATAAAACCATACCTTTTTATTATTTATACAATTAGGCTATAATTTTATTATTCAAGAAAAAAATATAAACTTACTTTTTAAATTTTTCTTTAAAAATAATAGGAATAGCTATTTTTTGATATTTTATATCAAAAAATTGATTTATTACTCTATCATTTGACAATATATATTTTTTATAATAAAATTTAGATATAAACTTTTAAGGAGATATAAATATGTTAGAATACTTTGTTATTGGTAAAATAGTTAATACTCAAGGAATAAAAGGTGAAGTTAGAGTTATACCTACAACAGATGATATAAATAGATTTAAAAAATTAAAAGAAATTTATATATTTAGAAAAGGTAATTTAGATTTATATGAAATAGAAGGAGTTAGATTTCATAAACAATTTGTACTTTTAAAATTAAAAGGTATTGATAGTATAAATGAGGCTGAGTTATTAAAAAATACAGAAATAAAAATACCAAAGGAATTAGCTATACCTTGTGAAAAAGACGAGTATTACATTAGTGACTTATACGGTATGAAAGTATTAGCAGATGAAGAGGAGATTGGTATAATAGAGGATATTATATTTACAGGAGCAAATGATGTATATGTTGTAAAATCAAAAGATAGTGAAATTTTAATACCTGCTATTAAACAATGTATTTTAGATGTTAATGTAAAAGAAAAAATAATGAAAGTACATCTTTTAGAAGGATTAAGATAATGAATTATTATATTTTAACATTGTTTCCAGAAATGATATATAACGGATTAAATCATAGTATTATAAAAAAGGCCATAGAAAATAAAATAATAAATATAAATTGTATTAATATAAGAGATTTTTCTAATAATAAACATAATCAAGTAGATGATTATGCTTATGGTGGTGGAGCAGGTATGGTTATTAAGCCAGAACCAGTATATAATTCTTATTTAAGTATAAAAGACAAAGTCCCTAAAAATACTAAAGTTTTATATATGACACCACAAGGAAAAACTTTTAATCAAAAAATGGCAGAGAAACTATCAAAAGAGCAAGATTTAATTATCCTATGTGGACATTATGAAGGTATAGATGAAAGAGTAGTAGAAGAGATAGTTACAGATGAAATATCAATAGGAGATTTCATATTAACAGGTGGAGAATTAGCTTCTATGATACTTATAGATTCTATATCAAGGTTAATACCAAACGTTTTGGGTAAAGAAGAAAGTCTTTTAAATGAAAGTTTTAATAACAGTTTATTAGAACATCCAAATTATACAAGACCTTTTATATTTAATAAAAGGCAAGTGCCAGATATATTATTATCAGGTAATCATAAAAAAATAGAAGAGTGGAAAAAGAGACAATCTTTAATAAGGACTTATAAAAAAAGGCCAGAACTTTTGGAAAAATATAATATGACAGAAGAAGAAAGAATATTTTTAGATAAATATTTTAAAAATAATTGATATATAGTTATAATTTTGATATAATATAGTAAATTAGTATAAATAATAGATTTTAGGTGATATTATGCTAGATGTTTGTTTATTAGGAGTTGGAGGTATGATGCCTCTACCAGACAGATTTTTAACATCTATGTTATTTAGATTAAATGGAAAAATGTTACTTATAGACTGTGGAGAAGGAACTCAAGTCACAGCAAAAATGCTTGGATGGGGATTTAAAAATATAGATATAATATGTTTTACTCACCTTCATGCAGACCATATATCAGGATTACCAGGTTTGTTACTTACAATAGGCAATTCTGGAAGAGAAGAAAAGTTGATTATTATAGGTCCTAAAGGTTTAAAGTGCACATATGATGGACTTTCTACAATATTTCCAGAGTTGCCATTTGATGTAGAGATAATAGAGCTTAATATAGATGAACAAAATAACATAAGTAAGCAAATAAATATTAGCGGATTTAGCATTAAAGCAATGTTTATGGATCATAAAATACCTTGTTTTTCATATTGTATACAAGTAAAAAGAAGTGGTAAGTTTTTAAAAGAAAAAGCACTAAATCTTAATATACCTATACAATTTTGGGGTATGTTACAAAAAGGTATGGAGATAGAATATAATGGAGAAATATTAAAGCCTAGTATGGTTTTAGGTGAAGATAGGGAAGGCATAAAGGTATGTTATTGTACAGATAGTAGACCTTTAGATAGAATGCATAGTTTTATAGATAAGGCAGACTTATTTGTTTGTGAGGGAATGTATGGCGAAGAAGAAAAAAAACAAGGAGCCATAGAAAAAAAACATATGATATTTAGTGAGGCAGCCACTATGGCTAAAAATGGAAATGTAAAAGAGCTTTGGTTAACTCATTTTAGCCCTGCATTAATAGAACCAGAGGCTTTTATAGATAATGCTACTAATATATTTAAAAATACAATAATAGGATATGATAGAATTTGTAAAACTATATATTTTAAAAATTAAAAAATATCAAAATTTAGCAAACTCTTTCAAATATTTTTCGTATAATTAGTTATAATTAAGGTAAAAGACTTTATTTGTATTGGAGTGATGAGAATGAACATGAAAGACTTAACAGACTATGAACTCGTTCAAAAATGTTTAAATGGAGAAAAAGAGTATTTTTCAGAAATAATAACTAGACATAAAAATTTAGTATATTCAGTAGTTTTAAGAATGGTTAATAATCAAGATGATGCTAATGATTTAGCGCAAGAAGTTTTTATAAAAGTGTACAAAAATTTAGATAAATATTTTCCAGATTTTAAATTTTCTACATGGATTGTAAAAATAACTACAAATCATGTTATAGATTATAGAAGAAAGAAAAAATATGAAACAGTATCTATGGAAGAAGTTGAATATAAGCTTATTTCACAAAGTTCGCCAGAACAAGATTGTTTAGAAAAAGAAGAAAGATTAGCTTTAAATGAGCTATTAAATAATTTACCAGACATTTATAAAGTACCTATTGTTTTATATCATCAGCAGGGACTTAGTTATCAAGAAATATCAGAGGCTATAAATGAACCTTTATCTAAAGTGAAAAATCGTATTTTTCGTGGAAGAAAAATTTTAAAAGAAGAGCTTTTAAAAATGAAAGAGGGTGAAAATATTGGATTGCAACAAAGCTAATAAACTTATGATGGATTATATGGATTTAACCATAACAGAAGAAGATGAATTTTTACTAAAAAATCACTTAAAAAACTGTGATGAATGTAGAGAAAGTTTTGAACTTTATACTCAAATATTAGAAGAATTTACTATTGATGCAAACAATATTATAAAAGCGCCAGAAGACCTTGAAAATAATATTATGGAAAAAATAGAGAATATACAACCTAGATATATTAAAGAAAAAGTTAATAAAAATATAATAGCATATTTATCTTTGGGTATGACATCTTTATTTATTTCCATATTTATATTGATATCTTTAAATAAAGACGTATTATTAATTAATTCAGAAAAAATGCCTATTTTATATAAGTATTATTTATTTTTGCAAAATATATTTAATATATCGAAAGATACCATAAGCCTATCTTCTATAATGGAAGGAATATCTAGTATATTTCCATATATATTAGAAGGAATAAAATATACGTCTATATTTGCAGTAATTTGTATAATAGTAGCACAATATTTATTATATAGAAGAGAAAGTTTAAAAGTATAAAATGTATATAAATACTAAATTTATATGTAGGTAATTTTAAAATCTACTACTATTTTAAATAAAAAATTTAAATAATATTATAAGTTAATAATAGATTTTACAAAATAAAAGGCTATAAAATTTTATAGCCTTTTAAAAGTTTTATATTTAAGTTTATTTTAATTGTTATTAAAAAATAGAATTAAATAGCATTATGCGTAAATGCAGCAATAGAATCTGTTGGGATAACGGCAATTGCACCTAATGGATTTCCATAATATCCATAATTATATGAGCCATTACCATAAGGTGTCATTGTTCCAGAACAACTAGAGCCTAAAGGACATGCAGGAGCTTCACCAGCACTAACAAGTAATCTTACAACACATTCACTTACAGATACTAAAACACCAGTAAATCCATTACCAGAGCAACCGCCACTTGTTGTAAAAATAGTAACTGTTTGACCTATATATCTACAAAGATCATCTCTTAAAGGACTAATCCAATTATCCATATTTTAACCTCCTTTATTGTTTATATAATATAGTATGTATAAATTAATATAAGGGTTACTTCTATAGTTAATTTATTTATTTTAAATAAGTGTAACAAAATGGAATAAAAACCATAATATACATTAAGATGCTTGAAAGGAGGTAATAAAATGAATGACAATTGTTTATTAGAGAGCTTAACAAGATATTTAGGCCAAACAGTAACTATATTTACAACAAGTGGCGGTTGCTCTGGTAATGGATTTACTGGTGTTTTAGCTAGTGTAAATGATAGTTATGTAAAACTAATAACAAATATTGGTGCAGCACCTAGCTGCCCTTTAGGTTCTAGTTGTTCTGGCTATGGATATAACTATGGTCAAAACTATGGATGTGGATATAATTGGCTTGGCTCTGTTACAGAAATACCAATTTGTAGAATAGCAAGCTTTACACATAATGCTATATAGTTTGTAATTAAGATAAATCTCCTTACTTTTAGGCTATAAATAAATTTTATAGCCTACTCTACATAAAAAATTTAAAAGAGTATAAAATATTATTTATTATTAAAAATTATTAATTATTGACTTTTTTTAAATTTAATGTTATTATGATGTAGTAATAAATATTTGTCTTATCAAGAGAGGTGGAGGGATAAGGGCCCTATGATACCCAGCAACCAGCTAATTTAGTATTGGTGCTAAATCCCCCGTATTATTACGGAAGATGAGGATTTTTATAAAGCCCTAAAGGCTTTTTTTTATTAATAAAATTTGTTTATATTTTTTAATATACATTATTTTTTAGGAGGAATACATATGAAAAGATTATTTACTTCTGAATCTGTTACAGAAGGACATCCAGACAAAATGTGTGATCAAATATCTGATTCTATTTTAGATGCTATTTTAGAAAAAGACCCTAATGCAAGGGTTGCTTGTGAAACACTTGCTACTACTGGACTTATTATGGTAGCTGGAGAGATTACAACTAATTGTTATGTAGATATAGATAAAATAGCTAGAGAAACTGTTCGTAATATAGGATATGATAGAGCAAAGTATGGGTTTGACTGTGATACTTGTGCTGTTATAACATCATTAAAAGGACAATCACCAGATATAGCTCAAGGTGTAGATAATGCTTATGAAACTAGAGAAAATGATGAACATGATACAGGAGCTGGAGACCAAGGTATGATGTTTGGATTTGCTTGTGATGAAACAGAAGATTTTATGCCTATGCCTATATATCTTGCACATAAGTTAACTAGACGTCTTTCAGAAGTTAGAAAAAACGGTACATTATCTTATTTAAGACCAGATGGTAAAAGTCAAGTATCAGTAGAATATGATGATGATAAAGTCATTAGAATAGATTCTGTTGTAATATCTACTCAACATAATGAAAATATTAGTCATAAACAAATATGTGAAGACATTAAAAAACATGTTATAGAGGCAGTTTTACCGGAAAATCTTTTAGATGAAGATACTAAATATTATATAAATCCTACTGGAAGATTTGTTATAGGTGGACCTCAAGGAGATTGTGGACTTACTGGTAGAAAAATAATAGTAGACACGTATGGAGGATATGCTAGCCATGGTGGAGGAGCTTTTTCTGGTAAAGACCCTACAAAAGTAGATCGTTCTGGTGCTTATGCTGCTAGATATGTCGCTAAAAATATTGTTGCTAGTAAAATAGCTAAAAAATGTGAGATAGAAATTGCATATGCTATTGGTGTTGCAAAACCTCTATCAATTTTAGTTAATACATATGGTACTGGAAAAATAGCTGATGATAAAATAGCTGAAATAGTAAAAGAAAACTTTGACTTACGTCCTTCGGCTATTATTAAAAATTTTGATTTAAAAAGACCTATATATAAACAAACAGCAGCATATGGTCATTTTGGTAGAAATGATTTAGATTTACCATGGGAAAAGTTAGATATGAAGCATGTATTTGAAAATTTATAATTTTAAAAATATTTAGACTAATAAATTTTTTATGATTGGTGTCAAAAAATAGCTATTTTTATTATTAAAAATAAAAATTGAAACCAAAGTAAGTTTATAACTTTTATTTTGAATAATAAAGTTATAATTAATTTTAATAATAAAAAGTCCTTATTAAAAATTTTTAATAAGGACTTTTTAATGAAAATTATAAATTATTTTTACAGTAATCAAGTAAAGCATCTTTTAATATTTCTCCAGCAGTATATGGAGCAACTCTACCAGGAAGACTAGGACAATATATAGCTTTTAAATTTAAATCTCGTGCGCAATTATAGTCTACACCACCAGGTGCTTGTGCTAAATCGATTATTATAGTTTGTTTATTAACTTTTGGTAATATATTTCTATCTAATACTTCATATGGAATAGTATTAAAAATAAAATCAAAGTTATTTATTATGCTTTCTAAATTATATAAGTTTATAGAATTTAAACCATATGCATTTATATATGCATAGTCTATCTGCTTTCTGTATGTTGTAGTAACATTTGCTCCTATACCTTTTAACATATTAGCAAGGATTTTTCCACATCTACCATATCCTAAAACTAAACATTTACTATTAAATATAGTTTTATAGCTTTCTTGCATAGCTGTTTGTATCGCTCCTTCTGCCGTTGGTATGGCATTTAATATAGCAATAGCTTCATCCTCAAAGAAATCAAAAACTTTTATTCCTTTTTGTTCAATATGTTTAATTTTATCTTTTCCTATAACTCCTCCACATAAAATTTTAATATTATTATTTTTTATTTTATCTATTAAAATATTAATATCTAATATTTCATTATATACATTAAAAATTGTCTTATTATCTTTAGTAAAAGGTATTGGGGTTATTAATATATTTATTTCTTTTAAAAAATCATCTATATTATTATAATTATTTGTATTTTCTACATATTTATTACCATAAATAAATACTTTATTTTTTTCATTTATTAACATTTCGTATAAAAATTTATATCTATAATCGCCACCTAAAATACCAAATACCATTTTTTAACATCTCCTTTCTATTTATATTATGCAGTAAACATTAGTTTAGATTATGTCCAAATTATTTTTTATAAGTAATATTTCTTAAATTTAATAAAAAGCCTTAAAAATTTAGATTTTTTGGTTATAATAAGGTTTATTCTTTTATAGTTTAAAGATAGAATTTATAAATAAGATAGTGAAGAGTTAGTATTGCGTATTTTATAATTTACTACATATTAAAAATTTCTTAATTTATGTTAACTTAATGATTTTATAATATTAAATTAAATTTTTATTATTAAAATAGAGATATAATCACTTTCTAAAGTGGTTATATCTCTATTTTTACTTATACCTTATATTTTAAAGTTAATGATAAGTTTTGTTTAAAATATTTATCATTTTTTACTGTTAGTTTTAAGAATTTTTAAAATATATTAGATTATTTACCATAGTAAACTTTTAAGAAGATTTCTTTCATTTCACTCATAAGAGGATATCTTGGATTAGCACCAGTACATTGATCATCAAAAGAATCTTCAACCATTTTGTCAAGAGAATCTAAGAATACTTTTTCATCAATACCATAGTCTTTTATACATTTTTTGATACCAACTTTAGCTTTTAATTCTTCAATAGCTTTAACAAGGTTATCAAATTTTTCTTTGTTATTATTACCTTTAATACCTAAGAAATCAGCGATTTCTGCATATCTTTCGATAGCTTTAGGATATTCGTATTGAGCAAATGTACCCATTTTTGTAGGTGTTTCAGAAGCATTAAATTTCATAACTTCAGTTATTAACAATGCATTAGCAACACCATGTGGTAAGTGATGGTAACCACCTAATTTATGTGCCATAGAGTGACAAATACCTAAGAAGGAGTTAGCAAAAGCCATACCAGCTAAAGTAGAAGCGTCTGCCATTTTTACTCTAGCTTCAACATCTGTTTCGCCTTGTTCAAATGCACGTGGTAAATATCCAAAGATATTTTTAAGAGATTTAAGAGCAAGACCATCAGTATAGTCAGTAGCTAATATAGAAGAGTAAGCTTCTAAAGAGTGAGTTAAAGCATCTATACCAGAAGCAGCTGTTAATCCTTTTGGTTGACTCATCATTAAGTCAGCATCAATAATAGCCATGTTAGGAAGTAATTCATAATCAGCTAAAGGATATTTAGTACCAGTAGATTCATCTGTAATAACGGCAAAAGGTGTAACCTCAGAACCTGTACCAGAGGATGTAGGAATAGCAATAAAGTATGCTTTTTCACCCATTTTAGGGAATGTATATATACGTTTTCTAATATCCATAAATCTCATAGCCATATTTAAGAAATCAACTTCTGGATGTTCATACATAACCCACATAATTTTAGCAGCATCCATAGCAGAACCACCACCAACAGCTATAATACAGTCTGGTTCAAAAGCTTCCATAGCTTTAGCACCAGCTTTAGCACAAGCAAGAGTTGGGTCTGGTTCAACTTCGAAGAAAGTAGCATGTTTAATACCCATATTATCTAATCTATCAGTAATTTGTTTAGTTACACCAGATTTATATAAGAATGAATCTGTAACGATAAATACTTTCTTTTTATCCATAACAGAACTAAGTTCATCAAGAGCAACTGGTAAACAACCTTTTTTAAAGTAAACTTTTTGTGGAGCTCTAAACCAAAGCATATTTTCTCTCCTTTCAGCAACCATTTTAGTATTTATTAAATGTTTAACACCAACATTTTCAGAAACTGAGTTTCCACCCCAAGTACCACAACCAAGAGTTAAAGAAGGAGCTAAATTAAAGTTATAAATATCACCAATACCACCATGTGTAGAAGGTGTATTTACAACAATACGACCAGTTTTCATCATATCAGTAAATTTGTCTAATCTTTCTTTACCAACTAATGTGTCAATAAATATAGAGGAAGTATGACCATAACCACCATCTTTAACTAATGTATCAGCTTTTTCTAAAGCTTCATCAAATGTTTTAAACTTATACATAGCTAAAACAGGAGATAATTTTTCATGTGCAAAAGGTTCAGATAATTCAACAGAAGTAACCTCACCAATTAGGATTTTAGTTTCTTTAGGAACTTTGATACCAGCCATTTCTGCTATTTTATATGCAGGTTGACCAACGATATCAGCATTTAATGCACAAGCGTCACCTTTTTTAATTAAGATAGTATCTTTAACTTTTTGAATTTCATTTTCTTTTAATACATAACATCCTCTGTCAATAAATTCTTGTTTAACTTCTTTATAAATTTTTTCATGTACAATAACAGATTGTTCAGAAGCACAAATCATACCATTATCAAAAGTTTTAGAATGGATAACAGAATTTACAGCAAGTTTAATATTAGCTGTTTCATCAAAAATAGCAGGAACGTTACCAGCACCCACACCAAGAGCAGGTTTACCAGAAGAGTAAGCTGATCTAACCATACCAGGACCACCAGTTGCTAAGATAATATCAGCATCTGCCATAACTTGATTTGTAAGCTCTAAAGAAGGTTCATCTATCCAACCAATAATACCTTCAGGTGCACCAGCAGCAACAGCAGCATCAAGAACAATTTTAGCAGCTTCGATAGTAGAACCTTTTGCACGAGGGTGAGGGCTTATTATAATAGCATTTCTTGTTTTTAAAGCAAGTAATGTTTTAAATATCGCAGTAGAAGTAGGGTTAGTAGTAGGGATAACAGCAGCTATTGTACCAATAGGTTCAGCAATAATTTTTGTACCATAAGATTTATCTTCTTCTAATACACCGCAAGTTTTAACGTTTTTATATTTATTGTATATATATTCAGAAGCATAGTGATTTTTAATAACTTTATCTTCTACAATACCCATACCAGTTTCTTCAACAGCTTTTTTAGCAAGATATATTCTTTGTTTATTAGCAGCTAATGCAGCAGCAGCAAAGATTTCATCTACTTGCTCTTGAGTAAATGTAGCAAATTGTTTTTGAGCTTCTTTAAGCTCATTCATTCTTGCTTTTAAAGTTTCTACACTATTAACAATAGTTACAGGTTGCTTTTTAGCCATAAATTTTTCCTCCTAAAAATTGTAATATATTTAATAATCTAAAGTTATATACTTTATAGAATATAGTTTAACCCAAAATTAAAATAATAATAAAACTTTAGATTTTAATACCTAAA
>CAMMEG010000019.1 GCA_946495765.1 uncultured Eubacteriaceae bacterium
TAGAAATAAAATAAATTTAAAAAAAGAAACTATTAATTTTAATTATAAAAATTAAAAACTAAAAATTATCTAAAAATGGATATATTTTTAAAGTTTGGTTTAAAGATTTAGATAGCAGTAAAAATATAAATGGTATGATAAGAAAAATTAATAAAATATATAATTACTAGAAAAATAATAATAAATTTAGAAATAAGTAAAAAAGCTATAATAAATAATAATCAATTACCATAAGTTATAGATATTGTTAACAACTGAGATAATATTTGAAATTATGAAGTTAGAACACAATAGCCGTAAGAATAACTATAAGTTAGGGAATCTTCAAAAAATAATAGTGTATATATTTAGAAAATGCGTATTAAATAATACTAGAACATTCAGACATATCAAGACAAGATGATAGTATTACTCTAAAATATAGGATATTAATACTAGTATAGACAATATGTTATATTTAGTTTGTATATATAGATTAATATTGTTATATTAATAATATTATTAGTATTAATATTTATAGGATATATTGTTAAAAAATAAATATTTGACAAATAAAAAGATAAAGAATAGCATTAGGATAATTCGGAATTAATAGTATAAAATAAACAAATGTTAAGTATTTTAAAATTAAATAATAGTAGAATTAGATAATAGTAGAATTAAATATTTACTTTACTAATATACCAAATAGTAACACTAAGAAGGTAGAAATAAAAATAAGTTTTTATAAATAATTATTGAAAATAAATACAATTAAGTTTATAATATTAACTAAATATATTTTTTAGAAAAGGAGAAGAAATATGAATAGTAGATACAAATTGAACTGCCAACTTGCACAAATGTTAAAAGGTGGAGTTATAATGGATGTGACTACTCCTGAACAGGCTAAAATAGCCGAAGAGGCTGGTGCTTGTGCTGTTATGGCTCTTGAAAAAATACCAGCAGATATAAGAGCTTGTGGTGGTGTTGCTAGGATGAGCGACCCTAAGATGATAAAAGAAATTCAACAAGCAGTTACTATACCTGTTATGGCTAAGGTTAGAATAGGACATTTTGTAGAGGCTTCCTTATTAGAAGCTATAGAAATAGATTATATAGATGAAAGTGAAGTCTTGACACCAGCTGATGACTGCTATCATATAGATAAAACTAAATATAAAGTACCTTTTGTATGTGGTGCTAAAGATTTAGGAGAAGCACTTAGAAGAATAGCAGAAGGTGCATCTATGATAAGAACTAAAGGTGAGCCAGGTACAGGGGATATCGTACAGGCTGTTAGACATATGAGAATGATAAATTCAGAAATTAGACGTATACAAACATTAAGAGAAGATGAGTTATTTGATAATGCAAAAAGATTAGGTGTACCATACGAACTTTTATTATCAGTATATGAAAATGGTAAATTACCAGTTGTAAATTTTGCAGCAGGTGGTATTGCTACACCAGCTGATGCAGCATTAATGATGAATTTAGGAGCTGAAGGCGTATTTGTAGGATCTGGTATATTTAAATCAGGAGATCCAGTAAAAAGAGCAACAGCCATTGTAAAAGCTGTAACAAATTATCAAGATTATAAACTTATAGCAGAATTATCAGAGGACTTAGGGGAAGCTATGGTTGGTATAAACGAAAATGAAATAGAACTTTTAATGGCAGAAAGAGGTAAATAATGAAAATAGGAGTTTTATGCTTACAAGGTGCTTTTATAGAGCATATTAATATTTTAAATAAACTAGGTATAGAAGCTTTTGAGATTAGGCAAAAAAAAGATATTTATCAAAAATTTGATGGTATTATTTTGCCTGGTGGAGAAAGTACAACTATGGGGAAGTTATTAAGAGAGTTAGATATATTTGATATACTTATAGACAAGATAAAAAATGATATGCCTGTTTTTGGCACTTGTGCTGGACTTTTATTATTATCTAAAGAAATAGCTAATGACAACAGAAGACATTTATCTACACTTAATGTTATAGCTAAAAGAAATGCTTATGGAAGACAATTAGGTAGTTTTAATATAATAGAAAAATTTAATGGAAAAGATATACCAATGACTTTTATTAGAGCTCCATATATAGAAAAAGTAGGAGAAAATGTAGAAATATTATCTATTGTAAATGATAAAATAGTTGCTGTTAGGGAAAAAAATCAACTTGCAACGGCTTTCCATCCAGAGCTTACAGATTGTTATGATGTGCATGAGTATTTTATCAATATGGTAGAAAATAATATTAAGAATTTAAATATAAAAAGGGGTGTTTAAAGTGAAAATGTTGAAAAATATGAGGTTAAAAACTAAATTTATAGTAATGATTGTAATAACAGTTATTTTAGTATTTTTTATAGGGATGTTTGCAACAGATGGAATATATCAAGCAAAAGTAGGTATTAGTAACGAAGTAAAAACTAGTAAGAATACAATAGATAAATCTATGAATTCTATTAAAAATATAATAAGACTAAGAATTACAGCTTTATCAATAAATGCGAGAATTCACGAAAGTTATACTGATACAAATTATGAAGAGTCTAGAAAGACATTGGAGGAAATGTATATACTAGCAAAAGAACCATTAGATGCAGCTTTAGAAGATTTAGATCCAGAGACTAATGCTAATTTGATAGAAATAGTACAAAATTGTTCTTTAAAACTAGATGATTATTATGAATCATTTTTAACTTTTATAGGCTATTTAGAACAAGGAGATTATTTAAAAGCAAAGGAACAAGAGGATATATTTGTTCAAATTGGGGATGAACTTTTTGATATAACATACTCTTTCCCTAATACAAGTTTTGAAGATATGAGCACTAATTTAAATGAACTATTAAATGCTATGAATACTAAAACAATAGTTTTACTTATTTTAACATTTATATGCATATTATTTAGTATTATATTTGGAATAATGTTATCTAGTACTATAAGAAGACCAATAGAAAAACTTAAAAATGCTGCTCATCAAGTTTTAGAGGGTAATTTAGATATAGACATAAGAACTAATAATAAAGATGAATTAGGAGAACTTTCAAATACAATAGCTAATATGTCTGGTACTATACAATGTATTATAGATGATATTAGTAGTCTTTCTGAACAATTAGAATTAGGTAATACTAGTTATAGAATAAATACTACTAAATATAGAGGGGTATTTAAAGATGCTACAGAAGGTATTAATAATGCTACTAATGGTTTAATACAAGATGCTTTATATGTAGCTAAAAATATTAAAGAAATAGAACAAGGTGTATTTAATAATGATATTAAAGAGCTTATGGGTGATAAAGCTATATCTACTAATGCACTAAAAAATATTCAATTAACCTTAAAAGCAGTATCTAGAGAGATAAATGAACTTATAAATGCAGCTATAAATGGAGATTTAGAATATAAAATAGACAGTAAACACTATAGTGGAGAGTGGAAAGAAACAATAGATGGATTAAATACATTTGTAGAAGGTGTAGTTAAACCTATTAAAGAAACTCAAAATGCACTTAATCAATTTTCTATTGGTAATTTTGAACATAGGATAACAAATGAATATAAAGGTGAATTTAATAATATTAAACAAACTGTAAATTATACTGCAGAAACAATAGGATCTTACATATCAGAGATATCTAATATACTTAATAAAATGGCAAATAAAAATTTTGATGTTTCTATTGATAGAGAATATTTAGGTGATTTTAAAGCTATACAACAATCTGTAAATTTAATTGTTAAAAATCTTAATGTACTTACAAAAGATATTATATCTTCTGCTGAACAAGTATCTTCTGGTTCTAGACAAATTTCAGAGTCTAGTCTATCTTTAGCAGAAGGAGCTACTCAACAAGCTCAAGAAGTAGAAAAGCTTAATACTATTATTAAATCTATATCTGAACAAACTTTAGAAAATGCTAAAAACTCTAATCAAGCTAATAAATTAGCTATAGAAACAAGGGAAAATGCCTCTAAAGGTAATGAACAAATGAACAATATGCTTGTAGCTATGGAAGATATTAATACCGCATCTAATAGCATATCTAACATAATAAAAGTAATAGATGATATTGCTTTTCAAACTAATATACTTGCGCTTAACGCTGCTGTAGAAGCAGCTCGTGCTGGTGAACATGGAAAAGGTTTTGCTGTTGTTGCTGAAGAAGTTAGAAGTCTTGCTGGTAGAAGTCAACAAGCGGCTAGAGAAACTACAGAACTTATAGAAAGTTCTGTACAAAAAGTAGAAGAAGGTTCTAAAATAGCTAATCAAACTTCACAGGCTCTTATATCTATTGTAGAACAAATACAGTCTATCTCAACACTTGTAGAACATTGTGCTGAATCTTCTAATGAACAAGAAAAGGCTATAGGTGCAATAATGGAAAGTATAGAAGAAATAGCTAAAGTTGCACAAGCTAATACTTCAACAAGTGAAGAGTCAGCAGCGGCTTCACAAGAATTAGCAGGTCAAGCAGAAGTATTTTATGCATCTGTTTCAGATTTTAAACTTAAACAAGATAATAATTCAACTATAAATAAAATTAAACAAGATATTAAAATAGAGCATAAACAAAAGGTAACTAATAATATAGTAGAAGAACCTAAAACAAAGCCTTTAGATAAAAATAAAGATATAAAAAATATAGATTTATCATCCAATGATATGATAATACTAGATGATAGTTCAGATATTATTATTGATGGGAACTTAGATTTTGGTAAATATTAATGATATTTTAATAAAAAGGGTTGATTTTTAAAATCAACCCTTTTTATATTAATTCCAATATTCTGTATTATTAATTCCAATATCTTTAGCTTTAAAAACAGGATTTTTACCTTCTTTTTTCTGTTTAGAATAATCTTTAAGACATTTAATAGCTATTTTGCTTAATAATAATATAGCTATAATATTTAATATTGCCATAATACCCATAAGAAAATCAGCTAAGTTCCAAGCAGCATCTAAGCTCATTTGTGTACCAAAGAAAATCATTATTAGGCAAGTTATTCTAAATATATTTAAAATTATTTTATTATCTTTAATAAATTTAATATTAGATTCAGCATAGTAATAGTTACCTATTAGTGAGCTAAAAGCAAATAAAAATATAGCTATTGATATAAAATGTATACCAAACTCTCCAAAATTTGCTCTTACAGCATTTTGAACAAATTGTATACCATTACCCTCAGAAACACCAGAGCACAATAAAATCATAGCAGTAGTTGAACATATAAATATTGTATCTATAAATACTGAAAACATTTGTACAAGACCTTGTTTTACTGGATGAGATACATAGGCTGTTGCGGCAGCATTAGGAGCAGAACCCATACCAGCTTCATTAGAAAAAAGTCCTCTTTTTATACCTTGCATAACACAAGAACTTGTAAATGAGCCAACACCACCACCAAATATAGCCTCAAAATTGAAGGCCTCTATAAATATATTTTTAAAAACACCAGGTAAAAGATTTATATTTTTTATAGTTATAAATAAACCTAGACCAATATATATTAAAGCCATAACAGGGACTATACCAGAAGTAATAATACCTATCCTTTTTACACCTCCGTATATAATAATACCAGTTAATATAGCTAAAATAATACCAAGGATAATTGGAATTATACTATTAGAATAATTAGGAAAATAATATTTTAAAGAATCTCCAATGTTGAATGCTTGTAAAGCATTAAAACCATAAGCAAAACAAGCTATTAAAAATATGCTAAAAAGAATACCAAGAGGCCTACTTTTTAATGCTGTTTGTATATAATATGCAGGGCCACCTCTAAATCCATCTCCATCTTTTGTTTTATATATTTGAGCGAGTGTACTTTCTATAAAGGCAGAAGCACTACCTATTATAGCAAGAAGCCACATCCAAAAAACTGCACCAGGGCCACCTGTTCCTATTGCAAGAGCTACGCCAATAATATTACCAGTACCAACACGAGATGCAGTAGAAATCATTAAGGCTTGAAATGAGGATATACCAGAACTTGATTTCTTTTCTAGAATAACTCTTAAAGCTTCTGGCAATAACCTTATTTGCACAAAATTAGTTCTAATACTAAAATATAAACCGGCAATAATAAGAAGTGCTACTAATATCCAGGTATATAAAAAATCACTCATATTACCTAATATATTAGCGAAGTTTTCCATAAAACTAGTCATTATTTATCATCTCCTTTTCTTTTTAATAGAAATATTATAACATAAAATGAATAGTATTGCACTCATATAAATAAAAAATCTATATTTTGTGTATTTGTTATATTTTAATACATAAATATTGTATTTATTAATACATTATAATTAATATTTATTAATTATTTATATAGTTTTATTATCATATATTACCTATAATTATAGGTAATATAAAAAATGTAAGAGTTATACCCTTACATTTTTTATAAATATATTATTTTTTTAAAGATTTAATTTGTTCTTTAACTTTCTCAAGCATATCTTTATATTTGTTCATTTTATCTTTTTCTTCTAATATAACCTTTTCTGGAGCCTTAGATATAAAACCTTCATTAGAAAGTTTTTTCTCAACACGTTCTACTTCTTTTATAAGCTTTTCTTTTTCTTTATTAAGTCTATCTAATTCTTTCTCTATATCTACGAGTTCATCAAATGGCATGTATAAAACACCATTAGGTATAACAACAGATACAGCGCCTTGTGGAGCATTTTTATGTTCTTCTATAATAATATCACTAGCAAAAGCCAATGTTTTAAAGAAATTCTCACTTTTTTTAAATGTATTATTAACTAAATTATTATTTGAAGAAATTATTATTTGAGCTTTTTTAGAATTAGGAACATTCATTTCTGATCTTATATTTCTAATACCTTTTACGGCAGTTTTTATAATTTCAATTGTTTCTTCTTCCTTTATAAAGTTTAATTCTTTTTTAAATTCTGGCCATTTAGATAGCATAATAGTTTCTTCTTTATTTTGTACAGAAGTGAAAATCTCTTCTGTTATAAAAGGAGCAAATGGGTGTAATAGTTTTAAAGAGTTTATAAGAACTGTTTTTAATGTATATAAAGCACTTTTTCTTGTTTCATCTTCTCTGTTATAAAGACGTGGCTTAACCATTTCTATATACCAGTCACAATATTCATCCCATATAAAGTCATAAATTTTAGACAAAGCTACACCTAAATCATAGCTTTCTAAATTTTGAGTTACTTCTTTAGTTAGAGTATTACACTTAGATAAAATCCATTTGTCTGTGTCTGTAAGGCTATCTAAAGATATATTTGATAAATCTTCATCTTCTATGTTCATTAGTATAAAACGAGTAGCATTCCATATTTTATTTAAGAAGTTTCTATTAGCTTCTATTTTTTCCCAATAAAATCTTAAATCGTTGCCAGCAGAGTTACCAGAGGTAAGCATAAGTCTTAAAGCATCAGCACCATATTTTTCTATAACTTCTAATGGGTCTATACCATTTCCTAAAGATTTACTCATTTTTCTACCTTCAGAATCTCTAACAAGACCGTGAATTAAAACATCTTTAAATGGTAGTTGGTTCATTTGTTCAAGACCAGAAAATACCATACGAACAACCCAAAAGAAAATTATATCATATCCAGTAACAAGCACATTTGTAGGATAAAAATATTCTAAATCCTCTGTTTTATCAGGCCAGCCAAGAGTAGAAAACGGCCATAAAGCCGAACTAAACCAAGTATCTAACGTATCTTCATCTTGTATTAAAACAGTATGATTACATTTAGAACAAGAATTAGGCATTTCTCTAGCTACTTCTATATGTCCACATTTTTCACAATAATAAGCAGGTATTCTATGACCCCACCAAAGTTGACGAGATATACACCAGTCTTTTATATTTTCAAGCCAATGAGTATATATTTTCCCAAATCTATCTGGTATAAATCGAAGTTCATTGTCATAATATGCTTTTAAAGCTGGTTTTGCAAGTTCTTCCATTTTTACAAACCATTGACTTTTAATAAGAGGTTCTATAACGTGAGAACAACGTTCGTGTGTACCTACTGAGTGATTAATAGCCTCTTCTTTTACAAAAAGTCCAAGTTTATCAAGTTCTTTTATTATTTCTTTTCTAGCATCATATCTATATAAACCATTAAACTTACCACCATTTTCATTTATAGTGCCATCATCATTTAATATGTTTATTTTAGGAAGATTATGTCTTTGACCAACTTCAAAGTCATTAGGGTCATGAGCCGGTGTTATTTTAACAACACCAGTACCAAACTCAATATCTACATAATCATCAGCAATAATAGGTATTTCTCTATTAACAAAAGGTACTATACAAGTTTTACCTATAAAATCTTTATATCTTTCATCATTAGGATTTACAGCAATAGCAGTATCACCAAGCATAGTTTCAGGACGAGTAGTAGCAAATTGTAAAAATTTATCCGTATCTTTAATAGGGTATTTTATATGCCAAAAAAAGCCATTTTTATCTTCGTGGTCTACTTCAGCGTCAGATATAGTTGTTTGACAGTTAGGACACCAGTTTATAAGCTTTTCTCCTTTATAAATATATCCTTTTTCATAAAGTCTCACAAAAACTTCTGTAACAGCTTTAGATAAACCTTCATCCATAGTAAAGCGTTCTCTATCCCAATCACAAGAGTTACCTAATTTTTTTAACTGGTTTACTATTGTACTACCATACTGTTCTTTCCATTTCCACGCTCTTTTTAAAAATTCTTCTCTTCCTAAATCTTCTTTTGTTATACCTTCTTTAGCTAATTTATCAATAATTTTAACTTCTGTTGATATACTAGCGTGGTCTGTACCTGGTAGCCAAAGAGCGCTATATCCTTGCATTCTTTTCCACCTAATAAGTATATCTTGTAAAGTATTGTCAAGAGCGTGTCCCATATGAAGATGACCAGTAATATTTGGGGGTGGAATAACTATTGTATATGGAGTTTTATTTTTATCTACCTTTGCATGAAAGTATTTTTTTTCTAACCAATTTTTATAAATCCTTTCTTCAATAGAAGGATTATAGTTTTTTTCTAGTTCTTTTTTCATTTAAAAAACCTCCTAAAATATATATATAGTATAATTGCTATAAAAAATAAAAATAAACATATCATTAAAAAGATACTACCTTTATCAGAAAACATTTCGGTTAAATATTTATCTTCTTCTTGAGATGTATCTTCTATATTATCATCACTTTTTATATCTTCAAGGAATGACTTATCTATATTTTCACTAGGTTTATTGCTTTTAAAAAGGTATTTTAATATAATTATTATACCTAATATTACGAATATTAAAGCTAATATTTTAATAATATCACCTACTTTAATTATACTTATTTAATAATTAATTATAAAAAAAGCCTTCATCAACAAAGGACGAAAGCATCGTGGTACCACCTTATTTCAAGCAAAAATGCAAGCACTCAAAAGCCTTTAACGAAAGCTACTCGTATAGACTTACTAAAATTCAGTCTATCTGCTCAAAAGCTACCTTCAATATTACATATGCAAAGTTATCTTACAGCCTATGGATAACTCTCTCTTCTGCCTGCCAATATTTACTCCTCTTTTTCATAGCATTTAATAATATGATTTTATATATAATAATCTATTTTGTCAATATATTTTTATTAATTAAAATAAAATTTGTAATAAATTTTTATATTTGTGGTTATCATTACTATAATTTCAACTTTAAAGTAGAAATATTATAATTAAAATATAAAGGTTTATAAAGGAGGAAATTTAGCAATTAGTGCTAAATATATACTATGTCAAATTTAAAATGTTTTTTAGATGAACAAATGGAAATATTGCGAGAACAAGGCAATAAATTTTTAAAAAGAGAAATAACTATGCACGATTTTAAAAAAATGTCTGGTAAGTTTGGAATATATGCAGAACGTGGAGGAGAATCCTTTATGATTCGTATAAAAATACCATCAGGTGTATTTACTTCTAAATCTATTGGAATTTTACAAGGGTTTATTAAAAAATATAATATTGATAATATACACCCTACAACAAGACAGGCTATACAACTTCATAGATTATCTTTAGACTCTGTTTTAGACATTTTTAAAGAATGTGTAAAAAATGATTTAATAGGTTATGGAAGCGGAGGTAATTTTCCTCGAAATGTAACTTCTTCTCCACTTTCTAATGTAGAAAAGGGTGAGGCTTTTAATGTAACACCTTATGCTCATTATACTTCAGACTATTTTTTACAAAGAATGGATACTTATGTATTGCCTAGAAAAATTAAAGTAGGATTTTCTAATGGAAAAAGCAATTTATCTAATACAACTTTAACAGATTTAGGATTTTTAGCTACTATAAAAGATGGACAAAAATATTTTAGGGTTTTTGTAGCAGGGGGACTTGGTAAAAATCCTCAGGTTGGATTAGAGTTACCATATTTAATAGAAACAACAAAAATTTTATATTATGTAGATGCTTTAGTAGAGCTTTTTAAAGAAAATGGTAACTATGAAAATAGAAACAAGGCTAGAATAAGATATATTTTACAAGAAAAAGGAAATGACGAGTTTTTAAAGTTATATAATAGCTATATAGAAAAATCTAAAAATAAAGATTTAGATATAAAAGACCCTCAAGAAACAATTATTCCAGATGGAAATGAAGGAATGTTAGAAGAAAATAATAATATTATAGAACAAAAGCAAAAGGGAAGGTATACTATTATAATAAAACCTATAGGTGGTATTATATTTTCAAAAGATTTTAATAATATTATTGATTTTATAAAAAATACTAGTAGTAATAAATATATATCTTTAATAGCTACTATGGAAGAAAGCTTTTATGTAAATAACTTAGATGCTAAAGAAGCTAAAATACTTTTAGAAATTTGCAAACATTTTAATCAAACAACTAAATTATCACAAAGTTTAAGTTGTATTGGTGTTCCTATTTGTCAAATTGGTTTAGCACAAAGTCAAGATTTACTAAATAGTATTATAATCCATTTTAAAGAAAATAATCTTAATAAAGATTTATTACCTAAAATTCATATATCTGGTTGTCCTAATTCTTGTGGTAGGCACCAAGTGGCTATGATTGGATTTATGGGTAAAAGAAAAATGGTAGATGGTAAAATAGTAGATGTTTATGAATTTAGTGTAGATGGTAGCTTTGAAGAAAATAACACAAGATTAGGAAAACCTATATGTGATATTTTATCTAAAAACATTCCTCATTTTTTACAAGAAACTTATGAAAATTTAGAAGATAAAAATATAGATTTTAATAGATTTAAAGATACAGAAAAATTTAAAAGTTTATGTGATAAATATTGTTTAAAATAATTTTTTATAATAATATTAAAAACTCTAGTTATTAATAACTAGAGTTTTTAATATTATTATAAAGTTTTTAAATATTTATTTATGTTATTTAAGAGCTCATCACAGTCTAGATTGTGGACTTCACAAGCTTCTACTAATGTTTCCAGTTGAGAAGAAGGACAACCTAAACAATGCATACCAGCATTCATCATAATAGGGAATACTCCTTGATCTAATTCTAATATTTCATTTACTCTCATATCTTTTGTTGCTTGTTTCATATTTTATACCTCCTATTAAAATTATCTACAAGGTTTATATATTTTTATCTTTATATAATTATTTATTCCATAGAGGCTCTATTTTAGGATAATATTTGAATATAGCCTTACCTAATATATTATCTTCTGGTAAAAAAGCATTTTTCCAATATCTAGAATCCTGGGAATCATTTCTATTGTCACCTAGCATAAAATAGCTATTTTCAGGAACTACATATGGACCAAAACTACCTAACATCTTTTCCATAATATACTCATCATTTAAAGGTTGCTCATTGTCATCTATATAAACCTTACCATCAAGTATATTTATAGTTTCACCAGGCATACCAATTATCCTTTTTACATATAGTGTCTCTTCATCATCTGGTGCTTTAAATACTACTATATCTCCTCTCTGAGGGGATGAAAATAAATAAGATAATCTAAAAGCAATCAGTCTATCATTTGGCATAATAGTATCTTTCATAGAGCCAGTAGGAACAATAGCATTTACAATTATAAAGTTAGTAATAATAAAAGCCACTACAATAGCAATAACAATAGTTTTTATAATATCTATTAATTCTCTTTTTATTTTTTGACCTTTTGTAATATTAGATTTTTCATCTATATTTTTAAAAATTTCTTGTTTATTAGTATAATCATCTTTTTGAGATTTACTATTCATATTAAACCTCCTAAAATTATATTAAATCTATATAATTATATCATTATGAATTTAAATTGTAAATATAAAATTATAGTATTTTTATATAAAATTGTCTATTTCTAGGTCCATCAAATTCACAAAAGTATATACCTTGCCATCTACCTAAAACAAGTATTCCGTTATTTATTATAATAGTTTCGCTAACTCCAACAACAGTAGATTTTAAATGTGCATCAGAATTACCTTCAAAGTGTTTAAAGCTATCTCTATTATAAAAGTTGTCTTCAAGACCTTTTAAAATATCTCTTTCAACGTCTTTATCTGTATTTTCATTTATAGTAATACCAGCAGTTGTATGAGGACAATAAATAACACACAAACCATTAGATATATTAGATTTAGTTACAGCATTTTTTACATATGAAGTAATATTATAAAATCCTTCTTTATCAGTATTTATATTATATTCAAAAATCATATATTATCTCCTTAATATATTAATTGTTAATAAAAGTCAATATTACTCATTTAAAAACAAGTAGTATTGACTTTTAAAGTAAGATTATAATTATTTTTTAATATTTACCAAAATCTAAACTTTCATTGATTATAATATCTGAATTATCGTCTAATATTATTAAATCATCAGAGGCTAAGTCGATATTTTTAATAACTTTATCTGTAGATTTAGTTAAATTTTGAGTAGTATTCTCATTTTTTAATTTTTCAGTTTCAGTATCATACGTTAAATTTTTGGATTTATTATTGTTAATACTATTATTTAGGTTTTTATTATCATTTTTTAATTTAAAGTCTGCAACAGAAGAATAAAATACTTCTGCTTGGCTAGCAAGCTCTTCAGAAGCAGCAGCAGATTCTTCACTTGTAGCAGTATTATTTTGTGTAACAGTAGATATTTTAGCTATAGCTTCTGTAACCTGATATATAGAGTTTTCTTGAGTAACTGAAGATTTTGCGCAAGATTCTATAAGTTTAGATATATTTTCTATTTGTTCTACAATAGTAAGTAAAGCATCGGCAGTTTGATTAGCTATTTTAGAACCTTCTTCTACTTTTTGAACAGAGCTTTCTATAAGTTCGGTAGTTTCTCTAGCAGCCTGTTGGCTTCTAGTGGCGAGATTTCTAACTTCTTCAGCAACAACAGCAAACCCTTTTCCATGCTCACCAGCACGAGCTGCCTCTACAGCGGCGTTAAGTGCAAGTATATTGGTTTGAAAAGCAATATCATCTATTACTTTTATTATATTAGATATACTACTAGAAGCGGTATTAATATCTTCCATAGCTACAAGCATGTTGTTCATTTGTTCATTACCTTTAGAGGCATTTTCTCTTGTTTCTATAGCTAATTGATTAGCTTTATTAGAGTCTTCTGTATTTTCTTTTGTTTGTTTAGAAATTGTTTTAATAATAATATTAAGTTTTTCAACAGATTCGGCTTGTTCAGTAGCACCTTCTGCTAGAGAAATACTAGATTCTGAAATTTGTCTAGATCCAGCAGATACTTGTTCAGCAGAAGATATAATATCTTTTGTAAGAATATTAAGATTTTCAACAATTAAGTTTACAGATTTTTGTATAGTTTTAAAATCACCTAAATATTCTCTATCAATAGAAACGTCAAAGTTTTTATTTGCCATTTCATTAAGTATATTAGATATTTCTGATATGTAAGATTCAATTGTTTCTGCAGTATAATTTACAGTTTGTTTAATATTGTTAAATTCACCTTTATATTCATTTGTTATTCTATGATTAAAGTTACCAAGAGAAAACTGATTAAGGGCATTTTGAGTTTCTTTAATAGGTACAACAACACTTTCTACAAATGTATTTAATCCATCTATTGTTTGTTTCCACTGTCCACTATATTCTTTACTATCTATTTTATACTCTAAATTACCATTTATAGCAGCGTTTATAAGAGCGTTTATTTCACCAGAAAGAGATTTTAATGTTAATTGAATATTTTTTAGTGCATTAGTAGATATAGCCTTATCACCAGTAAGTTCTTTAATCTCATTATCAAATACACCATTTTCTATTTCTTTAATATTATTAGCCACATATAAAGCATCTTGTATTAAACCATTAGTAGCATTATTAATACCTTCTGTAGCATCCTTAAACACACCTCTATATTTAATAGTATTTATTCTATAACTAGTATTACCTAATTCTAATTGTTCAGAAAGACTGCTGATATCATCTATAATACATTGTATAGTACCAGACATATTAGCTATTGTATTTGATAAATCTCCAAGTTCATCTTTATTGTTAGTTCTTATATTTAAATCTAAATTACCCTCTAAAATTTGATGAGCAGCATTTTTAATTTTTTCTATTGGTTTTCTTATAGATTTAGCTAATGTAAACACGAATGTAGATAATACGATTAAAATTATTATAGTTAAAACTAATACACCTCTGGCAGATGCTCTCATATTTTCAGAAGATTTGTCTAAATCAGACACCATATTAATAAATGTTATATTTGGTAAAGAATATACTATACTAAGTAACTCTTCTACTATAGGTGTAGTCGCATTATCTTGTTCAGTAGCTTCATTATATCTACCTTGTTCTTTTAAATTAACATAATTTATATTTCCATCATAGTATTCTTTTAATAATTCTAAAGCTTTTTTACTATTTTCTAATAGCTCAGTTCTATCTTTGTTTGGATCTTGAGAGAAATCTTGTACAAATGTTATATAGTCATTTAATGACTTTTTAGCAATTTCATATGATTTTGTAAGTTCATCTCTAGCAGTATCATAATCACCATTAGCAAGAGATGAAAATTCAATTTGAAATGCTGTAAATCTAATATTTATAATATCTTGAATAGAATCTATGATACTAATAGTTATATTTTGGTTAGACGTTACTTCATTTTTAAATTTTTTATTAGATTTATCTAATTCTCCAGCTGAATATAGACCTAAAATGACAACTAATAAACCTGTAATAGTTAACATTATTGCAAATTTAGATTTAAGGCTAATATTTTTATACCAGTTCATTGTTCCTCCACCTTCATTATATATTTTATTTATTATATTATAATATATTTTTTTGTCATAAACAAGTATAAATACTAAAAATTATAATAAATATTATTTTTAAAATAAAAAAATTAAATATATTAATATAAGTAAGAATATATAAAAACTTTTACTATAAATTAAAATGAAATAGAATTAAAGATTATAATAAAATAACAAATTAAATGTAAACTTAAAGTTAAAAAATATATATTATTGACAAAAACAAATAAAAATGTTAATATATTATTAACTATGAAATTTATTAAAGGAAAGAGGAAAATTTATGGACTCAGTATTTTTTAAAGAATTTTTAATGATTAGTGAGTTAAAAACTATAATTTTTATTCTTATTCTGTTTTGCCTTTTCTTTGGTATGAAAATGATTGAAAAGAAAAAAGTCCCATTTTCTACTAGAATGATTACTGCAACAGTAATAGGACTTATACTTGGTATTATTATACAAGTAGTATCAGGATTTGCTAAAGACCCTATGGAAATAAACTTTGTTGTAGAAACAACTAAATGGTATAGTTTATTTGGTAATGGATTTATTGATTTAATAAGAATGCTTGTTATACCATTAATTATGGTTTCCATTATTCATGTTATTATAAATATGAAAGATGGTGCTGATATAGGGAATCTTGCTAAGAAAACACTTACAGTAACAGTGATAATGGTTTCTATATCTGTAATAGTTGGTTTAGCAGTAGGTATGCTATTTAAAGTTGGAAGTAGTATGACTGTTGAACAAGGAAGTGCTGAAATAAAAGAAGTTAAAACTATTGTTGATACTTTAAGAGGATTAATACCTTCTAATCCAGCTCAAGCAATGGTAGATGTTAATATTATAGCACTTGTTATTATATCAGCCTTTTTTGGTATTGCTACTAAACGAATGACTAAAAAATATATGGATATTGTTAAACCATTTATTGATTTAATTAATGCTTTACAAAAAATAATTATGAGTATTGCTATGACAATTATTAAATGGATGCCATATGCAGTTATCGCACTTCTTGCAAATACAATTGCACAAAGAGGAATTGAAAGTATTAAAGAAGTAGGGATATTTATAATTGCTTTATATGTTTCAGTTATAATTATGTTTATAATTCAACTTATAGCTATATCTTTATTTGGAATTAATCCTATAATATATCTTAAAAAAGGTATATCAGTTATGGTTTTAGCATTTACATCACGTTCTAGCGTTGGATGTTTACCTCTAACTATTGAAACTTTAGTAGATAAGATGGGAGTTAATGATGGTACAGCTAGTTTTGTAGGAGGATTCGGTACAACAGCTGGTATGCAAGGATGTGCTGGTATATTCCCTGCTTTACTTCTAGTTTTTGTATGTAACATTACAGGTACACCTATGGATATTACATTTATAGTAATGGCATTAGTTGTTATAGTAATTGGTTCTTTTGGTATAGCAGGTATACCAGGTACTGCAACAATGGCAGCGTCAGTTGCTCTATCTGGTGTAGGTATGGCTAGCCTTTTTCCAAGTATTAGCCCTATATTAGCAATTGATCCTATTATTGACATGGGAAGAACTTTACTTAATGTTACAGGTTCTATGACAAATGCTCTTATTGTTGATAAAACATTAGGACAATTAAATATGGAACATTATAAGGATATGAGTAAATAGTTTAATACATATGACAATAATTATTAACTACATTAGCACCTTTGTCTATGATAAGGGTGCTAATATAACATTAGAAGAGTTTTATATAAGAAAGGGTGTTGTAAATGAGAATTATAATAATTGGTGGTATAGCATCAGGAATGAGTGCAGCAGCAAAGCTTAGAAGGCTTGACAAAGAAGCAGAAATAAAGGTATATGAGAAAACACCTATTGTTTCTTTTGGTGCTTGTGGACTTCCATATTTTGTAGGTGGTTTTTTTGATAACGAAAATCAAATGATAGCAAGAAGTCCAGAAAAGTTTAGAGAAACAGGTATAGATATAAGTGTAGAACATGAAGTTATAGGAGTAGATACAAAAAATAAAAAAGTCACTGTAAAAAATTTAAAAACAGATAAAATATTTGAAGATAATTATGATAAATTAATGATAGCTACAGGTGCATCAGCTATTATCCCACCTATTAAAAACTTTAATATAGATAATGTTCATACACTTAAATCTATGGAAGATGGCAAAATTTTAAAAGAAAAAATGAAAGATAACTCTATTAAAAAAGTTGCTATAATAGGAGCAGGATTTATAGGGCTTGAAGCAGTAGAGGCAGCTAGAGAGTATAAAAAAGAAGTATCTGTTTTTCAATTAGAAGACAGAATATTAAAAGAAGTATTTGATAAGGAAGTTACAGATTTATTAGAACAAGAACTTAGAAATAAAGGTGTTAATTTATATTTAAGTAGCACAGTAACAGAACTTAAAGGTGAGGGTAAAGTAACAAAAGTTGTTACACAAAACGGGGAAGTAGATGCTGATTTAGTTATTTTAGCTACAGGTGTAAGACCTAATACTTCATTTTTAAAAGATACTGGAATAAGAATGATTAAAAATGGTGCTATTATTGTAGATAAAGAAGGAAAAACTTCTATTGAAGACATATATAGTGCTGGAGATTGTGCAACAGTTACTCATATTTTAAAATCAGAACCTTCTTATATACCTTTAGCAACAGTTGCTAATAAGTTTGGACGTGTAGTAGGAGAAAATCTTGGTGGTAAAAACTTAGAATATGAAGGGTCTTTAGGGTCTGCTTGTATAAAAGTTTTAGAAATGGAGGCAGGAAGAACTGGACTTACAGAAAATGAAGCTAGTAATTTAGGAATTAATTTTAAGACTGTTTTTGTTACAGACAAGAATCAAACAGATTATTATCCAGGGCAAGAGGCAATAGCTATTAAACTTATATACAATGCTGAATCAAAAGTAATATTAGGAGCTCAAGTAGTAGGTAAAAAAGATGCAGTACAAAGAACTAATGCTCTTGCTGTAGCTATATATGCAAAACTTACAACAGAGCAGTTAGGTATGATGGATTTTTGTTATTCTCCACCTTTTTCAAGAACGTGGGATATTTTAAATAGAGTTGGTAATGTGGCTAAATAAAGATGGTTAATATATGGAAAAAAGATTATATAACTATTATTTACAAATATCATAAAGAAGAATTGTTGTTATAGGTTGTGCAGAGACTATAGCAATAGCTTATGTAAGAACCAAAGGTTAGAGAAGTATTGGGTAAAAATTTATTGTAAAATGTAGTAGTAATATTATTAAAATACTAAATATATTTATATATCAAATGCAAATGATTTAATAGGTATAGCTACTAGTGCTATAACAGTTATTATAGCAGGAGATGTAATAAAAGAATTAAAAGTTATTAGTTTTATATAAACTAAATATATAGGAAAATAAATAAACTTTCAAATATAAATTATTGTAAAGTTTGTTTATTAGATACAATATTTAGATTTTATATTACTATATAATTTTTTACTATATAATAATTTTAAATTTTACTATTATTTAATAAAAAATAAAGTTAAATTAATCTAGTTTTTATTTAAACTCTATTTTTATAAATATAAATTAATAATAAGTTTAAAATAATTATTATAAATAAAAATATAAACCCTCTGTTATTATATAGAGGGTATTTTATATTATTTGAAAAGATTATTAAATTGAGTTTTTACATTTTTCCTTTATATTTATAAATTTCACCATTTTTCTTAATTATGATTATAAAAGGTCTTCATATAGATAGTATAACAATATAAACAGCCATTTTGATACCAAATATAAGGGTTTATACACAAAAAAAGAATATTACTTTTATTAATAATAAATTTGCTTTGTAATTTATTTATATTTATATTAAATAAATTTTATTGCTGTACCATAGCATAGTACTTCGCAAGCACCTTGCATAATAGTACTTGATGAATAATGAATACCAATAATAGCGTCTGCACCAAGACCTTTAGCTTGTTGTATAACACGTTCTGTTGATTGTTTTCTAGCATCTTCTAACATTTCTGTGTATCCTTTAAGTTCACCACCAACAATAGTTTTAAAAGAAGCACCAATATCTTTACCAAAGTGTTTAGATTGAACTGTACTACCAGTTACTAATCCTAAAATCTCAAAGTTTTTATTAGGAACTGTTTGTAATGTTGATAATAACATAGTATTCTCTCCTTAAAAAATATTAATTATAATTAAGCTATGACTTTATTTTTCAAAATAAAAATTATAAATGGTTTTTTATTTTTATTGAAGTAAAATAATAGAGATAGCTGGTTTTTAATACATCCGTACTAAAAAAATTATTAATTAAAATAGTCCTTTAATAATTTGTATATAGTAGGATTTATATTAAAATTATATATTAATCTTTCAAAATTTTCAATATTTTTAATATTTCTTTGAAAATTTTTATTTTTTATAGCCTTAATCATTATATTTTTAGGAGTATGTTCCATATCTATAAATTCAATTATGTTTGTTTTATATCCACATAACTTTAGTGCATCAGCTCTTAAAGTATCTGTTAAAAGAGAAGAAAAACGCTCTTTTAATATTCCATAACTAAGCATAGAAGAAAGAGTGTCATTTTTTATTTGATTGAAAAGTTCGTGTTGACAACAAGGCACACTTAATATAACATTACAATTAAGCTTAACACCAAAATATATAGCATAATCTGTTGCTATATCACAAGCATGTAGAGATATTATCATATTTATATTTTCATCTTTATCAATATTTTGTATATCTTCATTAAAAAATTTTAAGTTTTTAAAGTTAAATTCTTTAGCTAGTTTATTACAATTTTCTACTACATCCTTTTTTAAGTCGTATCCATGTATAGTAACATTTTTCTCTTTTATAATATTAAAATAATAATACATAGCAAAGGTAAGATAACTTTTGCCACAGCCCATATCTATTATTTTAGCATTTTTAGGTAAATTTTCTTCAATGTCTTTAAGCATCTCTAAAAATTTATTTATTTGTCTAAATTTTTTTTGTTTATGACTAACTACTATACCATTTTTGTCTATAACTCCTAATTTATAAAGCCAGTCTATATATTCACCATCTTTTAAAATGTAATTTTTAGTTTTATTATGGCTTTGAGGGGTAATATCTATATTTGTAGATTTTTTTACGCCTGTTATTTTAAAATTACATTTTTTATTCATTAATAAAGTAAGAGTATTATTTGATATTATATCGCATTGTTTAAAATTATTTTCCATAAGTTCTATTATTTTTTTTAATATTATAGAACTATCTTCTATATTTTCGTGGATAACTTTTTTATCTATATAATAAGAAAATTGAAAACAAGGTTTATTTTTTATCATAATTTTTTTAATATCAATTTTTTGGGGAAAATCTTGTGTTTTTTTAATAGGATTACTTATAATGGCTTTTATTAAATAATCTATATTTATAAAACTTTGTATTTCTTCTAAAATATTTTCTTTTGTTATCATATTTTACCTCCTATTTTACATCTTTTAACACACAGTCTACATCTACGTCTACTAAAATAATGTCATCGCCAATTTTCTTTATATCACACCAACCAATGATATATTCTGTATCCTTACCAAAAAGTCCAAAAACTTTACAAGGGCCATCTACAATTATGTTTATTATACAGCCAGTTTTAATATTTATATCTACATCAGATACAAAACCAAGCCTTGAACCATCTTGTATATTTATAACTTCTTTTTGTTTTAAATCTTCTATACGAGCCATAAAAATCACCATTACCTTTTTAATAAATTATATGTAAAAAAGTAATGGTGTATGAATTAATAGTATTTAAAATGAATACAGTCTTATTAGATAATTTCAACTTGATGGAATACTTTTTTCCCTTTTTGTATTAAAATTTTATTTTCGTTAAAATCTTTAATATTAATGTTGTGTTCAATATTTTCTATTTTTATATCATTTACTTTAATACCACCTTGTTGAACAAGTCTTCTTGCTTCACTTTTAGAAGGAGCAAGTTTTAGATATACTAAAATATCTAATATATTAAATCCATTTTCAAAATTAGACTTGTCCATATTTGTAGTAGGGATAGAACCACCAGATACACCACCAGCAAATAATGCTCTAGAGGCTTCTTGAGCTTTTTTAGCTTCTTCCTCACCGTGAACAATGTTAGTAACCTCATATGCTAAAATTTCTTTAGCCTTATTTATTTCACTACCTTCTAAAGCACCAAGAGCTCTAATTTCGTCCATAGGTAAAAATGTTAAAAGACTTAAACATTTTTCAACGTCATTATCAGCCACATTTCTCCAATATTGATAAAATTCATAAGGAGTTGTCTTTTTAGGGTCAAGCCATACTGCACCTTTTTGAGTTTTACCCATTTTAACACCGTCGCTAGTTGTTAAAAGTTTAAACGTAAGACCATAAGCTTCTTTTTGATCCATACGTCTTATAAGCTCAACACCTCCTATAATATTAGACCATTGGTCACTACCACCAAGTTGCATTTTACAGTTGTATCTTCTGTTAAGTTCTAAAAAGTCATAGCTTTGCATAATCATATAGTTAAATTCAAAGAAAGAAAGCCCTTTTTCTATTCTACTTTTAAAACATTCTGCTGTCAGCATACGATTTACAGAAAAATGAACACCTACATCTCTAATAAAATCTATATAATTTAATTTTCTAAGCCACTGTGCATTGTTGACTATAATAGCTTTGTCTTCACTAAACTCTATAAAACGGGATAACTGGTTTTTAAAGCAATTTACATTATGTTCGATAGTATCTAATGTCATCATTTGACGCATATCAGTCCTATGAGAAGGATCACCAACCATACCAGTACCTCCACCAACAAGAGCAATAGGTCTATGACCAGCTTTTTGAAGATGGCTCATTGCCATAACTGTTAAAAAGTGACCAGCTGTTAAACTGTCTGCAGTTGGGTCAAACCCAATATAAAAAGTAACACTTTCTTTACCTAAAAGTTCTCTAACTTCTTTTTCATTTGTACATTGCTCTATAAAGCCTCTTTCTTTTAAAATATCATATACATTTTGATTAGACATAATTAATTTTCCTTTCTTATAAATTTATATTAAAAAACGGATATTCAAGCCCAAAGGACGAGAATACCCGTGTTACCACCTTAATTCATAATGTAATAAAACATTACCTCAAAAGCCTATAAAGGAGCAACCCTTAAATATTCAAAAGGTGTAGGTTCTTTTATTTGTTCTATTAGCCTTACACCAACCGGCTAACTCTCTTCGTTGTAACCAAATAAAGTTTTATCCTTTATCATTATATTTATAACATAAAATTTAAAACATTATATCATACAAATAAAATAAATTCAAGTACAAATTATATATCTGTTGAAATATTTATAATTACTTGGGTTGCTTTAACCATAGATTCTACACAAATATATTCATAAGGACCGTGAAAATTATGACCACCAGTAAAAATATTAGGACAAGGTAAGCCCATAAAAGAAAGTCTAGCACCATCTGTACCACCTCTTATAGGTTTAACAATGGGTGTTAAGCCAGTTTTTATAATTGCATTTTTAGCTTTTTCTATTATATTCATTTTATCTTTTAAAATATCATACATATTAAAATAACTATCTTTTAAATCTAATTTTAATAGATTGTTATATTTTTTATTTAAGGTATCTACAATGTTTATAATTGTTTGTTTTTTATTTTCAAACTCATCTTTGTCAAAGGCACGAATAATAAAGTTTAAAGTAGTTTTTTCTACATTACCTTTAATATCTGTAAGATGATAAAATCCTTCGTAATCTTTAGTGTTTGAAGGATTTTCATCTGGTAACATAGATAAAAGCTCATTTGCAACCATAGCAGAGTTTATCATAATATTAGTAGCGTATCCAGGATGAACATTTTTACCTATAATATTAATAGTTGCATTTGCTGCATTAAAGTTTTCATAGTTTATTTCTCCTGCCTTACCTCCATCTATTGTATAAGCAAAATCACAATCAAACTCTTTAACGTTAAAGTATGTTACGCCATTTCCTACTTCTTCATCTGGTGTAAAGGCTAATTTTATTTCACCATGTTCTATTTGTGGATTATTTTTTAAATATTCAAAAGCAGTTAATATTTCTGCAATACCAGCTTTATCATCAGCACCAAGTAGAGTAGTACCATCTGTTGTAATTAGTTTTTTACCAATATAATTTTTTAAAGAAGGAAATTCTTTTGGAGAAAGAACTATATTTTTTAATATAATATCAGTACCATCATAATTTTCTATAAGATTAGGATTTATATCTTTTCCTGAAAAGTCAGGACTTGTATCCATATGTGCTATAAATCCAATTTTACTTGTAGATTTATTTGTAGTGGCCTTAAGTGTTGCTAAAACATATCCATTATTATCTATTTTAACGTCAACAAGTCCAATTTCTTCACATTTTTTTGCTAATATTTTAGCAAAATCTATTTGAGAGGTTGTGGAAGGATAAGTTGTAGAATAATGGTCAGAAGTTGTATCAAATTTAATTAAAGAATAAAAATTGTCTATAAGTTTTTGTTCTATATTCATTTACATTACCTCCTTAAAATCTTTTTCTTAAATTATATCACTTAAAAAAGTCATTGTCTATAAATATAATATTATACAAATTATTATTTAATATTATAAAAAATATTAAATTTATTTGAAAAAATTTTTATAAATAAATATATAAAATAAGGTATTATAATAGGAAGAAAAAGTTTTTAAAAAAAGTGTTGACATTTTGTTAAAAGTCTTATATAATAAATATTGTCCTTAAGGGAAAGTAATTTTCATAAGGTTATAAAATAAGCATAATATTAATATGGAGGATTACCCAAGTGGTTGAAGGGTCCGGTCTTGAAAACCGGCAGGTCGTTAGCGCGGCGCCAGGGTTCGAATCCCTGATCCTCCGTTGTTTTTCCTTGTTTTAGCTTTGGGGAGAAGTACCCAAGTGGCTGAAGGGGCTCCCCTGGAAAGGG